>CABVRZ010000006.1 GCA_902500775.1 uncultured Nitrospira sp.
GTGGAGGCCACACAGCGACGACAAAGGAGACAGAGAGGCCGCCGCCACCTGGCGGACCGGTGGGCGCGAAGCGGAGGAATGACCGCGGAAGACGACGCGGATGTTCGCGGCGCGCGGGCATGATCGACGCAGCCCGCCGGTGGAAAGCCAGGGCGACGGCCGGATGCGCACAGGCACCGGGCCTGAAACCACACGCTGGTCCCCGCTCATCACCAGCACGGCATCGCAGCGCAGATTCAACGGATGAGGCGAGAAGATCCCCCTCAGAGAGACCGAGACTAAGCCCGCTCACGAAGGTGGAAGAGAGTCAACGAGTCTGCTTCGAAGTGGTCGTTAGCGTGACGCGGTCGTCGTCTAGCAGGCAACTAGCGCATGTCACAGGAGTCGCTGAACGCGGTGGAACGCCGAACGGCTGACTGAGCTCCAAGGCATAGGTCCCGTCTATCGAGGTCGAAGATGATATCGAGGACAACAGCCCGTTGTCCCGCATACCGTCCGTAACCACCAAAATAGACCAGTCCTTGTCCTCGACCGGAGCCTTCGCTCGCGAAGAGATTACCCAGGCAACCGGTCGCATGGTTGACTTGCGTAGCACGACAAAAGTAGTTACACTTTATCGTGCGTTATGAATGGAACGAAGCCAAGAACCGCAGCAATCGTGCCAAGCACGGCTTGGACTTTGCCGATGCCGAACAGGTCTTCGCCGGTCGCTGCGTCAGCTTCATCGATGACCGTTTCGACTATGGAGAGAAACGGTTGGTCACTCTCGGCATGCTCGCTGGGCGGATTGTGGTGATGGCTCACGCCCCGCGTGGCCACGAGGTGACGCGCATGATCTCCATGAGAAAGGCGAACCGACGTGAGCAGAAAATCTATCAAAAGCGACTTGGCGAGACTTGACCGACTGAAGGATCGGGACATCGACTATTCGGAGATCCCACCACTGGATCGCTCGTTTTTCAAGAAGGCAACCGAGGCCTGGCCACCGGCGAAGCAACAAGTCACAGTGCGTCTTGACGTCGATGTGCTCGACTGGCTCAAACTGCATGGGAAGGGCTATCAGACGCGGCTGAACCGCATCCTACGCGCAGCCATGGAGCACCAGGCTCCGCGCCGAACCCATACACCGAAGAGTCGTGCACGATCACGTCGGCGCCCACATGCGGCGTAACGAAATAGCGACGACATGAAAAAACGAGTCATTAAAGGGATCGAAGTCGATCGCGGGTCTGGCAATGTCTTCGCAGACTTGGATCTGCCAGATGCCGAGACGCTCCAGATCAAGACCGGGCTGGTGATCGAGATCCGGAGAGCGATTCGCCAACAAGGACTGACCCAGCAAGCCGCGGCCACACGAATGGGACTCACCCAACCGAAGGTCTCCAGCATGATGCGCGGGGACTTCTCCAATGTGTCCGAACGCAAACTGATGGAGTGCCTGAATCGGCTCGGCTACGATATTGAAATCAAAGTTCGGCCAGCCTCCGCTCGCATCGGACATCTGATGCTGGCGCTACCGTAAGCACGGAGCGTTCTCTTGCGAAGGTGCTCCCTCTCCTAAGAGATGAACCGGACGTTCCCTGTCATTCCTCAGAACCCGCCCCTCCTCTCGTTTCTTGACGGATACTGACAATTCAGCGCATCACAACACTAGGGGTCAGGGCGTCCTGCTAATAGTATCCAGGCTGGCTCCGGCTATACGGATCACGTTGTGAAGCCGGCGGAGGTTCGTCGTAACGATGCTGTTGGCCCGGCTGCGACGATCCCATATTCACGTTGTCATAGCCAGGCGCGGGTCGTTGCCGACCCGACAAAGAATCATCGGCACAGCCAGCGATCATAGTACCCGCCAGAAGGGCAAGAGGCAGCGCGCAGAGAATACGAATCATACGAAACCTCCTTCGTCATTCGGAATGATTTCGATGCATTTGTCATCCAACCACATCTGGGATGTCCCTATTTCTTGCCACGCATCGTCTTTTCAATCTTGCCATGTATCCCATCCGGTGCGCAAAGGTAGATGTGCGAACTCATTTTGGGAAAGGATAAATGCAACGAGGATTGGCCATTCACCACTTTTCACAAGGACGGCGCCGTACGCATACAGCACCGCCCTCTTTCTCACGTGGTACGGAGTTGTGGGACCACGCGACACTCGCCGTTCCCCTCCTCAACGATGCTGCCCCTCACGCTACTCCTCGATCACCTTCGAAGAGCCGAGCCGACCATGAACGGACTCAACCAGTGGACCAGCCCACAACCTCTTCTCAACATATTGCGCCCCTCACCCAGGCAGGGGCGCAACACATCTTTGAATCTGTGGCCACGAACGCCTGCAAGCGTGACACCGTCCGAGGTGGCATGGTTGCCACGGGTGTGGCCACACCCCCTGACGAGCGACGGCTCTAGACTCGGCACGGTCGGGCCGCGTCGCGCGACACGACGGTGCCCGATCCCCCATGGCACGGCGTCTCCGGACGCGGTGCCTCAGAGGCGTGACCGCCTAGCCACTTGCCAAGCCTACTGCAATTCATACAGCTTGAGTGGTCAAGGATGCAGAGCAGAATCCTTAGCTGGACATCCTGTGTCGTTAGAACTCGAACAAGAACGGGCCGGTGTGCGGTTCAAAGTTTTCCTCTCGGTCAGGTGTTAAAACCAGATCGGTGAACAGTTTCGCATCGATAAACAGTGACCCGAGCTGGCCGGGAGTATTCCCGTTCTGGATAAAAACGTTTGCATTTATATTTAAGTGCATGCATATTTATCCATACCCATGAAGCGTCTTGAACTAGATCGCCGAGCGAAAGCCGTGTTCCGCCGCCATCGAGGCGTGCTACGGACCTCCCAAGCCCTGAAGCTCGGGATCCATCCACGCATTCTCTACCGCCTTCGTGATGCCGGGCGGCTTGTCGCAGTGACCCGGGGAGTATATCGGCTGGCCGACCTGCCGGAACCAAGCCATCCGGATCTTCTCGTCGTGGCACGTCGAGTCCCACAGGCCGTGATTTGTCTCATCTCGGCACTCTCTTTCCATGGTCTCACCACCCAAATCCCGCACGAGGTCCAGATTGCGTTGCCTCGTCGAACCCGGTATCCACGGCTCGACCATCCTCCACTTCGCGTGTTTCTCCTGACAGGTGCCGCGTACACTGAAGGGATCGAAACGCATGCCATCGAGGGAATCCCCCTTCGTGTCTACGGCCCAGCAAAGACAGTGGTGGACTGCTTCAAGTTTCGAAACAAAATCGGCATTGACGTGGCCGTGGAGGCGCTACGACTGGCCCGTGAGAGGAAGCGCGTGACGCCCCGTGCACTCCTTCAATATGCCCGCCTCTGCCGAGTTGAACGTGTCATGCGTCCGTATCTGGAGGCGCTGACCTAATGGCCGGTCCTCCATCCAATCTGCCGGCATCAATTCATCAGCGGCTGCTCAATCACGCGAAGGAGCAGGGTCGTCCTCTTCAAGAGTTGCTCCAGTATTTTGCCATTGAACGATTCCTCTTCCGCCTCAGTCAATCGCCGCATGCCACCCGGTTTTATCTCAAAGGGGCGCTCATGCTTCGGCTCTGGGATGCGCCCCTGTCGCGTCCGACGATCGATGTGGATCTGTTGGGACAGCAGGTGTTGTCCCAGGATGAGCTGGAACAGGTCATCAAGGACATCTGTGTGCAAACGGTGCCGGATGACGGATGCCGCTTCGAGGCAACCACTGTACGAGCCCAGCCCATTCGTCTTGAGGATCAGTATGGGGGCATTCGTGTCACGTTCATGTCCCACATTGGGAAGATCCGGCTCAACATGCAGGTGGATGTCGGATTTGGTGACGTCATCGTTCCAGGACCGATTCCCATTGATTTCCCAGCGCTCCTAGATTTTCCCGCCCCCCATCTTCTGGCGTATTCCCCTGAGAGTGCGATCGCAGAGAAATTTCAGGCGATGGTGATCCTGGATTCGGCGAATAGCCGCATGAAGGATTTTTATGACATCTGGCTACTCACTAAAAGTCATCCATTTAAGGGCTCTGTTGTCAGTCAAGCACTCCAGACCACGTTTGTGCGGCGACAGACTCCATTCCCGGTCGATATCCCCACTGCACTGACAGATCGCTTTGTGAACGATCGCCTCAAGCAGATACAGTGGAAGGCCTTTGTTCGGAAAGGCCATCTTGCTGCTGAACAGGTGTCACTCAGTGAGGTTGTGGAGCTCCTTCGAGGCTTCCTGATGCCACCAATGCGGGCCGCTGCCAAGAAAGAGAGTTTTCACCGTCATTGGCCAGTCGGCGGGCCATGGACGTGACGTGGTGGCTCGGAGTTCGGACCACAATTCAAAGCAGAGAATGGGGTCGGTGTCGATCGCGAACGGACAGTGCTAAGGCGTCGTCATGGAAAAGGAGTGACAGCCATGATGACGTGCGCTAAGTGTTTCAAAGCATTAATAAGCGTTTTCCCCTAACCTTCTAGATAGCAACCCTACGTGTTCCCGGCGTGTTCTCTTGGGAGCAAAATTGGGCTAAATTCGCCTTAATTGAGCGGAGCAAAACTGAGCCCAAAAAACCGCGCAATACCGCTCCTAGAGCGGCGTTTCACACATCGAACAAGGACTTAAGAGGGAAGACCGGAACGGCTTAGAAGGCTGATGCTCTATCCGACTGAGCTACGGGCGCATGTCCAGGTCCTGAGTGCTGAGATATCCGTGCAGAGGTGGTCACCAAGGAATACCCGTGAACTGTGTACTCAGCGCTCAAGTTCGGCTAGTGTGAATCGTAAGGCTGGTTTCCGTCAAGTAGAAGCGCCTCTCTTAACGAAAACATTTTTTTAATCCGGTCAAGCCCCGTCGGAATTTTCCTGAGCACGTCGATCCCCCGTTTGTACTGAATCAGTTTTGATCCTCATGCGAATCAGTTCTGATTCACTTCTCTTCGTTTCTTCAGACTCAAAGCTGAAGCACTGGCCGCTCCGAGAGCAGGTAACGTCGCATACACTATACGTATTTCCTACCGAGTGTCACGCCATCTAGTCCAAACGGCATCCCTGGTCTACGCTTTGCTATGTCTGTGAAGCTGAGCGATGTTCAGCACAGAAAGGACACCGTGCGCAGCAGCGCAGAACAAAATTTGGCTGAACCAGTCGACAATTTATTAACCACAAGGGGGCAAGAGATGCAGCAGAAACACAGATGGTTTCAAATCATTACCGGAATTGGGTTTTTGTGACAATCCTCGTCATGACGGGATCTCAGAAAATTGATGCCGCTACGACATGTCCGTGTATCAATGCTACAAAGCATTGCCATAAGTACAGCGACTGCACTTGTCCATCTGGGTACACGGTGCACGTGCACTCCTAATATGCCTTCCACGCGAGAACCTGTCTCACAATATCTTTGGAGAGGCTTTCCATTTTGAGATAGGTTCTCCCCCTCTGCAGCCGCAACCTGCACCACTCCCTTCCCCTGGAATAGTACACCCAGTTGGCACGCTCGGACTGTCTATTCATCGATACCAGGGTGCCGGTCGAAGTCACCGTCGTGCTTGTGCTTAGAGTCGCCGTCACTTTTGCGAGAGACATCACTCGCACATGGCGTTTACATTCGTTGGTCCGATTTTTCGGGAACGCTCTGCAATCGACGATTGCGGGAACCGCTTAGAACGTTTTATAGTCATTCCGTGTTCCATAGCCTCACTCAGATGAGCAGGAAGATAAGAAGGTGCTGGGGATGTTGCCTCGCCCCACTTCTGTGCCTATGTTTTGTGACCTCACGTGGTCTTGCTCAGGAAACCACCGCCATCACCGCTACAATAGGGCTCGGCAATCTTGAAACGACGGTCACACCACGCGGCCATACATTACAAATAACTGGGGGAACCAGGCCTACCAATGGAACGAACCTCTTCCATAGTTTTGACCAATTCAGCATTGGACGTCCGGATACGGCTCAGTTTCTGAACACAACACCGTCACTTCCCACCTCCGATATTCTAGCCCGGGTCACTGGTGGAACACCGTCAAGTATTTTTGGCACTATTGATACCACAAGTTATCCCGGAGCAAACCTCTTCTTGATGAACCCAGCTGGGATCGTCTTCGGACCACATGCAACACTAAATGTTGGTGGCTCGGTAGCTTTTACCACAGCGGACTACCTCCGGCTCCAAGGAATAGACAACCCTACCGCCGGGATGTTCCATGCAAATACAACGGTACCGAGCCTCTTGACTAGTGCTCCAGTCACGGCCTTTGGTTTTCTGCATTCCAATTCAGCGGCCATCGCTGTTCAGGGAAGCACATTGAGCGTTCCACTAGGCGAGTCTATTTCTCTCATTGGTGGCAACCACGGCTTCACGTATATCCATCCCGACACAGATGCCTCTGCGCCTTTATCAGGTGGAGTGAGCATAACCGGGGGCCATCTTGTGACGGCAGGCGGTCAAGTCACCCTGACCAGCCTCGCGTCAGAAGGAGTCATCCAGGTAGAGGACTTACACCAACCTGGCCCTATCACTGGACAGCAGGTCCCGACCTTCGGGCCTCTTCAGATTTCACAACAATCTCGGATTGATACCAGGGGTGAGGGTGGCGGCTTGATTCATATTCGAGGAGGGCACCTGATCATCGATTCCTCAACGCTCTCCTCAACAACTGGGTCGATCGCCATGGATGCCGTCTCGATTCAGATCACGAAGGCCTCTGAGGTGACGACCGAAACAAGGACAGCAGGAAACGCCGGACACATTTCCCTGAATACTCAACGAGACATTACGCTAGACTCTGGAGCCCTTGTCCTGTCGTCATCAAAAGACTCTTCAGGACACGCGGGGAATATCACGGTCCAGAGCCACCAAGGAAACATCTTTCTCACCAAATTGTCCTCTGTGACCACCCAATCACAAAGGAGCGGCGGCAACACCGGCTCGATCATCATGGACGCTCCACATGGAGACATCCATATCGATGACTCATTCGTCTATACCTCAGCCGAAGGAACGGGAACGCTGGGAGGCATTCAGATCACAGCCAACAATCTGTTCCTCCGAAATAGTGGGTCGATCGTGGGAAATAATTTCACCACACAGGTGGCAGAGTCCATCCGGATCATGGTTCACAATCGACTCCACCTTACGGGAGGGTCCGTGATTGAGACAGGCACACCCGGATCTTCCGACGCTGCGGACTTGATGATCAGAAGCCGCGAAATCGCACTCACTGATTACAGCATACTCTCCACAATTACCAGAGGCTCTGGCAATGCCGGTCGACTCAGTCTCTTCACGGACAAACTAGACTTGGCAGATGGAGCACAACTCTTAAGCAGTAGCCTTGTTGATGATGCCGCTTCAGAGAAGATCCCTGTCGGCCGTGGCGGTGCAATTCGGGTTGAAGGGTTCACCACTCCGAGCGCTGCGGTGCGAATAGCTGGAGGAGAAAGCGGCATCTTTACCGATACGCGAGGGAGCGGCACGGCTGGTGATATCTCCGTAAAGTCCACTGCACTCATGCTGCAGAACGGTGGTGCGATCTCTGCAAAAACAACCGGCACCAACCCGACTGCAACCGGCGGCTCAATCATGATCCAAGCAACAGACCGCGTGTCACTCACGAATCATGCCTCGATCACTGCAGAAAGCAAAGGAGCCACCGCCGGGAATGCAGGCAACATCACACTCGATGCCGGTCTGCAATTGGACGTCCATGACCATTCATCCATCACCACGGCCACCGAGTCACGACAAGCAAACGGTGGGAATATTACGATTCAAGCAATCGACCGGGTACGGTTTGTGAACAGTACCCTCAGCACATCAGTTCAAGGCGCCGAAGGCAGCGGCGGAAACATCTTCATTGATCCGCAGGTGGTCGTCGTGCAAGGGAGCACCGTTACTGCCCAGGCGGTCGAGGGCGCCGGAGGAAATATTACGTTCGTCACTCCCCTGTTCTTGGCCGACTCGGCTAGCGTTGTCAGCGCATCCTCTGAACGTGGCCCGAGTGGCACCGTGACAATTCAATCGCCTACGTCGAACCTCAGTGGCACTGTAGGCCAACTCACGGCCAAGCCAAGCCCACCACAGGTGCTGTTGCAAAACCACTGTGCCGCAAAGTCAAGCAACGGAAAGAGTACCTTTCTCCTCACTGGACGCGATAATCTTCCGGACGAGCCTGGTGGATGGCTGAATACTCCAGTATCGGCAGATCATTGGATGGGAGAGGATAGCGTACAGGCATCTGGCCTGCCGGTTCGAAAAAGCAGTCTGAGTGGACTACCAACAATGGCCAAGCCATTGCCTGATCCAGCAGTGCTTACCTTACGCCACTTGACCCCGCCAGGATTTCTCGTGAGAACCTTTGCAACGGGATCCACGGACTGCCCTTCTTAAACCTTGTCCCTTACAAACCCCACGGTCTGTCACGAGAGTAGAAGAATCATCGGTGAGACAATCTTTCGCTCAGTTTTAAGCCGTGTCATCTCAACACCCCATCCTCGACTGTAAGTGCCCTCACAGGTCAAGTCTGGCAGCTCCCTCAACCTCCAATCACCTACTTGGCATCCTCGCACGGTGAATCTGTTTTGATACAAGGTGAATCCATTTCGATTCACCTCGCCTCCTTATCTCTGGCCTCTACCATTTACGTTGCCTCAGACTCACAGCCATGTAACATCCTATACAGCTTACGTATTTCAATCATGTGAGGAAACTTCAGTCTGATCCTGTGCCGGTGGCCTATACCTTGCTAGATCCACTGGGCCATAGGGCGAATGAGATATCACAGATGGTGAAACTCAATGACACGGACATCCAATACCTTATCAAGGAAGCCGCGATTGCTCAAATCCACCATGAGCGACAGACCTGACGTGAAGGTCCTAAGGGTAGGTTGTAATCCTTACTGCCCAACAGATCCAACACAGCTTCGAACGCATCTCGGCATCGGAACAAGAACCATCACACGAATATTACACCTTGACTTAAATCGAACGAATCTATACTACAGGTTCAGTAGGGCCACTTAGATCTAGCCTGCGGTAGTGACGCGCGGCGCGAGGTATCGGCTGCAGTCTTTCGATCATGTATCACCGCGAGCTAAAAATCGTAGCGGGCATTTTCATTTGGGGAATGAGTTTGCGGAGCATACTTGGATTATCCATCGCGTTATTGTTTGGCTTCACTTCAGCATGTGTGAAGGTGGATGTCACAGTGACGTCTTCAAGTTCTGGTCGCCTCGATCAATGGCCAGCACTCCCACATAAACCACCTATTTCGATTGACGAACTCAAGGAACTCCAGGCCTTGAGGCCAGGTAAGTGCCTACTCACAGGTTCCTTGCCAATCAAGAAGGGAGCGCAACACACGGACGCTTGGTGCTGGGCTGCGTCGAGCCGGACAGTCATGGAATTCAACAACACACTGGGCACACGACCTGCAGCCACCCCACGCCAATGCGACATCGTGAAAACCGTGTACGCGCCTCGTTTAGGGGAAACGAACTGTTGCGAGAAAGAGGTTTCTTCTGACTTCATCGACGCCCCATTGGTATGTCTTCGAGGCGGTTGGCCGCACTGGGTTCTGGATACCTATCAGTTTGACTATGAGTGGGTGGATGGTCGGTTCGACGATTGGGATGCGGTAAAGACCGAGCTCTGCCACCAGCATCCCTTTATTTCTGTCATCGCGTGGAATGGCGGCGGCAAACACACTCTGGTCGTCCACGGCTATCGAGAGTCACCGACCGGTGTTGGCCTCCAACGAGTAGTCGAAATAGACGATCCCAATAAAGATGATGACCCGGAGGATCTCACCTTTGAGGAGTTTGTCGAGGGCTCTTTCAAAAGGCAGGGTGAGTTTTATGAGTTTTCTCATGACCGCACGTATGTCCAGATCGCCCCATTGGCTAAAGACCAGCCATGACCACACGAGCTGTATTATCGTTGGCCGCCGCGATCAGCCTATTTGTGCTGAGCGGCACCACCGCAATCGCCGACCAAACCGCTCCGCCTACCGTGACGATCAAAAAGCCACACGGTGAGTTTGATTTCATGAGATTGCCAAACGATTTCTTCACAGACGGTACTCAAGCACTACTGCAGGACAATTTCAAGGCGGTTTCTTCTCAATTCAGCAGCAATCTGCCTCGTGCGCAGGAACTGGGATTTGGCACTGACCCAACGAGCGCCAGGATACCACCTAGGGCCCTCCCATTTTTACTGTTTCATGTGGGATTGAAAGATCTTCAGGACTTTAGTCCCAGCAAAGAGATATCTGATCTCTTGACCTTCACTAATCAGGTCCTCCTACCCGTTGAAGTCGATGGCAAGATTACCTCCTCCGTCACCTTTCGGTTTTTGGGGAACCAGGTGAAAACGGGTCAACGTGACAAGGAAACAGGTTGGCGTGTCACTCGTTGGGGGCGGCCGAAACTGATTCGTCAACTGACAGAGAGACTTCCCCCTGGCACACTAGGCATCCTCGTATCAATTCCAGCTCTTAACCGCACCTTTGGGGGATATGTGGAAGGAGCAGACCTGAAATTAGTGCCTCTGGTTTCTCCTCATCCAGCCAATGACAAAACACCAGTATCGGCTAAAGAAGTGCTATTAGGCCTTGTTCATGAGGCAAAGAGCGTGGACGGAAGCCCACGTTGAAAGGACTAGCGGTAGAGCAACTCTTTATTCTCACGCACAGGAGGAGAAGGAATATGAAAATGAAGCGCGGATGGTTTCGGCTTAGTTCTGGATTAGCGCTGTCCCTGTTGTGTCTTGCGATTCTTCCAGCATGCAGTCGGCCGTTCATTGAAGTTAATGTTGGAGCCAAATGTGAGGCAGAGGGAGACAAACCCACGGGGTCTTCGCGGCTACAGAAATGCGATAGAAATCCAGATAACAGCTGCATGCAAAGACCAAATCCCTGCGAATGCAGAAGTTAAACAGTCCATTGAGGTAGATGACTTTTCACATGGAACAGGTCGGTCTTCAGATTAACACTCGTGCAAGAACACTTGTGCTCATTCTTACCTTAGGCGTTACGCTCCCACTCATCACGCCATATTTCGCTAATGCTCAAATAACCACGGCAATCACACCCACCCAAGGGATGGGAGATCTTGGCACCGTCACCACACCACAAGGCCACACTATCCACATCACAGGAGGAACTCGATCCGAGCACGGCAGCGGAACAACTCTCTTCCATAGCTTTGATCAGTTCAGTATCGGAAGCAATCAGACTGCGCAGTTTTTGAACACGACACCAACGCTTCGCACCGACAACATCCTAAGTCGAGTCACCAGCGGAAGCCAATCAAACATTTTTGGCACTATTGATACGACAAGTTACCCGGGCGCAAACCTGTTCTTGATGAACCCCGCAGGGATCGTCTTTGGACCAAGCGCAACGTTAAACGTCGGCGGCTCAGTCACATTCACCACTGCGAATTACCTGCGACTCGCAGATTCCAATGGATCGCTGTTTGACAAGCACACGGCCTCAACCAGTCTCTTGACCAGTGCCTCTGTTGCAGCATTTGGCTTTCTCGGCCCAAATCCACCTGCAGATATCGCCCTTCAAAGAAGTACGCTGCTCGTCCCGACCGGACAGGCCATTTCCCTTATTGGAGGAAATATCACCATAGAGTCTGGCAAGCTTGCAAACGGTTCTGACCTCCCAACCCTCTCGACACCGAGCAAGCAAGTGCGAATTGCCAGCCTAGCGTCATCCGGAGAACTGTTAGCGACAACCTTCACGCCTGCGGCAAATATCGATGGACAGACTTTTCAGGATCTGGGGACGGTGACGGTTTCACAACAGTCCACCATTGACATCACCGGTCGTGGCGGAACCATTCACATTCGAGGCGGCCGTCTGGTAATTGATGATTCAACGCTCTTTGCAAATACGGGGACTATCTCTTTGGACGCGACGTCAATCCAAATCACCAACCATGCACAGGTGATAACGGAAACATTAACGTCAGATCCTGCTGGTCCTATTACTCTGCGTGCTCGCGGAAACGTCACGATAGATTCTACCAACAATGTTGGTTCCTTCTCGACAGAAGCATCTGGTCATTCCGGAAACGTCACAATCGATAGCAGGCAAGGAAATATTTCTCTTGCCAAAGCCACGGTGTTTCAGGATGCAAATGGCAGTGGGAATACCGGCACGTTGACACTTCTTGCGCGGCAGGGTGCGATCAACCTTACCGACTCTAGCATTGCAAGTCGAGCGAGTGGCACCGGTACACTTGGAGATATTCAAATCCAGGCTCACGATTTGCATCTCCGAGGGAGAGCCAAAATCGGCGGCGATAATAACGGCACCAGCCTGAAGACACCGGGAAATATTTCAGTTGAATTGGATGGCCAACTCAGCCTTGCTGATGGTTCATTTATTAACACAGAGGCATTTGCGTCAGCCAAGTCAGCAGACTTAATTATCAGCTCTCCCACTGTTCTTATTACAGGTACAGACAGTTCCGGAAAATTCCACAGCGGTCTCCATACTGACACAATCAGTTCTGGGAATGGAGGTCGCCTACATCTCTTCACCGACAATCTAGAACTTACGAACGGCGGGATACTTTCAAGCAAGAGCTCTATTGGATCCGAAGGAAAAATCCCTTCAGGCGACGGTGGAATTATCAATGTCGAAGGTTACAGAGTTCCGGGCACCTTGATGACTATTGATGGTCTCGGAAGCGGAATTTTTAGCAGCGCTGAAGGTACTGGCGCAGCCGGTGATATTTCCCTGAAAGCCAGCTCAATCACAGTCCAGAACAGCGGGACGATTTCGGCCAGCACCAGCGGTCCGGGCGATGCGGGGAACATTACGATTAGCGCTGATAGTCTCACGATTGCCTCAGGCGGAAGGGTTGAAGCCAGCACCAGCAGTACAGGAACTGGTGGTTCGATCGGCATTACCACAACAGGCGACATCACGGTTACCGGTCTGACCGCCGACGGTCAGAGTCGGAGCGGCATCTTTGCCAAAACGCTAAGTGGCGGAGGCGGAAGTGGTAGTGGTAGCGGATCAGGAGGAGGTGGTGGTTCTGGTGGTAGCGTATTCAAGCCGGGCAAAGCGGGCGAGATCGCCCTCGAGGCAAAAACTCTTTTCCTTAACGGAGGGGCACAGATCGACAGCAGCACAACCAGCGGGGGACCCGGCGGGACAATCTCGATCAAGACTGTGGAAAACATCACCATTGCCGGCTCAAGCACGCGCCTGACCTCAGATGCCTCACGCGGGAATGGTAAAGGCGGCAGTCTTACGTTGCTTGCCAAGAACATCACGGTTCGCGACAACGCCAGTATCACAGCGGCAACAGGTGGCAAGGGCGACGCAGGCGATGTCTCGCTGACGACGCTCGATCAACTACTCCTCCAATCGGGAGGCACTATCACCACAAGTACGAGCGGGTCCGGCAAGGGTGGCACGATCGTGATCCAGGCGAACCAGGTCACGCTCGAAGGACAGGGAACGCGCATCAGCGCCGACACGCTACCACCCTTCGCCGACATGACCATTACCATCAATATCCTACACGAGAAAGTCGGCGATCTGGTTGTGCAATTGGATAGCCCAGCCGGAACGAAGCTCGCGCTTCTCTCCCGCGTCGGCGGGAACGGCGATAATTTCATTGGCACCCAGCTCAACGATCGAGCCCCCACGCAGATTACATCCGGATCGGCGCCATTCACAGGCACCTTCACACCACGCGAACCACTGGGTCAATTGAACAAAGAGCTTGTTGCAGGCAACTGGGCGTTGAACGTGCGGGATCAAACCACCGGTAACCACGGCTCGCTGGAGAATTGGACTCTGCAGATCGGCAATCAGACATTCCAGTCGACTGGCGGGCCCATCGCGATTCCCGACAATGGCAGCGCACGTTCCACCATCACCGTGGTCAATCCAACCGTGCCGACGGTGCAGGGTATCGGAGAAGCCCTAGGCTCAGGAGGCAACATCTCTCTCACGGCAGATCAATCCGTAACAGTTCGTGACGGTGCATCCATCTCCGCTAGTAGCACCGGATCAGGGGCGGCGGGCAATATCGACATCCATGCCGGCAAACAGTTCGATGTGGATCATGGTTCGATCACAACGCAATCGAACCAACTCAATGGTGGGAATATCATGATCCAGGCGAGCGATCTTGTCCGTGTCGTCGATGGCAAGATCAGTACTTCTGCCCTCAATGGTGTCGGCAATGGAGGCAACATCACCATCGACCCGAAAGTCGTCCTGCTTCAGAATAGTGAGGTACTCGCGCAAGCGAAAGACGGAAACGGCGGAAGTATCAATATTTCCACACCGCTGTATCTCAAGGATCAATCCAGTCTTGTAAGCGCGGACTCCCAATTTGGGGTGAACGGCACCGTAACAATTCAATCACCCATATCGAATCTGAGCGGCTCTGTCGGTCAGCTAGTATCAAAAACCACCCCACCCCAAGTCTTGTTGCAAAATCGATGTGTGGCCTTAGCTGGTGGCGAACAGAGTACCTTTCTCCTATCAGGGCGGGAGGCGCTTCCGATCGAGCCAGGTGGATGGCTCAACAGCCCGGTGTCTGTGGAGCATTGGTCAGGAGAGGACACGGAGCACGCCTCTGGACTCATGGTACGGAATCGCAGCTTGAAGCCGTCACCACAGATGGCCTCACAACAGAACAAAACTCCGGTGGTGTCGTTACGACAAATGACTCCGTCTGGGTTTTTGGTTCAGACATTTGCGACTGGGCGGACAGGCTGTCCCTCATGAGGCTCTGCGCTGCTGGTTCTGCGCGCGACAACCGGCGTCGTCATCTCGTCCCGGTCCTGCTGCACGGTGGCCTAGTCATGATGGTCCTAGTGACATCCACATTGTTAGGTGCACAAACCCTCCCTCCGGTCTTCGACCCAACACTCCGATCCGGTGAGCCTTCTGGCCCACTCAAAAAGAAATTCGTCCCTCCCTCGATACCTCCACCAAGTCCCTTGCTCCCACCAGTGCCAGCCACACCACCAGACGGCGAGTCCCAGCCTCAACTTGGCCAGATTCAAGTCTTGGTGAAGACCGTACGGGTGACGGGCAATACCGTCTTCTCCGAGGCAAAAATTGAAGCTGTCACGAAGCCCTATGAAAACCAGGTCCTCACCACTGAGGACTTGGAACGACTGCGACTGGCACTCACGCTCTTGTATGTCAACGAGGGGTACATCACCTCTGGTGCCGTCATTCCCGACCAAGACGTCGTCGATGGGGTCATTCAGATCCAGATTATCGAGGGTGCCCTGTCGCAGATCGATATCGAAGGGAATAACTGGTTCCGGCGGGGAACGATCAGCGACCGCCTGGCACTCGGAGCTGGTCCTCCTCTGCGGATGGAGCCGCTTCAGACACGATTGCAATTGCTCCAACAAGATCCTCGAATCGAACGAATCAATGCAGAACTCCGTCCAGGCGACCGACGCGGCGAAAGTATTCTCCATGTCAACCTGAAGGAACAAAGTCCTTGGAAGATGTGGGCGGAGTTCAGCAATTACCAGACACCGGCGGTTGGAGCTGAGCGAGGTTTGCTCACGGTCGCCCATCAAAACGTGACCGGCCGTGGTGATCCCCTCAGTATCACGTATGGGGGATCACGAGGCGTCCACCCGGTCATTGATGTCTCATATACGATTCCGATCAATCGCTATGATACAACCTTCACGGCCTCCTACCGTCGGAACGACTTTGTGGTGGTCGAAAGTCAATTCCGCCAACTGAACCTCAATTCCACATCGGAAATCATTGGATTCACGCTCCGCCATCCGATCTATCGGACCCTCACTGATGAACTGGCCGTCGCCATCACCGGCGAACGGCTCTATAACAAAGTGACCTCGATCTTCGATCGCCCTGATTTGTCCTCGCCGTTTATCAATGGTTCATCGGACACCGGAGTCAGCGCCGTCAGTGCCCTCCGCTTTGTACAGGAATATGTGCACCGGACCTCGACGTCGGTGATCGCCGTCCGTTCCCGCTTTTCACTCGGCCTCGACGTCTTGAATGCCACCACCAACTCCGGTTTGTCCCCAACTGGACCACTACCGGACGGACGCTTCTTTTCCTGGCTGGGCCAACTCCAGGGTATTCGACGTTTCGATGACTGGTGGGGCATGCAACTCCTGGGGCAGTTGAATCTACAGTTTGCCAATGACCGACTCTTCCCATTGGAACAGATCCCCCTCGGTGGGCGATTCAGCGTCCGTGGGTATCGCGAAAATACGCTGATTCGCGACAACGGCTTTCTCTTTTCAGTCGAATCTCGATTTCCACTCCTCCGCTATGCCACCGGTGAGCCGCTCTTACAATTCGCTCAGTTCATAGACGTCGGTCGAGCTTGGCAGGCCAAGGGAAAGACCGACGATCCACAGACGTTGGCCAGTATTGGGTTGGGGCTACGTTGGACGGTTTTACCGAAAGACCGGGCACGGTTTGAACTCTATTGGGGGGTGCCGCTCAATCATGTCCCTCATCCCGCGGGCAACCTCCAGGACCATGGTATCCACCTTCAGGCGGTCGTCCAGGTCTTTTAACGAGAGGCTCCATATTGACACCCACACGCTGTATTCCTCAAGCCATCCTCCGCACCTTGTGCTATCTGTTGGTGACGGCCCTCGCGTTGTTCACTGCGGCACGATCGGAATCCCATGAGGTATCTTCCCCTGCCGGCCTATCCATGAAAGAAGGAAGCCTGGCCTATGAGCGAGGCGCGTTCAGCACTGCCTTATCCTATTGGAAACAGGCAGCAGAACTCTACAAAACTTCTGGGAACAGCCCGGCACAAGTTGAAGCACTCGTCCTCTCGTCCCAAGCCTCCTTGGGGTTAGGACAATCCAAACAAGCGCTTCAGTCTCTGGAACTTGCGCTAGGGGTGGCCCAGAAGAGCGGCGATCCGCTTGTCGAAGCCTCCATCCTCGAGCATCTGGGACGAACCTATTTGACGATACGGCAATTGCCGCAGGCATCGGAATTTCTTCAGCAGGCATCGGTCCTAGCTCACAAGCAGAATGCGTCGCCACTTCTCGCGACGACGCTCAACGATCTCGGTATCCTCCTGGTCCTGCAGCAGCAGGATCAGCAGGCCCTCGACGCCTTTCAAGAGAGTGTCACCCATGCACAGAGTGCTGGTCTTTCTCTCCTCGCAGCCACGGCCAAAACGAACGCCGCCCGCGCATGGCTGCGGCTCAAGCAAGCGACCAATAGCCGCCTCACCCTTGACGCCGCGCTCAATCAATTACAGGAGGTGTCGCCTCCGTCCAGACAGACGTCGCTCGCGCTGATCGGCATCGCGGTGGCCTACCAGCGACTGCTCCCTCACCTTCCCCAAGAACATGATGCGCTCTTATTGCGCACAGCCGGCGTGCTCCAGGAAGCCGCCACCGTCGCAGAGCGCCAAGGCGACAAACGGACCCTCTCCTATGCCCTGGGGTACCTTGGCCAACTCTACGAAACATCGTTCCGCATGGATGAAGCGTTGCAGCTCACCAGGCGAGCGCTGTTCGCCGCGCAATCCGTGGATGCGCCGGAATCACTCTATCGTTGGCAATGGCAGTTGGGACGTCAGTTGGCAGCAACTGGACAACTTGACCAGGCTATCGCCTCTTACCAGCAAGCCACGCTGACACTTCAACCGATTCGTGTCGAACTAGCACAGGCCTCCTCCGATCGCGCAGTCGGCGAGCAAGACACGATGCGACCCCTGTTTTTTGAGCTCGCTGACTTATTGCTGCAACGCGCATCCCTGACTGACGAGGTCAACGCCTCGGATGGCGATCTGCTCGCTGCCCGAGATGCGATCGAAGCCTACAAGACGGCCGAGCTGCGCGACTATTTTAAGGACGAGTGTGTCGATGCGGTACGTTCGAGACTGACGACATTCGATCGCTTAGCAGCCGATACGGCCGTTGTCTACCCCATCATGTTTAGCTCCAGGTTGGAACTGCTGATGAGCCTGCCCTCTGGCCTGAAACGCATCTCGGTACCGGTATCGGCAGACCAGCTGACTCAAGAAATTCGTGCCTTTCGTCGATTAGTGGAAAAACGTACCACCCGTGAATATCTGCCACATGCCCAACAGCTCTATGACTGGCTGATCCGTCCCCTCGAAGCGGACCTGACACAATTGAAGATCTCAACACTCGTCATTGTCCCGGACAGCGCCCTTCGGACAATTCCATTGGCCGCACTCCACGACGGAACCTCCTTTCTGATTAGCAAGTTCGCCCTCGCCATGACGCCTGGCCTGACCTTGACCGACCCACGTCCTCTCAACCGCGAGAAGCTCCGCTTCCTCACTGTCGGCCTCACCACCGCTGTGCAAGGCTTTCCCGCCCTGCCCTATGTCGCAGACGAGGTTGAATCTATTCAGCAGCTCTACAAGAGCGATCAACTTCTGAACAATGCCTTTCAAACATCCAGACTGGAACGAGAATTGCGTGAAGGAAAGTATGGCGGGCTTCATATCGCCACGCACGGTAAGTTTTCAACCGAGGTGAACGATTCGTATCTCTTAACCTTCGACGGGAAACTGACGATGCAGACTCTCGACCAACTGATCGGCCTCTTTCGGTTCAGACAAGATCCGCTCGAATTATTGACCTTGAGCGCCTGCCAAACTGGTATCGGTGATGACCGTGCGGCGCTCGGATTGGCCGGTGTAGCATTGAAGGCTGGTGCCCGTAGTGCGCTCGCCACCCTGTGGTTCATCAATGATGAAGCCTCCGCCACTTTGATCTCTGAGTTTTATCGACAACTGCGCGACCCTGCTCTTTCAAAAGCCGTCGCACTGCAACGTGCCCAGGAGAAACTCCTGAACGACCGGATCTATGGCCATCCGGCCTACTGGTCAGCGTTTTTATTACTGAATAACTGGCTTTAATCGGAGCTCACGTCAGGCGAGCCACTGTGCCCCATCATATGATTGAAGCCGGAAAGGAGTCGACATGCAACGCCACCATACCTCAACATTCGTAGGAATGGCCCTCGCCATAAGTTTCGTTGGCTCGGCCACAGTAGGGACAGGCGCAGAAAAGCCACCACCATCGGTAATAGGACAACAGCACGACCTGTCGTTGCCGGTTTATGCTCCACCGAAAAATCTTCTCCCCCGTGCTCGAGTCGGGGGCGTGTTGCGTGGGAGAGAGACTGCTGACGCAGAAATCGTCGCACTGGTGCCGGATCATGTTGGTCTCACGCTGAAGCAAACTCCAACCTTGAATTGGTTTCTGTCGAAGCCGACCTCCTATCCTTTGAAATTCACGATCAATGACGATCGAAAAGTCAGGCCAATCTATGAAGGCCCTCTTTCGACACCACCAGCTGCAGGGGTACACACCATCGACCTTAAGGCCTTAGGGTTGACACTCGAGCCCAATATTCAATATCGCTGGTTCGTGTCAGCCAGCCCAGACCCCTCCTCCCACGCCCCAGATATTGTTGCAGGGGGAATGATCGAACGATGTGAATTCAACGAATGCATCATTACCATCGAACCCAAGATGACCTGTGATCCTGAAAGCGTTCGTACCAATGCCACGATTGGACTCTGGTACGATGCCATGGGCTGTGTGTGTGCGCTGATCGAAAAAGACCAAGCAGATCCAACCCTCCGACGACTCCGTGCTGCCCTTTTAAGGCAAGTCGGCCTCAACGGTGTGGCCGACTGGGACCTGAACTCCATTCAAACGAAGGCGAGATAGCTGCGTGCAATCTTGGGTAACCTATTACGCCAACGTTGCCTCATGATGCAGGGCGCAACGGTCTAGTATGAAAAGAATCAAAGGTCATAGTCAGACAGGCTTCACGGTATGAATCTTTTTAGATTCAGTGTGAATCTATTATGATACACCACTCGCAGGCATTCTTTGTTTCAACGTCCAGGCAACCCGACCACAACCAGCACGAATATGTATACTTTCGCTCCAACCACCTTCTCCGTAGCACACGGCATAACCATTGCTCTCTTTACCATGAGCAATGGCACTCCGGGATCCAATACCAACAACATGTGGAGACCGTTCCAAACACTATTTGGTGGGGAGTACCAAGCAGCTGCCTCACAGGAGAATCCCTCCCATATGGAGGACACACTCTGCCCAATAGACTGGATCATACGACCATTTGATGCTGAAGTGGATCCAACGTCATCAGGCCTCATGATTCAACCTAGTCACATCGTCGTCCTTTGTATGCCAGGCGACAGAGGTTCTTCCATGCTCGCGCGACCATGACGCATACTACGTGTCCACAGCAAACACAGCTCAAGCTTTTAAGCCTCTTCCGCGTACGAATCGTACTCGTATTCGCCACCCTCTTCTGGATACCCGCAACGTATCTTGAAGCAGCTGGTCTTGAGGTCACGATTCTGAAGTCATCCGATCTCAAGGCCTACAACGATGCCATTGACGGATTCAAGGCCACGTCACCGGGATCCGCGATATTTGCCGAATACGATTTGCGTGGCGATCTCGAGCGGGGCAAACAACTCGCAAAGAGGGTCCGTACATCTGAATCGTCGTTAGTGGTGGCCGTCGGATTAAAGGCGGCGTTAGCAGCCAAACTTGAAATCGAGCATATTCCGATTCTCTACATGATGATCCTCGACCCGTTCAAACATCACCTCACCGCCAACAACATGACGGGTGTGCTATTGGAGATCTCCCCTGATCGTCAAATGAAAATTATGCGCTCGTTTTTGCCGAACCTGCGCCGTGTCGGCATGCTCTATGATCCAGAGAAGACCTCGGACAAACTGAAAGAGGTCGAACTGCGGGCTCCTGCACAGGACTTTCAAGTACAGGGGTTTCCCGTCACACACGAAAAAGACATCCCGCAGCAATTACGGACTCTCCTGTCCGAATCGGACGCACTGTGGCTCATTCCAGATTCAACCGTCCTGAGTGACGAGTCCATTCGCTTTATCCTTGAATCAGCAGTAGCTCACCACGTTCCTGTGATTGGTTTTTCAAGTGAGTTCACGCGCCTTGGCGCCCTGCTCAGCTTCTCGGTTGATTACGGTGAAGTCGGCCGTGAAGCTGGACTCCTCGCCAAACGCCTTCTCAACGGTGATCCCCCGCAGCCGCTGAAGCCGATTCCAGTTCAGCGCATCAGAATCACGGTCAATCAAAAGACCGCGCGGTACTTGGGGATCACGATTCCCAGAGAGCTCGAGAAGCTCATAGACGAAACGTACTGAGTGAACCACCATGCCAACCGACTTTCGCACTTCCCACGATGCGCCATTGAGTCCGCCAACTCGTTTCTTCGGCCTTCGCCTCAAGTTCGTCTTGCTGTTCAGCCTCATCCTCGTCGTAACCTGCTCGACCTTGAGCTGGTACTTTGTTGAAACACGACGCCAAGCGATGACCTCGAGCCTTGAAGAGTTAGGAACAATCTTATTAACCAACACCGTCCATAACGAACATTTCCGAATTGCCGGCGTCGTGCTTGAGGATCACATTACACTTGGTCAATTCATGAGAAGCCTAATGTCCATTGACCACGTCGTCTATGTGATGATTACCGGATCAGACGGTCGCATTTTAGACCAACAAAGTAAGCGTATGAGAGCACCTTCGAGTCGCGAGGCTCCCGCATCCCCTCCACTAATCTATCCGAACGATCACCTCGCAGAATCACTACTTCGAACTCCGCTCACGACTCCTGTGATTAGCAGGCTCGTAATGTCACCGGACCAGAGATTGGTCTCCCAAGATGAGTCTTCAGACTGGCTCCAATTCTTTTCCCTTCGCAAGGAAACACTGCTTGATTTTGCGATGCCTGTCCTTCGTGAGGCTTCACGGGTACCATCACAATCCCAACGTACAGTTGAATTAGAGGAGGCGGCTGGTCTTACTCCACCGAACAACACAGGGCCAGTCGTCGGAGTTGTGCGCATCGGTATCACTGATGCACAAGCCAACCAGGCATTGCTGGTCGTCGTCCGTAACGTGTCGTTTCTCACGATCATGATTATTGCGGCAGGAATACTCGGGGCTCACGTACTCACCTCTCGTATCACAATACCACTGCGTAGCCTGGCTTCCGCCACCCGCCAACTGGCGGAGGGAACAGAGATGACGCAGTTCCTTTCTCCCTCTAGCAATGACGAAGTCGGGCAACTTACGCATGCCTTCAATGTCATGACGCAGTCCTTGCGTGACCGCAGTCATGCGATTACCAGAAATCTTGACACCATACGCCAGCAGGTCAGGCAATTGACCACAATCCATCAAGCCAGTACCACCATTGCCAACACGACCTTGTTCGATATGAATCAGCTCTTCGACACCATACTCCATTTAATTGTCGACAACCTTGGCTTTTGTCGAATGATGTTGGTGCTCCACAACCAGGAACGGACGTACGCCTCTGTTGCCAGAATCATCGGAGTTTCACCAGAAATCGTCAAAGGCGTTCAACACATTCAAGTGCCCATCGTGGATAATGGGGGCATCACGGCTGAACTTCTCCTTCATGGCACGCCTGTTTTAATCCATGATGTCGAAACTGCTACCCATCGCCTCTATCCCCCGATCTTGGAGTTAGTGCGTCGCTCTGGAATACAGTCATTCGTCGGAGTCCCCCTTCAGAGCCACGGAAAGATCCTCGGATACTTGGCCGGTGATCGCGGGATACATCGATGTACGGACGAAGATTTGCACACACTCGTCACGATCGCCGGTCATGTGGCAGCGGCAATTGACAATGCCACAGCTTATGCGGACCTCGCCGAGCTGACTCAACATCTGGAGGAACGCATTGAACAACGTACTGAGGAACTATCTCGTGCTAACATCCAACTCCAGGACCATGATCGACGACGATCGACATTTCTCGCTGTCGTCTCCCACGAACTGCGGACCCCTATGACGGCGATTCGTAGCTTTGCAGAAAACATGTTGGACGGAGTCACTGGCCCCTTGACCCCCCTGCAACACACTTACCTCACCCGTGTTCAACACAACGTCGCACGACTCAGCAGAATCATCGCGCAGTTACTCGACTGGTCTCGCCTGGATACAAAATCAATCGAACTGCGGATAGAGAACGTCTGTCTTCACCAAATCGCCACGATTGCTGCAGATAGCCTTCAAATGGTGGCTTCGGAAAAACAGGTATTGCTGGTCGTGAGACCGGTTGAGTCACTCCCAACTGTTCGGGGGGATCGCGACAAACTGGAGCAGATCTTCGTCAATCTGATCGGGAATGCCATCAAGTTCACACCACCCGGAGGACAGGTGTTCGTCGAATCTTCTGCAGTATCGCCAGGCATCGTTCAAATTTGCGTGGCCGATACCGGGTGTGGGATCGAGGAGACACATCTCCCAAACATCTTTGAAGAGTTCTCTAAAGTGCCGTCGGCAATGCCCGCGTCACAAGGTGCCCAGCTTGGTCTCTGGATCACCAAGACCTTTGTAACGATGCACCGCGGCCACATCTGGGTTGAGAGTCAACCTGAAGCCGGGTCTCGTTTTTACTTTACACTCCCGACTTCTGAGTCACTGGGTCCGCCGAATCAATTCCATCACGAACCCATCTCATCTGACCATTTGCCGGATACACACTTGTGTACCTAGAAAGGAGCCTTCACTGATGCGTGCGAAAATCCTGATTGTGGATGATGACCGCGATATCCTCCTCAGCTTGGAGAATCGTGTGACCTGGATGGGACATGAACCGGTGACAGCGACCGATGGGCAAGAGGCGCTCCGATTGATCCAGGAGGAACAACCTGATCTCGTACTATTGGATTTGGAGCTTCCACTGCTTTCGGGACTTGATGTCTTGAAGCAGGTTAGCCAATCATCCGCGCACAGTGAGACTCCGGATCAGGAGTCCCATTCAACCTCAGGAACTTATACCACCCCCCTCATCGTGATGCTCACCGCATATGGAACGATTGAACGCGCAGTACAGGCCATGCAGCTGGGTGCTTTTGATTTCGTCCCCAAGCCATTTACGTCGGACCACTTGACCGTCGTCATTAACAAAGCACTCGACACTGTGACACTTCATCGTCAAGTCGCCAACCTCCGCAAAGAGGTGGACACTCAATTCCAGCCGGCCATCACCACCAATAAGCACATGACTGCACAACTCGCGGTTGCCAAACAAGCAGCCTCTTCCGCCGTCACGGTTTTATTGCTGGGCGAAACGGGCACAGGGAAAGAGGTCATTGCACGAGCGATCCATCGATGGAGCCCCCGATCCAGCAAGCCCTTTGTACCGGTAAATTGTGCAGCCTTCCCTGAGAATCTGCTGGAAAATGAGTTGTTCGGCCACGAAAAGGGCGCATTCACCGGAGCCATTAAACGAGAGCCCGGGAAAATCGAAATCGCCGAAGGAGGCACCCTGTTTCTTGACGAAATCGGTGACATGCCACTCACCATGCAGAGCCATCTCCTTCGGGTGTTGAACGACCGAACGTTTTACCGAGTCGGCGGCACTCAGGAAGTTCGGGCTGACGTGAGATTCATCGCGGCGACCAATAAGAATCTCCAGCAGGCGATCCGGCAAGGCACATTCCGTGAAGATCTCTATTTCCGCCTTGCAGTAATTACCATCAACCTTCCCCCTCTGCGCGATCGGCTTGATGACCTGCCTGCGCTCGCTAACCATTTCCTCACTCAACCTGGAAAACTCGGACTCAATCGGCGCTGCACGCTTAGTGATTCGGCCTTACAGATGTTGCAAGCGTACTCCTGGCCTGGAAATGTACGTGAGCTCGAGAATGTCCTCACTCGCGCCCTTGTCCTTTGTCCTGGTGATACGATCGGCCCGGAACACCTCTCGCTCATGACCGTACCACTCTCGGTAGACACATCCTGCTCGGTCAATCAGGAACTGTCCTCGGACATCCTGTTGTTCTCCTACCACGAGAGCATGGACGCCTACAGTCAGAAGCTCATCGAGAATGCCCTCCGGCGGAACGGATGGAATCAAACCAAAGCTGCAACAGAGTTGGGACTACAGCGAACCTACTTGACCAAACTGCTCCGACAAAAGCAAATTCCAGCAAAGCCACCCTCATCCGCTACTGCAGATTAGGGAGTACCGCACATTACTTGAGAGATCGGATACTCACGGCTCGTCCCGCCTCCTGTTCAGTGCGGCGAGCTAATCCAGACTGTTGATGTAGACTGGAGCTTTGCTTGGGCCTATTCACAACCTATTTCACTCCAAAGAGTGGTCCAGACCTACAGGCCAATCACACCATCTCTGATTTCGAAAGAACGTTTCCTATTGCCAATACCAAGGAGGCACACTCCTTCCCACCCAAGACGCTGATCTATAAGGCCACACAATGACGGTGCCACCATCGGCTTGAACAACAGGATCTCTTATCCGATCTCATCTCCCTCTATAGCCAAGCCCTCAATTACTGATGGACATTGGCGGTGGACTTTGGCGATCATGGGGGCATGAGGTGTTCACCAGATTTACGCCAACGGGTCGTGGGGTTTGTTCACGGTGGAGGCAGCAAGGCCGAAGCGGCTCGGCGGTTCAAGGTCGGTGAGGCGAGCGTGTACCGCTGGCTTCAGCCTGGCGGCCTGACCTACCAGCGTCCTGGCCCTCGCCGGGCCCGCAAGCTGGATTGGGAGCAGCTACGTCGGCATGTGGAAGCACAGCCCGATCAGACTCAAGCGGAACGGGCGCGGCATTTCCAGGTGTCTCGACATTGCATCTGGAACGCACTCCACAAACTCGCTGTGACCCATAAAAACAAGGATGGGCTATCACGAACGTGATCCTCAGCAACGGAAACGGTTCCTGCGCCTGCGAGAACGGTTCATCCGCCGTGGCAAGCGGCCCGTCCCTATCGATGAATGCGGGTTTGCGTCCTCGATAGCACGACGGTATGGGTACGCACCGAAGGGCCACCGTGTGGACGGACTGGTTTCCGGGCATCGACGGCCACGGACTTCGCTGATTGCGGCTCGTGTGGACGGGCGACTGGCGGAGCCACTTCTCTTCGAAGGCACGTGCGATACGGCGGTCTTCAACACCTGGCTGCAGACACGGCTGTGTCCGCGCCTCAACGTCCAGCACCTTGTCATACTGGACAATGCAACCTTTCACAAATCGCCAGAGACCGCACAGCTCATCGCCGCCACCGGTGCCACACTGCTCTTCCTGCCGCCGTACTCCCCCGACTTCAATCCGATTGAGCATGACTTTGCCGCTCTTAAAAAACGCCGGGGATACCACGAGACCGCTTCTCTCGATGAAATCGTCAGAGCCTATCAATAAATACAGACTTAGCTATAGTGGCTATGTTCCTGATTGCTGTGACGTTATCCATCATCCGATAAGGCGCAGGTACCGATTCCTAGATCCTAGCCCCAACTCAACCTTGCATTCCCATCTCGGACTCAAGGTACAAGTCAAACCAACTGTTCTGGCTGGTTCGGCTGAAGAGATGGCGTGAAATACCAGGGGGGTCAGACGAGACGAAAAACAACCGCTTGAACATCTGCTGGACTTGGTGGCTTGCTCGGTGGCCTTCTCAATCCTGACAATTCCGAACTGCCGCTCTCTCTTCGGGTTTCAGACAGTTCGTTAGGTCAGGCCTAATAGCTAATTCGTTAGACTGTGTAGACAGGCTTAGGATAACGGAATGAGGCTTAGGGGAGGACGTTAAGGAAAGTACCACCAGGTCTAAAATACTGATGAGCACAAGTGATACAAGTTGGTCGGGGCGAGAGGATTTGAACCTCCGACATCCTGCTCCCAAAACAGCTAAGTATGCACTTCCATGAAACACCTCGAAACCACTTCCTCCTGCTTGTAGTGCAGTGTTCATGATGTTTTCTCGTTCTTCCCCATCCTTGCCGTTTCACGTTGTTTCATGTAAATTGTGACCCCAAGTGTGACCCCAGAACTGTCTCGTCGGCATGCCCGGGCATGACAGGAGAACTGAGGAGCCACCGGGCTGGGGTCACACTTGGGGCCACAGCGGGTCACATTGGAAGATAGGCATCATGCCGTTCACTGTTCGACAAATCGACGCGCTGAAGCCAAAGGAGCGTCGTTACGAAGTGCCGGAACCGGGGCGCACGGGGTTGTCCGTTCGGGTGTCACCAGGAGGCGCGAGAGCATGGGCGTTTCGGTATCGGTTTCACGGCGAACAGAAGCGCATGATCTTCGGCGGCTACCCAACTCTGGGCCTTGCCGATGCGCGGGTGAAACTAGCAGACGCCAAGAAACTCCTACGGGAAGGTCGTGATCCTGGCGCACTGCTGGCCGAAGAACGACACGCGCTCCGCACGGCGCCCACCATGGAAGACCTGGCCCATGACTATCTCACGCGCCACGCCGAAAAGACCATGCGCCCGACGACCGTGAAGGAAGATCGACGAATCTTGGATAAAGAGGTTCTCCCCGCCTGGCAACATCGGCTTGCGCGCGACATCATGCGGCGCGATGTGATGGCCCTCCTCAATGGTGTGGAGGATCGAGGCGTCTATGTGATGCGGAATCGAGTGGCGGGTGTCTTGTCGCGTGTCTTTCTCTATGCCCTGAATCAGGGGATGATCAATGGTTCTCCGGCGGTTCAGCTGCCCCGACTCCGGAAGATCCAAAACAAGAAAGTTGAACAACCACGAACAAGGGTGCTCTCGCAAGATGAAATACGTTCATTCTGGCATGGGCTGAATCAGATCCCGCCGACCCGCTCCATGAAGGCCGCGCTACGGTGGTTGCTCGTGACTGGCCAGCGACGCGGGGAAACCGTTCTCGCTCAGCGTGCCCACATCGACGACGCGGCGCGGATCTGGCGTATTCCGCCGGAGAATGCCAAGACCGACCGTGAGCAACTGGTGCCACTTCCCCAGCTCGCGTTGGATCTGCTCGCAGAAATTGACGAGGTAAGGGTTCGCCCACAACCAACCAGGCTCAACCGCAAAGATCGTAAACCGCACGATCCGGAGCCGAGCGCGTGGCTTTTCCCCAGTACACGCCATGGGCGACCTATTACACCAGCTGCCCTTACCTGTGCTCTTGTTCGACATCGGCATACCCTCGGCATTGGTGATGCAACCGTGCACGATCTCCGACGAACATTTGCCACCTGGCACGGCGAGATAGGAACTCCACCGGAGATCTTGGCCTCGCTGCTGGGCCATGCGCCAAACACTATCACGAAACAAGTCTATGACCAGTCGCTCTTATTGGAACGACGACGAGACGCCATGGAGAAATGGTCAGTCTGGCTGTCACGACTACTCGCAGCCGAAGCGGCGGATAACGTCATTCCGCTCCGTGGGGTTGGGGTAGGATCACATCCATAAGATCACGGTGGGTAAGAGGAGCAGCTATGTCTGAACCGATGATGCAGCCAGGTAAGTTCACTATCGCGACTAACCGGAGTCTTAACGAAAAGGACTTTGTGAAGGAAGCCGCGCGCCAGGCTCGCGAGTACTTTAGACGCAGGAAAGGGGGTGTTGTGAGTAAAGGTGGGCGGCCATCGCTCTCAGCACGGATTGAAGCTGAATGTGGCAAGATCTGGAACGACTGGGGAGAACGTTTCCCTCGAAATCAATCCATGCAGAATCTTGTTGAGGCTGTCTCTCGTAGGATCCCAGGGAAACGGAATGATCTGACAACCATCAAACGAAATGTTCAGAAGTGGATACAGTGCAACTTATCACTCGATCAGGTGCCCGACGGATGGATACGGACACCAGACGGGAAACGCTTACTTCGGATGCAGCTAGTCTTTGCCACAATTGGCCAAGCGCTGGAAGCCCAAGGCTCAGGAGCGTCGCGCCGTACCTTGCCAGCTCCTCGAAAGGGCAAATTTGCTTCAGTAGTGAAGACTGCGTTGAACTCTCTCAACTCCGTCTCCGACAAAGAACTCGCCTGCCGGTTCATCGTGGCGCGGCGACTCGCCGGTAAACAGTAGTCCTCCCGTTATTTCCGGGGCGAAAAACCGCCTTTCATAGTTTTCCCACTCTCCCCCGAGGCGGAGCGGTTCGTTATTGTTCAGCGCATTACGCCGCATTGAGTGGCGATACACAAAGGGGGGGGGAATGGACACCTTACAAATCTTGCGTGAGCGAGACCGATTCCAGCTCACACAGTTGAGCCGGGTTCAATGGTGGAGACTCGAGCGTGAAGGGAAGGCCCCGAAACGGATAAGGTTGTCGGCAAATTCCGTTGGATGGCTTCGCTCAGAGATTGAGAGCTGGATTACTGAGCGCATCGGCCAGCGTGGAAACCAACAAAGCCAGGCGCTCCAATTGGCCTCTGCCGCACGTACAGCCTCCAACCGTCGAGGCCGCCATGAGTAGGCGTGCAGTAGCTCGAGACAAGCGGTCTGAGCCCTCTCCGCTGAGCGCGCCGATCCCTCAACCTGACTTTCGGCACATCGGCGAAGTTTTACCGGTGGTCATACAGAAGATTGTCGACGCATCTTTAAAATACCATCATTCTAAGGATCGAGGATTGCGACGCGCCGCGTGAGGTGCCCAAACAAAGAGGCCGCCCATCCATGCGACCGGACGGCGGCCTAAAACACTGGGGAAACGAACATGGATTCTACAACAGAAGCGTTTATTCAGGCAATAGCGAACGCGGGATTGACTCCGCCAGACCGCGTGATCGCCGATGGCAAGATTCATCGGTTCGCCACAAATGGCAACCGAGGCGATGACAGTGGGTGGTATGTCTTTTTTGATGATGATTCGCCCGCCGGAGCCTTCGGCGATTGGCGATCAGGGCTGAAGCACGACTGGTGCGGTAAGCACACCCGGGCAATGTCGCCCAAGGAGCGCGCGGCTCATGCAAAACACCTCGCTTCGATCAAACGACAGCGCGAGGACGAGGAGCGTCGGCGGCAATCGGATGCAGCGGCCAAGGCCCGCCGAGTCTGGGAGGCAGCTAAACCCTCGTCGGACGAGCACCCCTATCTGGTCAGAAAACAAGTCAAGTCCCACGGCCTACGCCGACAGCGCGACGGCCGCCTTATTGTACCGCTGCGCGATACGGACGGCGCAATGCACTCAGTCGGGTTTATTGACGACGACGGCGTGAAAAAGTTTCTCACCGGGGGCCGCAAGCGCGGCTGCTGTTATACGCTCGGTCAAATCGCCGATCTCGTCCATCTCTGCGAGGGCTACGCGACCGGCGCGTCGGTGCATGAGGCTACCGGTTTGCCAGTGGCCGTCGCGTTCGACGCGGGCAACCTCAAGCCGGCAGCACAAGCGCTTCGGGCAAAATACCCGAAGGCAACGGTTATTCTTTGCGCCGACAACGACGCGTCTGGCGTCGGCCAAAAGGCGGCGCGTGACGCGGCGGAAGCCGTTGGCGGCGTGGTGGCGATTCCCGAAACTGCAGGCGACGACTGGAACGATGTTCACTCTAAGCATGGCCTTGCTGCCGTCAAAAGAGAGATTGAAGCGGCCCTCAGCGCGATGCGAACTCCTACACCGAATGCCGTGGAAGTGCCATCGTCAACGCCCGGCACGGTGGCTGCCGATGTGGCTCTGCAGATCGAGACGGCGGAGGATCCTGAGCCAATCGCGTTGGAGACGATTTCCCTTCCCCCCCTACCGACGAGCTGTATTCCGATAGCCTGGCTACGCAACATGATCGAAGCCGTCACAGCGGCAACGGAGACCCCGGCAGAACTCCCGACGGTCCTAGCGCTCGCAGTGATTGCGACGGCGGCGCAGCGTCAGTGGTGCATAGAAATTTCGCGCAGCCACGTGGAGCAGTTGTCGTTCTGGGCGTGCGCGGCGCTTTCCAGCGGCGAACGTAAATCAGGTGTTTTGAAGGTGCTGACTCGACCGCTGGTGGCTTTCGAGCAGCAGCAAGCGGCTGCGCTCTCGCCGGTTCTCAAAGCGGCAGATGCGGCACGGAAACTAACGGACGACCGGATCAAACACCTTCGCCACAAGGCGGCGCGGGCCACTGGCGGTGATGCCGACTGGCTCCGCCATGAGCTTCAACGAGAAGAGACTTCGGCCCCTGAAGTGCCACGCGAACCAAGGTATTGGACCCAAGATGTGACACCGGAAAAGCTCGCATCGCTTATGGCCGACCACGGCGGCGCGATGGCTCTCCTCTCAGATGAGGCTGGTTTCTTCGATATCCTTGGCGGGCGCTATTCGCAAGGAATTCCTAACCTCGATTTGGTCCTACAAGCATTTTCAGGCATGCCCGTTCGTGTCGATCGCGGCTCACGCGAGTCTGTGTTTCTCCATGCACCGAAGCTCACGATCTGCGTGACGCCACAACCATCCGTCCTGCAGGGGTTGGCGCGGCAGCCGAGTTTTCGCGGGCGCGGGCTGCTCGCTCGGTTCTTTTACGCGGTGCCTCGCTCAACGCTTGGGTATCGTCGGTTAGATGATCGACCTATCCCAGAAGCGGCGGAGGCGCGCTATGACGCGGCCATCACGGCGCTGCTCGACCGGCTGGTATCTGAGGGTGACCTACGCCGGTTGACCTTTAGCCCCGACGCGCATGCCGAATGGAAAGCCTACCAACGGCACCTAGAAACAGAAATGAGACCTGGCGGCGCGTTTCAAGATCTCACCGATTGGGCCTCAAAGGCGCCTGGCGGCGCCGCCAGAATTGCTGGGATTTTCCACTGTGCGAAACATGCCCACGGCGAACCTGCAGACCATCTCGTCGATATCGAGACGACGACGGCCGCCCTCACGCTCTCAGCTGTTTTCGAGCGGCATGCGGTGGCGGCCTTCGGGATGATGGGGACGGATGTCGTGGTGGAATCGGCGAAGCGGGTGTTGGCGTGGATTCAACAGGGACGGCACCGGACGTTTTCGCGGCGTGAAGTCTTCAATGCGTTGCGCGGTCAATTTCCTACCGTCGAGTCGTTACGCCCCGCGCTGCTTTCACTGGAGGAACGCAGCCTCATTTTTCCAGTTGCGGAGGAGAAGCGCGCCGGTCGCCCCACGCATCGATTTCGGGTGAACACCCAGTTGATCGGGGGGTGGGCGTGAGACCGGCCTGGCGGAACCTGTGTGTGTCCTCCACCCCTGAGGGTTTTGCGGATTCTGCGGATATTGCGGAAGCGCCCCCGCCCCCTCCTGATGGTCCCCTGGGTGGTTTTGCGGATATTGCGGATATTGCGCTAGAGAGGGAAAAATATACTCTTAATCTTAAGAATAGGACACCGGTGAACTACCCGTATGGAGGATCTTCACCCGGTGTCCCTCCCCTCACCCATCACAATTCTGGCTTAAGGGCAAAATCCGCAATATCCGCAAAACTCCTCCAACCTGGATGGCTCGTGGCTTATCGCGACTCTGACGGCCGCCTTCGTGGCGGGGCCGACGAACGCTATGCAGGCACCGTGGCGGCTTGCGATGACGCTTTCGTGACGCTTACGACCGGCGAGCGAGTAGCTTTAGGATGTGTTGTTGGTGTTTCACGAATTTCCAGAACCGGAGCCATCGCGGCGGCCTGGGTGGTCGCCCGGCACGGGCTGGACGGCACAAAGGAGGCGGTAGGATGAAAACGGAGCATTTACCCGTCGGCGTCAGCCTCAAGGAAGCGGCCGATGTGTTAGGCATCGATGTCTCAACGCTTCGGCGCGACATTGCAGCGGGTTGTCCGACTGTGGAGCTCGGATCTGTTGGACGCGGGAAAGGTTCCCGCGTTGACGTGGACGCGGTCCGTCGATGGCGTGCCGGAACCCGTGGCGATGTGCTGCCACTTCTGGAGACTACCCTGATGGCGGTCTTTCGAGATGGTGTGCATGAACGGCTGAAGATTCATCCTGGCGCAGTCGCCTATGTGCTGCTTCGGGTCTATGAACGAGCGCATGAACGAGTGTGGTCTGACCCTCTGGTCGATTTGCCGGCGGAAATGATGCGGCTGTGCACGATTTGTTTAGAGTGGCTTGAGAGTGAAGAGTTTTACATGGAGGGCAAAGAATGAGCTACCTGGATCGGGCGGCAGTCGTGAGGGCGCGAAACTTGTTGGATGGCGCGATTCCCTCTGTCTCGCGCGATGTCGAGGCGACGGCCCTGGCGGGCTATCTTGGGCTGTCAAGACGGGATCTCGAAAGGTATTCGCTGCTTCGCGCCATTGCGCTCCGTCGCGAATCGATTATGAAAACTGCTGGGTCGCTGCATATGGGTGATGCCCGCTTCACCGGGCATGAAGCTGACTGTCACTATGAGCTGGTCAAACGGTTCGGCGAGCCGCTGCATCAGGGCACGATTCTCGTTCCTGCCGATGCGATTTACCGCGATTTGCAGGCCGTCAATGCCTCAGCCGGTGGTTATTTGGCTGGAACAAAGAATGTCTCGTTCGTCGACCGACTGCGAAATACATCCATTTCCTATCGACTGGGCGCGCAAGCCATGCCGGGACAACGGGAGAATATCACCATCCCGCGAGGCAACGGCGGCTCGACGGGGACATGGCTCTCCACCGAGACGAGCCAAGCCGTAGAGAGCACGCCTACATTTTTACAAATCGCGTCATCTCCCAAGACCTGCAGCGCCTACAGCGAAATTTCACAACGCCTCTTGCAGCAGGGAGGGCCAGCCGGTGAGGCGATTATCACGGGTGTGATTGCCGACGATCTGGCCGTGACGGTTGACGGCGCGGTGATCAGTGGAACTGGAGCATCGGGGCAGCCGACCGGCATTCTCAATACCAGCGGCATTGGAACGGTCCCGGGATTTTCATTGGGCTACGCCGGTCTCTTGGCGGCGCAGAAAACAGTCGCTGATGCCAATAGCATTGTAAATGTCGGCGCGGTGGGCTACGCCACCACGCCAGCGGTCTCGGAGTTGTTGAAGGGCCGCCAGCGGTTTTCCGGGGCTGACAGCCCTCTCTGGCGTGGGGCGCTACACGATGGCGAGGTCGAAGGGGTTCGGGCCATTGCGTCGAAGCAAATTCCTTCGGCGACCTTGCTTTACGGCGATTGGTCCACTCTGCTCATCCCAGAGTGGGGGGTGCTGGCCATCGAGGTTAATCCCTTCGCTGACTTCAAGTCAGCGGTCGTAGGCATTCGTGCCCTTTGGGCTGTCGACGTGATTGTGCAAAACCCCACTAGCTTTGTCGCGATCACTTCGATTTCATGAGCTGGGTGAAAGGGTGGAATGATATGAATATGCCGTGGGTCGTACCGTCAAAGACGGTGCTTCAGATGACGCAAGAGCAGGATCAGCGACTGTTTCAGCTGGTGAGGGTGAAGGTTCTCAGACCGTTTTGTATACGAGGTATTCGGCAAGAGGTTGACGCCGTGGTTTCGCTCGATCGTTGCACCGCAGAAGGCTTGGCGAGCATACAGAAGGTAGCGCTTTTGGATGAAAGGGAAGCGGAGAAGGCTACGGCAATGACAGAGTCGAAAAGATAAAAGGGGGACCTCGGTGGGAGGTGGTCCCCCACCATCTCGACACGCTCCGTGTCGGATGGTCCGCTGGACCTCTCACCTATGTGTCTCGTGTCTCAAATGGAGGAATTCAGTTCAGATGGTTCAGAAACTAGTTGGTTCACTCACGACCCTTTGTAGGGACTGCCGCTTTCTAGCTCCCAGGCCGGCAGGCGGAAGACTCGAGTGGCACTGCCTGCATCGTGAGGTGACAGTGGTGGAGGTGAACGAGGGGCGCACCTTAACGTTTAAGCAGGGGGGCCATGGCACGACTCTTTAGCAGGCATTGTAAGGCGCACGGACTTCAGCTTGCCCACGTTCGGGCGTGGCGGCGACATAATGTTGCGCTGGTCAAAACGTTCTGGAATGAAGGTGCTGCTGTGAAAACGATCTGTGTCAGGCTCGATGTCAGTGAGGACTTTGTGGACCATTGTGTCAGGCAGAAGGTCTGCCCTGATGCAGGGCCAGCGGTCATACCGAGGAGATCGTATGGGCGAAATCAAAAGCGGAGACTCCGCGAACTTGTGGAAGTGCCAGGGTAAGTAAAGATACCAGGGTCCTCCCTGGCAATACGCATACACGGGTAAGCAAGAGCGCGTAGATTCACTAGTTGGAGATCTAAAATCAAGGTTGTTGGTTGATGGTTGTTAGTTCGTATGGCACAGGTACGTAGATCGCTCAGTCTTTATGCGGAGCACCTCGGACTTTCAAAGGAAGGCGCTAGGAAAAGGTTGATTCGCGTCGGTGTTGATTACCTCAATCCCTTCGATTTCAAGGAGGCGGATCGCCGTATTCAGGAAGCCCGTCATGCTGATCGTGAACCGTTCACAAAAGCAGTCTATGGAAGTCTAACGGACGATGAGCCTCTTGACGAAGCAACAAAAAAAGATCCGAAGTTCATCGAGAGTCAAGCGCGCCGCGAGATGTTCAAGGCGAATCTGACTGAATTGGAATATCTCGAGCAGGTCGGCACGCTCATCAAGGCGGAAGATGTGGACCGGGAATGGTTCGAATTGGCGAGACTGGTGCGTGACACCATGCTGAACATTCCCGCGCGAATCGCTGATCAACTCGCCCACGAAACGGATCAGCGGAAAGTCCAAGATCTTTTGGAACAAGAGATATACCAGGCTCTTGAGACCATCTGCGCGAACGGAGAGCAGCCCGCCTAGACGTTTTCCACTTCGGGCGGTGTTCGAGGTGGGGCGGGAACTGCTCCACGCAAAGCGGGCGCTGCCGCATGGGGAGTTTCAGCGCATGGTCGAGCAAGAGCTGCCGTTTTCTCATAAGACTGCTCATTGTTACATGGCGATTGCCAAATCTTCTCATTTACAAAAGTCTACCATTGGTAGAGTTTTGCCTTCCTCATGGAGAACACTCGCGACTCTTAAGCGCTTGAGGTTTTGATCTTTGATGCAGCGGCCGCAGCAGGGAAAATTCATCCAGAAATGACGCGGGCGGATGCCGAGGCCTTGCTGCCACCAAAGCCCTTAGCGCCGGTGACTGCCCTCGCGTGGATTGAACCACCGCTGTCTTCCGTGCAAATTTCGTAATGCACTTCTTGTTGTAACGCAGTTCTCCAGCTTTCCGCTCCGTCCGCCCTCTAATCTCTACTGCTCAGTTCACTAGATCGGCGTCCTTCGCTTGCTTCGCGTAGGCAGCGAGAGGCCGAGGTTGGAAGGACAGATTTTCTTTTTTGGTGCGACTTCGGCTAGCGAGAGATGAGGAAAGAAGTAAAACAAAATCGTCTAGTCTGTGACCCCAATTGTGACCCAATACTATTTTTGTTAAGCGATTAATTATTTAACTTGTGGATTTTATTGGTCGGGGCGAGAGGATTTGAACCTCCGACATCCTGCTCCCAAAGCAGGCGCGCTACCGGGCTGCGCTACGCCCCGACGGCTTGTTGTGCCTACAGCTTATTCTCCTGCCATTGCCATACTGCATCAGCAGCCTCTCCCATGCTGCCACGCAAACGGCATGTTATGGCTGCTGCTCTAACCAGGCTCTCACTTGGGCAAAGGCTTTGGCTCGATGACTAATACAATTCTTCTCTTCAATCGTCAACTGGGCAAGCGATTTCCTAAACTCCGGGACCAGAAATACCGGATCATATCCAAACCCTCGATCCCCAATTGGATGCTCTGCAATCATACCCTCGAGGCTCCCCTGGGTGATATGGATGTCGCCGCTAGGAAAGGCAATCGCCGCAACCGTCAGAAATCGTGCGCGCCGTGCTTCCCTCGGCACCCTCTCAAGCTCACGCAGCAGTTTTCGACAATTGTCCTCGTAGGTCGCATGTTCTCCGGCATACCGCGCTGCAAACACACCAGGTCGGCCCCCAAGTGCTTCAACCTCAAGTCCGGTATCATCAGCCACAGACGGGAGACCTGTTGAACGAGCCACTTCCCTGGCTTTCTTGATGGCATTGGCTTCGCAGGTTTCGCCATCTTCTTCCACTTCCGGCACAGCCGGAAACTCCGCCAACGTGCGGATGCGGATCCCCAGCCCCTCCAGCAGCACCGCAAGTTCTCGTCCTTTATCAGGATTACGAGTGGCGAGCACCAGTTCTTTGATCAATGTCTTAGTCAAGAGAACCGATCAACTCTTGCTGAATAGTCGTGAGCCGCTGAATAGCTTGCCAGCTAAGCGTCAGGAATTCGTCCATATCCTGTTTGGCAAATGGAGTCCGCTCTGCCGTACCTTGCACTTCGACATACTGCCCACGGCCGGTCATGACCACATTCATGTCCACTTCCGCCATGGAGTCCTCCGTATAGGCAAGATCCACCATCACGTCTCCACCGACTTTTCCGACACTAATGGCGGCCAAGTAGTCCGTCAGCGGCAATTTCTTGATGAGTTGTTTCTTCTTCAGCACAGTACAGGCATCCGCCAACGCAAGAAACGCTCCAGTAATCGATGCCGTCCTAGTCCCCCCATCGGCTTGAATCACATCACAATCGATCCAAATCGATCGTTCCCCCAACTGCGACAAATCCGTGACGGACCGCAAGGCACGTCCGACCAAGCGCTGAATTTCGAGCGTTCTCCCCCCTTGCTTCCCCTTCACCGCTTCTCGAGGCGATCGCTCATGCGTTGCGCGGGGTAACATCGCGTATTCGGCGGTCACCCACCCGGTGCCCTTTCCTTTAAGAAATGGAGGAACCTTTTCTTCCACAGAAGCAGTGCAGATCACCTTCGTGTCTCCCATTTCAATCAGAACCGATCCTTCTGCATGCTTTGTAAAGTTCCGCGTCACCTTCACGGGGCGAACCTGATCCCGTCGGCGCCCATCAAATCGCACAATTCCGCTCATGCCCTGCCCCTTCTTCAAGATTAGGGACCGGATTATAGTGAAGCCTCCGAGAAAGCGCAAACCATCTTCACACACCGAGGCCCCTGCAGAACCATCACTCGGCTCAGCAACAGAGGTTCGATCCTATGCTTCACGTCATCTGCACAAAACTACCCGATAACATTGGCGAAATCTGTACAATCTCTTGACGGAGAGGACAAACCGTTCTAAAGACTGAATGTGCCGATGACAGACACACCAATCCAATCCCCAGTCCAGACGCATCAATTCGTTTCCCACCCGGACATCGAAAACGGGTCCAACGGAATAATCAGACTCACGACAAGACTCAAGATTACGGCATAAAATGTGCAAATCTCGACTCTTACCGCCGATTCAAGTCAGCAGCAAAAACACCGATAGAGAATCAATAAGGCGAACCTCAACCCCTACGAAACCAACAAGACCCAATCCATGACCGTTCTTCTGGACCAGACGACACACCACGCCCTCCTCGATAACCGTCTCATTCTCGTGGTTGACGATGAAGAACCGATCCGCCGGCTGTTAGCCTATCTGCTGCAATCTCACGGGTACACCGTCGAAGGCGCGGCTGACGCACGAGAAGCCCGCCAGAAGCTCGCTGCCCAGCCCTATGCCTTGATGTTGTGCGATGTCAACATGCCCGGTGAATCCGGCATGGACCTCGTCCGGCATACACTCACGGCGCATCCCCATACGGCCGCCATCATGGTGACCGGCCTCGATAGTTCTGTTTTGGCTAATGCCGCCCTCGACGTGGGGGCGTTTGGATACATCGTCAAGCCGTTTGAATCCAACGAAGTTTTGATCGACGTCGCCAATGCGTTGCGGCGGCGGCGGCTCGAGTTGGAAAACCGTCATCATCGGGAAAACCTCGAGGACATCGTCAGGACCAGAACGCTCGCACTCCAGCAGGCCTTAGAGTGGCTTGAGCGCACAGAGAAAGAACTGCGTTTGTCACGCGAGGAAACCATACAGCGGTTAGCCATTGCTGCCGAGTTCCGTGACAACGCGACGGCTCAGCATGTGCAACGCATGAGCCACTATTGTGAACTGCTCGCCCGTAAGGCCGGTTTATCCCCCGAACGATGCGATCTAATCCGTACGGCCAGTCCGATGCACGATATCGGAAAAATCGGCACACCGGACCACGTGCTCTTGAAGCCTGGCAAGTTCACCGAGGAAGAATTTGGGGTCATCGCACAACATGCTGAGATCGGATATCGGATTCTGAACGGGTCGGATGCCGAACTGCTCAAAGTTGCGGCCGTGATTGCCTACACCCACCATGAACGGTTCGACGGGACAGGATATCCACGTCGCTTGAAGGGCGAGACCATTCCCATCGAGGGTCGTATTGCAGCCATCGCCGATGCCTTTGACGCACTCACCACTCAGCGTGTCTATAAGCCAGCGTTTGAGATCGGTCATGCCATCGACCTCATGCGCAAACACCGAAGTGCGCATTTCGATCCAGAGCTTCTCGACACCTTTATCGCATCTACAGACGATCTCACGCGCATTCATGATCAGTACGCCGACCGCTCAGACCCTGCACCGCGCTCCGACTCATAAGCGCCCCACGCAGACGACTCGGTTGCACAATTCGCCACAATTCATTGACCGTCCTTATCACTACCGTTATACTTTTTTATCTACTGGGCTCTAGTACCAGTTCTCATAATCCGATTGCATGTGTCGAAGGATGGCCGACGATGGCAAAAAAGTTGACGGTCGTTCGTAAGCGTCATCGGAGTCGAAACTGGCTTGCCTACCTCTGCGAAGCGCTGGTGGCCTCAGGCGCCATGCCGACCTGGGAGGCGGCCACCTATCTCACAGAAAACCTCTTTGGAGAAAAACCCAACCCGCATCTTCTGACACCGGCGACCCCTCATGAACTCACGAGACAATTCTTGCAGCGCCTCTACCAACCAATCGTTGAAGCGGCCTCGCGAGACAGTACACTATCCCCCGCTGCGACGATACACCTCTTCACTGATATCAGCTTGACCGGAAACTCAGCCGTCCTTGTCGTCCTGTTCCCAGGGTACGACAAACCACAACACCTTGTCCTGTTCGACGCGGTCAAGGCCTGGGATCTCGTGTTTCCCGACGCGAACACCTTCAATGCCTGGGTAGATGAGCGTTATCGCCTGCTAGTCAACGGGCTACGCACAGCCTTGGCCAAGATGGATTTGGATGAAGACCTCCTCACTGCCATCTGAGCATCAGTCGCCTCTGAAAACCGCCAAGCAGGCTCATTGAACATCCATTCACACGTATGACGGTTCTCTTTGAATGAGTATCCGATTGGATTCTGCATCTAATTGGATACATGCCGTATAGCCACACCGTCACACCCCGAGCCTTGTTCGCCTGATACCGAACTTGGATAGTTTTGTGAATTCCTCCGCTCCGCATTGCAAGCTTAGTATAGCTGACTACTACCTACTCAGAAGTGTTGCTACACCTATCACGTATGACGTACATTCAACGTCCTGCACCAGACCCTGTCCCTGTTTTCACGGGCGTCTGACTCCTCCGTGGGCTGGCCTGTCACCTGATACGGAGTGAAGCAAGCGACTGACATGACTGTGCTAGTGCGACGGATCACGATCGCGATCGTCTGGTATTGCTCTTCCCCACTCTGGAGTTGGGCTGACTCGTCACTCCATCTCCCCAGGGCATCTTCGTCAACAGAGCAACAGCTCCAGGAAGAAACCCTCTACCTGAAGGAGGAAACCGTCAGCATCGCCAGCCGGTATGAACAGCCAATTTCGAAAGCTCCATCAGACGTCTATGTGATCACCGACGAAGACATCCGGAATTCCGGGGCAACCGATATTCCAACGCTCCTCCGGCATGTCCCAGGCATGGAAGTCATGCAAACCAACGCCGTGGATTTCAATGTTAGCGTGCGAGGGAATAACCAGCTGGCAGCCAATAAGCTCTTGGTCTTGGTCGATGGCCGCTCCATCTATATTGACCAAGCTGGCCTTACCCTCTGGAAACAGCTTCCTGTCGCATTAATTGAGATCAAGAGAATTGAAGTTCTCAAAGGGCCTGCCTCGGCAGTGTATGGGTTCAATGCCTTTGATGGCGTGGTGAACATCATCACAAAATCTCCGGAAGAGATGAAAGGAACTACACTCCAAGTGGCAGGCGGTGAGGTTGGCACCTTGCTCACCAACGCAGTCCAAGCAGGAACCCTGGGCAATTGGGGCTATCGCATATCGGGGGGACATGAGCAGTCACAACAATGGGCAGACCGAAACGCACCGGCACTCAATGGGCAACGGATTGGTGGAGTAGCGGAATATCATTTGTCAGACGATGGTAAGATCCGGACTGAAGCAGGCGTCAGCAGATCGAACCCGTATAATGGCTTCATGAATGCAACTTCTACCGGGAATGTTAATTTTTCGCAGGCATATGCATTAGCCAGTTATGAACAAGGCGGATTGTTGGTTCGCGGTTGGTGGAACGGCCACTTCTCTGAAACAAGCACTCGCATACATCCCCCACTGCTCCCATTGCTTACGATAACCGACAGGTTTGGACATATGGCTAAAGAGCACTCCCTGAATACTTATGACTTTGAAACCAGGTACCGATTCACCCCAGTTGAAGCACTCTGGGTAAATATCGGCGCCGACTATCGTCGCATCATTCACTCATCAAATTTACTCGGCACACGGGCAACGGAAGACCGCCTTGGTCTTTATGCTCAAGGAGAGTGGCGTGCACTTCCCTCTCTGGAGATCAATGCTAGCCTACGCTATGACCTCGATACCTCTATTACACCAGCTCTCTCGCCTCGTGGCGCCTTGGTCTACCATATCAATCCAAACCATGCGCTTCGGCTGTCTGGTTCTGTCGCTTATCGTCCACCCACCACCACTGAAGTCGGTCTCAACATTCTGACCCCGTTCACGCTTCCGGGATCGCCTCCCATCAATACAGTTGTGTTAGGTTCAACGGACATTAACCCGGAGTACATCACCTCCTATGAACTGGGTTATCAAGGATGGTGGTGGGAGCATCGGCTGCGGACCAGAGTCACTGGGTTTTTCAACCATATTGCAGATCTCATCACATTCCGAAATCCGACCAGCAATCCATTGAATCCGGTTCGTCCCATGAATGGCGGCATCGCCGATGTGTATGGAGGGGAAGTCGGGACGGAGTTCCTGGCAACATCCTGGCTCTCGGGGTTTGCCAACTATGCGTATCAGGAAATTGGGCAAACTTCGCAGGGATTCAGTCGGCGAGGGTTTCCCCACCACAAGGTGAATGTGGGCCTTCGGCTAAATTGGAACCCATTTAGAGGCGAGATCCTCTACCACCATGTCGGAGCGGCCTCGTATCCCTTAGCTGACGCCTTTACCAGCCTTGCGCCATTCTTTCCGGCAGGAACCCTGTTGCCCACAGAAGATGTCCGCAGCTACAACCTGCTGAACTTCCGGCTTGGATATCTCCTCTGGCGCCAACAGACCGGCGATCACATACAGGAAGCCGAACTAGCCATCTCCGTCTTCAACGCGCTCAACGACACCCATCGCGAGCACCCATTGGGTGACCTGCTTGGAACTCGCGTGATGGGGTGGCTCACGGTAAAACTATGACAAGAAGTTTCCAACAGGTCTCAAATAGAGACACCTGCGAAGAGAACCTGTCTCGCGAACTGAGACAGATGGCCTTCAGTGTGTCTGGTTACCAGTGAGAAACTCACGATTCCAGCGGGACTCTATGGTCTGAAACTTGCTTAAGAAATAGATCTATTTGGACCCCTGCTAGGGAATCTTGCCTCTTGCAACCTGCACCGAGACTTGAGAACATGACAATACCTAAGAGAGTATTGGTGATGAGACGAACCCCATCACATCTGCAATCGATCATCGGCCGACGAATCTGGTGGCTACTCGCCTGTGCATGGATAATCAGCCCGTTGTCTGACGCGAGTGCAGGAGAGATCGCGATTCTCAAGTCCTCCGATCTCTCATACTACGAGCAAGCAGTTCTGGGATTTCGTGCAGGACTTCCTTCGCCCATGAAGGTGCGTGAATACAATATCGGTAGTCAGCTCACACAAGGACGGGAGATCGGCAGAGCCTTGCGAGCCTCGCCACCGACCCTTGTCTTTGCCGTGGGATTGAAAGCTGCCATGGCCGCAAAACTGGAGATTTTCGACACACCGGTCATCTTTTGTATGGTCCTGAATCCTGAAACACATGGACTTCCCACGTCCAATATGACGGGGATCGCGGTTCGCACCTCACCCGCCAATCAGCTTACAGCACTTCGCTCCGTCCTACCGGAACGACGGCGTATCGGCGTACTCTATGACGAGGCACAGAGTGGCGACTTCATTCGTGACGCACAACGAATTGCCAAGCAGTTCGGGGTTGAGCTCATGCCTGTAGCTGTCCGTAGCCAGGAAGACCTGCCTGCTGCAATTCGTACACTGATTCCAAAGATCGACGCCTTGTGGCTGCTGCAAGATCAAACGGTGATTTCAGAATCATCGATCCCCTTTCTCTTGGAATCCACCATTGATGCAAAAATCCCGCTCTTCACCTTCTCATCGACCTTGGTGCAACAAGGGGCGCTGGGGGCTCTGGTCGTGGATCCCTGGACTGTAGGACAACAGGCCGCTCGGATGGTACGCCTCAGACTCACCGATCTCACTCGATCGGCTGGTCTGCTTCACGAGCCCGAGCATCCGCAGTTGGCATTGAACCTGAATACCGCCGAATACTTGGGCCTGATCCTCGCACCAGACCTGGTACAGGTTGCCAGGCACGTCTTTAGTGGACCAGGGCCGATCGCTCAGAAATCAGGTCCCTGAGATCTGATTCCGTAGGGGACTCATCAGGTCTCAGGTTCTCGGCAAAGCATTGAGAGTGGACGAGAGCGATGGCACACAAGCAGTTCCTCGACTCACGGCTTGTCATCACTGTCCGGACCAAGCTCGTCCTTAGCACGGCAGCCATTCTTATCGTGGCCTTCCTTCTCCTAGGCTGTCTCTTTTTTCAACAGCAAGTGAGCTCGGCAACCGAGAGTCTCGTGCGGAGCGGAACGTTGCTTGCGCAACACTTGGCGGGGATGGGACGCGTGAGCATCCTCGCCGGCGACACCAACCGCCTGGATCAACTCGTACAGGACATTCTTGCGGTCAGTCCGGTAGCCTATGTCGCTATTATCTCGCCGAGTGGAGAACTCCAAACCGGCCATGGAAAAGATGAATGGCAGGAATACTTTTCCACTTCTTCGACAGGCCGATCCCAGTTCCCTGTCATACAACTCGTCTCGACATCCAGTACTGATACGATGGAACCAGTCGTCAACGGAGTATGGCTGACCAGCACTGGTCCCCTGCTTCGTTCACACATTGACTTTGCGCCACATGAACTGCTCGGTCTCCTAGGCGGTACTGAGCTCCCAGTATTTTATGATCTGCTGGTCCCAGCCCCTCACCCATCTCATATCAACAGATGGGATCCAGCCCTACAGCTCACTCTTGAAGAGCACCTGGAGCGGCCAGCCGAACTAGAGAGACAGAAGTCGGCGGCTCCCTCGATGGTAGAAATTGGTCTTTCCACATCCGAGCTGCAACAGGGCCTGCGCCGGTTGTTGTGGCAGGCCATATTCATTACGGTGAGTACATTGATCGGTGGAGTCTTTATCGTCATTCTGCTGGCACGCCGCATAACGGTCCCTCTCCAGGAGCTGACCGCCGCAGCCACGAAACTTGCGGGTGGAGAGACCGCATCGCCCGTTGCGATACACACACGCGATGAAATCGGGACCCTGACGCAGGTCTTCAACTCCATGGCGTCGACCTTGCAGACGCGCGAGCATGAGTTGCGCGAACTTGCCCAGACCTTGGAAGATCGGGTCAACGCCCGGACACAAGAGCTCGCTGCCGCGAATGCCAAACTCCAAGAACTGGACCGGCGCAAATCCATTTTTGTCTCCACCGCATCGCACGAGCTCCGCACTCCGCTCACCTCCATGAAGGTCCATCTGGCGAACCTACGGGATGGCATTGATGGTGCGGTCACCGCTGATCAACAGGGATCCCTTTTACGCGTGGAAGCCAACCTCTCACGTCTTCAACTCTTGCTTGAACAGCTACTGGATCTCTCTCAAATCGAGATGGGGATGGGGCAAGCCTCCCTGTGTCTGGAGCCAGTCGAACTCGGAAGCGTGGTCGCCAAAGCCGTCGAGGATCTCTATCCGTTTGCATCAGAACGCTCCGTACGGATCGTCATCTCTCTCCCAACTGATCTCCCCCAGATCTCTGCCGATTCAGAGAAACTACGACAGATTCTACTCAACCTCCTCCATAATGCTGTCAAATTCTCACCGGTGAACGCCATCGTTGATCTTGTCGTCACAAGACTCTCGAGCCATGACGTTCAGATCTCCATACGCGATATCGGGCCTGGGATCGCTCCCGAGGACATGGACAAGGTCTTTCAGCCGTTCTATCGTGCACCCACCATACACAGAAAGACCAAGGGCACAGGACTTGGTCTGGCCATTGCGAAGTTGCTCGTTGACCTGCACCAGAGTCGACTTGTCCTTGAGACAAGCCCTGGCCGCGGCAGTTGTTTTTACTTCACCCTCCAAACGACGGAACCGCCACGCCTCACCCACGCAGAACCCATCGCACCTCCTGAAGCGTCGTACATCAAGCGCATGTCATAACCCGGCGCGCCAACGGTTTCAGGTTTGAAGCCTCTGTATGACTTGAAACGTTGAATATGAAACTCGAAACCGAAATGCGAAACTCGGCTAAGAGGAAGGAGGCTTAACCGAGATTCCACGTTGTTTAATCAGCCTTGTTAAATAGGTTCGCTGTAGCCCCAGCAGCTCGGCCGCCTTCGTCTGGTTCCATCCTGCTCGTCGCAGCGCTTCTTCAAGGACTTTCCGGCTATACTGCTCCATCACCGCATGGTAGTTCAGCGTCTCGTCTTCTAAAAACGCCATGTCCACCGGCAACCGGCGAGGGAGCGTGATTCCCAAATGCTCAGGCTCAATACAGTCATCGGGACAGAGGGTGATGGCCCGGACTAAGACATTTTCCAATTCGCGGACATTACCGGGCCAGTGATAGCCCTGAATCACCGCAAGCGCATCTGAGCTCACCCTGAACGAACGATGTGCCACGCTTGTCCCATGGAGTTGGAGAAAATGCTCGACCAGTGCAGGCAGGTCATCGAGTCGTTTCCGCAACGATGGGACGGTAAGCGAAATCACGTTTAGTCGAAAGAAGAGATCCTCTCGGAACACCCCATCCTGAATGGCTTCCTTCAGATCCTTGTTCGTGGCTGCGATAAACCGGACATTCGTACGAACCGGCCGTGTGCCACCAACCCGGTAAAACTCCTGATCTTGGAGGAGGCGGAGCAATCGAGTCTGGAGTCCAGCCGGCATGTCACCGATTTCATCGAGAAATACCGTGCCGCCTTCCGCTGCTTCAATTTTCCCAGGTTCGCGCTTCACGGCTCCCGTGTAGGCACCCTTTTCGTGGCCAAACAACTCATTTTCCAGCAGACTCTCGGGTAAGGCCGCACAATTCACAACCACAAATGGCTTCGAGGCACGCGGGCTCCACCGGTGCAATGCCCGAGCTATTACTTCTTTCCCAGTGCCCGTTTCGCCCAATAGAAGCACCGTGGCCGACGAGCCAGCCGCTCGCTTAGCCGTGTCAATCAGTTCGACCATACGCGGATTCTGTCCAATGACATGTTCATACCGGCCCTCGACCTCCGCCTGCAGGAGCCTGATCTGCTGGGTAAGGGTCATCTGTGCCCCGGCCTTCTCAATCACGGCAGACAGATGATCCGGCTCAAACGGTTTCGCAAGAAAATCGCAGGCCCCCAACCGAATCGCCTCGACGGCTCGATCAATGGTTCCAAAGGCCGTAATCACAACTACTTCCGGTGTAAATAGTGGGGGAACATTCGAGCGCCTTTCGGCCAACCGCTTGAGAACATCTAATCCACTCAATCCTGGCAACTCGATATCGAGGAGCATCAGGTCCGGCTGCTCCTCAATTGCCAGCTTAAGTGCCTGCTCGCCGTCTTCAGCTGTCAGCACCTCATGGCCCATCCAGGTCAAGCGCTTCTGAAGCGCACTCAAAATATCTTGATCGTCGTCGACCACGAGGACTCGTATCTGCATTGAACACCCCCAATACAGCTGGGCACGTCACCATTCTAGTGGAAGATCGGTTGAAGGAGAAAGTCACTTCAACCACAGTCCTGCCTAGCAAGAATGGAGCCTCAGCCATACCACTGTACGATCAGGCACCTGCCTATTGTCATATCTCTGTACACGCTAAGAATCCTGGCGTCATTATCAGATTTCTCGTCGGTCTCGCCTAACCAACCTTCCAGGAGCATGGTCTGCACCAACTGTCTACAAAAGGATTCTGTATCCAATTAGATTCATCTGGACTGATCTACTACTTGATTGGAGGAAATGGACGAAATGTTAGCCGGCGGTACTTGTCTTTTCAGCGGAGTTCAATTACGACATGATCCCATCGTGAAGATGGTGTACTAAACCCTCATACAGCATGACGCACCCCTCTGACCATGAGCGAACGACCTTGCTTCTCCGCGTTCCGCTTGCGATTGGACACCACCTGCACTGTGCACAAGTTGGAGACCGGACCGAGCATGAGCCCATCGACGACGATGGCCAACAATTGGGCACAACTACTTACGATCGTAGCCTATTGGTTGATCGTTCCTCCGGAGGCTTGGGCTGAACCTCCGTTTGCGATTCCCCGAACCTCTTCGACGACCGAGCACCAGCTCCAGGAAGAAGCCCTCTACCTGAAGGAGGAAACCGTCAGCATTGCCAGCCGTTATGAGCAGCCGGTTTCCCGCGCCCCTTCTGACGTCTACGTAATTACAGACGAAGATATCCGGCACTCCGGAGCCACTGACGTTCCTACGTTGCTCCGACAGATTCCAGGGCTTGAGGTCATGCAGACAAATGCGGTCGACTTTAATGTGAGTGTGCGTGGGGACAATCAATTACTTGCCAATAAACTCCTGATCCTGGTCGATGGTCGGTCTATTTATATCGACCAATCTGGCCAGGTTTTATGGAAATTTCTCCCAGTTGCACTCACGGAAATTAAGCGCATTGAAGTTCTCAAGGGGCCCGCTTCGGCAGTCTATGGATTCAATGCCTTTGACGGTGTGGTGAATATCATCACAAAATCTCCGGACGAGATGCGTGGAACCACCTTACAAGTAGCAGGTGGCGACCTGGGGACCATTCTGACGACCGGCATCCATGCAGGAACTGGGCGAAACTGGAGTTACCGTGTATCGGGCGGGCATGAACAAAACCAACGGTGGTCGGATCGTAACTCACCGGCGCTCAACCGTCAGCGCATCGCTGGCATGGTAGAGCATCACCTCCCAAACCAAGGACGGTTTCGTGCCGAAGCGAGCCTCGGTCGATCGAACCCCTATAACGGGTTTGTCACAGAGGCTGCTACGTCAGATACTCGCAACTCCTTGGCTCACGCCCTGCTCAGCTATGAACAGAACGGCCTGCTCATCCGTGGCTGGTGGAATAGTCTTTTTTTTAACAATCCATCTAACACGGTCTTTCCTCCACTAACACCGTTTCTCGCCATAACCGACAGATTCGGTCAGACCGCAGGGGATGCGTCATTCAATACCTATGACCTGGAAACACGGTACCAATTCAATCTAATTGAGCCACTCAAGGTCAACATTGGAACAAATTTTCGCCACATCGCTGCATCTTGGAGCTACCTCAAGTCTCGGACCACTGAAAATCGCCTGGGGCTCTATGCCCAAGGAGACTGGAAAGTGCTACCTTCTCTGGAGCTGAGCGCTGGGCTTCGATATGACATCGACTCTCATGATGAACCCACCCTCTCACCTCGAGGAGCAGTCATCTACCATGTGAACCCCAACCATACATTACGACTCTCTGCCTCTGTCGCCTATCGCCAGCCCACAATCATCGATATCGCCCAACACACCAACACCGTACTGATGCTACCTGGATTACCTCCAACCGCAGTCAGTATTCTAGGAACCAGTAACGTGAGACCTGAACAGATTGTGTCCTATGAGTTGGGCTATCAAGGCTGGTGGTGGCAACACCGACTACGGACCAGAGTAACCGCATATTTCAACCATATTTCCGACCTGATCGCCGTTCAGAACCCAACAGGGAACCCTTTGACCCCAGCCTCTCCCACGAATGGAGGCGTAGCGGATCTATACGGAGGAGAAGTTGGCCTAGAAGTCCTCATGACATCTTGGCTCTCAGGATTTGCCAACTATGCCTATCAAGATCTTGGGCAAACCTTCAGTGGAATCAGTCGACGCGGCTTTGCTCATCACAAGGTGAACGCCGGCCTCCGTGGGAAATGGAACCAGTTCACGGGAGAACTACTTTACCACCATACGAGTAGCGCGGCTTATCCTCTAACCGACCTACTAACCAATCTGGCTCCTTTCTTTCCGACTGGGACGGTTCTCCCACGAGAAGCCATCCCAGGCTATCATCTCGTTAACCTACGATTTGGATATCTGATCTGGGAAAACTCTTCAGTTGGATACATACGCGAGGCCGAGATCGCGGTATCTGTCTTCAATGCTCTCAACGACACTCACCGCGAGCACCCATTGGGTGATCTGCTTGGCACCAGGGTGATGGGGTGGCTGACGGTGAAGCTGTGAGTGAACTCGCCTTGCCAGTCGTGCATGGTCTGAACTATCTCTCATTTTTTCAGAGTCGCCGGTATCTCCTAATCGTTACTCGGATTCGTAATTCAGATTCGGCGAGAGCCAGCGTTCAATGATCCGAACATCCATTCCTTTGCGGCGAGCGTAGTCTTCAACTTGGTCTTTTCCGATCTTGCCGACGGCAAAGTACTTGGCGTCCGGATGGGAGAGATAGAACCCGCTGACCGATGCGGCCGGCCACATGGCGAAGCTTTCCGTGAGTGTGATACCGGCATTCTTTTCAACTGACAGAAGGTCAAACAAGAGCCGCTTTTCAGTATGGTCTGGGCAAGCCGGATAGCCAGGTGCCGGACGGGTCCCACGATATTTTTCACGGATTAAATCTTCATTGCTCAGTTGTTCTGTCTTTCCATATCCCCACTCTTCTCGGACTCGCTTATGGAGAAATTCCGCAAAGGCTTCAGCCAACCGGTCTGCAAGCGCCTTGACCATGATGGAATTGTAGTCATCATGATCCTTATCAAACTGCCTGCAGAGTTCCTCCACCCCAATACCTGCGGTCACGGCAAACGCCCCAACATAGTCTTGCCGACCTAAATCTTTTGGAGCGACATAATCGGCGAGCGAGAGATTGGGGTGTCCTGTCGGCTTCTCCGATTGCTGTCGAAGATGATGGATCGTCGTGAGCAGCTGCTTTCGAGAAGCATCCGCATACAATTCGACGTCATCTCCGAGCGAGGCAGCAGCAAAGAAGCCATAGACTCCCTTGGCGGTGAGTTGTCGTTTCTTGATGATCTCATCGAGGAGCCGCCGCGCATCGTCGTAGAGCTCTGTAGCTTTTGGCCCGACGGTCGGATCTTCAAAGATCGTTGGATACCGTCCCTTCAATTCCCACGTGTGAAAGAAAGGCGACCAATCAATGTACGGAAGCAGTTCGACGAGAGGCTGGTCCTCAATTGTTCGTACACCAAGTTCATCCGGTGTTGGAATGTCCGTCTTCTCCCAATCAGGCATGAACTGATTGCTACGAGCCTGGACAATCGAGAGCAACGGTTTGGCACCACGATCCTGGTGCGCTTGTCGCATCCGCTCGTAGTCGTCCCTCACTTGCTTCACGAATCCTTGCCGTTGCGTTTGGCTCACCAGACTTCCCACGACACCAACTGCCCGGGAGGCATCGAGTACGTGGACCACGCCGGGCGCATACGAGGGCGCGATCTTCACGGCCGTATGGGCCTTGCTGGTTGTCGCACCGCCGATCAAGAGCGGCACCTCGAACCCTTCGCGCGTCATCTCCTTCGCCACATGCACCATTTCGTCGAGCGAGGGGGTAATCAGTCCACTCAAGCCGATAATGTCAGCTTGGCTCTCTCGTGCCGCAGCCAGAATCTTCTCACAGGACACCATCACCCCGAGATCAATGACTTCGTAGTTGTTACAACCAAGGACGACCCCAACGATATTTTTCCCAATATCATGCACATCGCCCTTGACGGTCGCCAGCAAGACCTTCCCCTGGGACTGAAAATTGCCAGACCTTTTCTTCTCTTCTTCCATGAAGGGCATGAGATAGGCCACGGCCTTCTTCATGACACGCGCGCTCTTGACGACTTGCGGTAAGAACATCTTGCCTGACCCGAACAGATCACCGACCACATTCATGCCGGCCATCAACGGTCCTTCGATCACTTCGATCGGTTTGGCATAGTTCTGACGCGCCTCTTCTGTGTCCTTGTCGATAAAGTCTGTGATGCCCTTGACGAGCGCATGAGACAGCCGCTCCTCCACCGTTCCCTTCCGCCACTCATCATCCTTGACCGCAGTCTTTCCTTTCGCCTTGACTGTCTCTGCAAAATTCACCAGACGCTCTGTTGCATCTGGTCGTCGATTGAGCAGGACATCTTCAACGAGTTCTAGTAAGTCTTTCGGCACTTCTTCGTAGACGGCCAATTGGCCGGCATTGACGATGCCCATATCCAACCCGGCCTTAATGGCATGGTAGAGAAATGCCGCATGCATCGCCTCACGAACGACGTTGTTGCCTCGGAATGAGAAGGAGATATTGCTGATCCCCCCACTAACCTTCGCACCAAGCAGGCTCTGCTTGATCCAGCGCGTCGCCTCAATAAAGTTCACGGCATAGTTGTTGTGCTCCTCGATCCCTGTTGCCACGGTCAGAATATTTGGGTCGAAGATGATATCTTGCGGAGGAAATCCAACCTGCTCCGTCAGAATCTTGAAGGAACGGGCACAGATCTCCTTCTTCCGCTCCAGCGTGTCGGCTTGCCCCTGCTCGTCAAAGGCCATCACGACAACCGCGGCACCGTAGCGGCGAATCACCGTCGCCTGCTCGATGAATTTCTGTTCGCCCTCCTTCAGGCTGATGCTGTTGACGACGGCTTTGCCCTGAATGTTCTTGAGGCCTGTTTCCAACACTTCCCACTTCGAGCTATCGACCATGATCGGCACTTTGCAGATGTCAGGCTCCGAAGCCACCAAGCGCAGAAACTTTTCCATGGCCGCCTTAGAATCGAGCATGCCCTCATCCATGTTGATGTCGATGATCTGGGCCCCGCCCTCTACTTGTTGACGTGCCACCGACAGCGCCGACTCGTAATCCCCGGTGAGAATCAGCTTAGCGAAGGCCGGCGAGCCGGTCACATTCGTACGCTCACCGATATTGACGAAGTTCGAGTCAGGCCTGATCGTGACAGCCTCCAGGCCGCTCAATCTGGTGTACGGCTCAACCTTGGACGGCCGATGCGGCTTCACGCCACGCACAGCTTCAGCAATGCGCTTAATATGGGCAGGGGTTGTGCCACAGCAGCCGCCGACGATGTTCAGCCACCCATTGTCCGCCCATTCGCGCAGCTGTGGTGCCAAGCTTTCTGGCGTCTCGGGAAACCCGGTTGGTAACAAGGGATTCGGCAGGCCGGCATTGGGATGTGCACTGATATAGATCGGCGCAATGTGCGACATGTCTTCGATCAGGGGTCGCATTTCCTTCGGCCCGAGTGCGCAGTTCATGCCGACACTCAGTAACGGCACATGGGAGATGGAATTCCAGAAGGCTTCGACGGTCTGCCCAGTCACCCCACGATTACTGCCGGCTTGGATGAACGTCACCGACGCCATAATCGGAACCCTGCGGGCGCCTGATGCAAAGGCCTCTTGAATTGCAAAGAATGCAGCCTTGGCATTCAAAGTATCAAAAATGGTTTCGACCAAGAGAAGATCCGCACCACCTTCGAGCAATCCTCGTACCTGCTCGCCATAGGCTGCAACCAGTTCTTCATATGTCGTCCCCCGTGCGGCAGAGTTGTTCACATCGGTCGAAATTGATGAGGTCTTGGTCGTCGGGCCAATCGCTCCAGCGACAAAACAGCGCCGTCCTGATTGCGCCTGTTCCACAGCCACGACGGCTCGTCTCGCGCACTCGGCACCGGCTTTGGATAACTCGTAGCCAAGCCGGTCCATTCCGTAATCTGCGAGTGAGATCGCCTGAGAGTTGAACGTGTTGGTCTCGATGATGTCCGCCCCGGCCTCTAAATACTGCCGATGGATGTCTTCAATGACGGATGGCTGGGTGAGATTCAGCAGATCGTTATGCCCCTTGAGGTCCTTCTTCCAATCCTTGAAGCGCTCGCCCCGAAAAGCTGCCTCATCTAGCTTCCGCTGCTGAATCATCGTCCCCATCGCACCATCAAGGATCAGGATCCGTTCGTTCAGCATCTCCACGATGGGCCATTTCTCTTGTCTCGGCATTGTCACCTTCTCTCAGGGGCGATAGTTGTTGGCTGATTTGTCGCGATCATACTGGAAGGCCTTCCAACGCGGCAAGCAGGCGGTCGCTTTCTTGACATGAATTTACATGCCTCGTTACGATGCGCGTGATGCACGGATCGATCATCCGACGTTCCATCATACCCTCTCTTGTCTGGTGCGTCCTCGCTCTCGCCGGGATCCCGACAGCAACGACCGCAACCCCCTATTTCGAAGATGGGTTCCTCGGGCTCTCCCAACATGAATTGCATGCGAAACTTGGCCGGCCGCAGGCGGTTCGTGATCGCAAGTCGGCGCTCAGGGTCTTCACTTATTATCCGATCACCGATTGGGCGACCTACTTCGGCAAACTGGTCTCTCCGGAAAACGGTGAGGATGTGTATACGTTTAGGCGCGAGGGAATCGAGATCCGCTATTCCTTTAGCTATGCCGTCGACCCGAACGATCACGACGAGAGTCGCCCACTCATCGTCCGGCTGGTGGACATCGAGTTTCCCAACCCCGTACCAATCAGCCGTCTCCCCTCGCTAATTCCTGAATTTCACCCCTCTGGAGACCCAGCGAGTCCCGCTTTTCGATCCAATATTTGGGTGTTGCTGTTTCAGGGACCTCCCTCTTCAGAGGCTCGCTTCATCGTCAAGGAACCAGGTAAGGATCAGCTCGATTGGACGCTCAGCTTCCAGCTTTTCTCCCTACAGGGTCTTCCTGATCGCCTGACAAGGGAGGCGTCGATCGACCGCGTCGAAATTGGCGCGCAGAGCGTCGAGTTCGTCACCAGACGATTACGGCACACGCATGAACCGATTCTCAACCCCTTCTCTACTCAATTCGAGAAGCAATCGATACCCTCACCGCGGTCGCTGAAGACAATCCCGGTTCCTCACTATGCGGAGTAGTCCATAGCGGTTTGTCAGCGGTAAGGGATTTGGTCGTCCACATTAATGATAATGGCGTCTTGCCAGCCTGTCTGGAGAGCGTACTCTGTGAGGCCTCGCGGGCAACGTTTGACGTTGCAGGTTTCAAGTTTCAGATTTGAGGTTAACTTGAAACGTTGACCATAGAACCTGAAACTCAGAGACGAAGGAACGAACTACGAATATGGAAGGCTATGGTGAGGTCTGAAGTCGGTTCTGCTGAGTTTGCCCGGCTGCAACCGTTTTCTCTTTCATACGATCCATTGGGCCACCATCGCTTGTGTACATCAGCACAGGCGTACCAATCCCCAACACAATCAAGAGGCCCAGCGCCAATAAGCGCAGCATCGGGCTATTTTTACTGAAAAGCATGATCGCCAACAGGACCACTGCGGCAATGCCCGCTTGCGTCACAATCTTCGACTGCTCCGGCGCTAACCCTGCTAGATCAAGATTCACGGATGACGTCCCCCAACCAAGATTCTTGGCTTGTGTTTTGACTTTTTCTTGTACCGACTGCAGTGCTGAAGGCGGCTTCGTCACCGCATCACGTTGCTCATGGGTTTTGACCTTTGCGCGATACTTTTGAGGAACGGTTTCCAGCGCATCCGTGTAAACCAAGTTCCCCTGCTCATCAATATACGAATAAATCGTTGTCGCCCAGGCTTCGACGGAGAGCCCCTGCCCCAGGACAACACAGAGCCACATCACCAATGCCCAGCAGTACTGCTTAATCGTCATAATATCGACTCACCTCGTTATGAGCTCACTCCCCCATAGATCTTGTGGACACCACGAAACTCCTACCCCCATAAGTATAGCTATCTCTGTATCTATATGATTTTACTGAACATTAATAGCACTTCCTTGACTCTGGCGCGACCGCGCTGTTAGCATCGTTTCTTTTTCATCACACCATGGCTGCTGAATCTCAACCGCTGTCCCTCGATTCCGACACGAATGAGCCATCGTTCATTCGCCGTCGGCCTGTGCGGATCATTATCTATACAGGGCTTGTTCTCTTTGTCTTGATGGCGGTGGTGTGGCCCATGATCGTGCAGCTTGGCGATCCGGACTTTCGCAAACACATCGAGCAACATCGCGTCATGGTGGGGATGAGCAAGGAACAGGTGTTACAAGCCTGGGGTGGCCCACAAACGATCAATACGACCTTCACCAACGATGGGATACGGCAGGAAGAGTGGATCTTCGAAGATTGGGAAAGTACCTCGGTGGTCCGTCACCGCTACCTCTACTTCGAGGAAGGCATCCTAAAGGGAGGATGGTACGAAGGATCTCGTGAACGACAGGCTCAGAACTTTCCCACAGAAAAGCCGCACCCGAAAATCCAGCCCTAAAACAAACCCGCTCGTGTTGCGCTCACCCGTATGTCAAGCGCCTAAAGCGTCTGTCTTCTCAGGTTAACTACAACGTACGAAGGTGTGACAGAGACAGACAGCTCAGTTTGAACATCCTCCATGAAACGCCCCTGCAAGCGACTCGCACCTCCATCCTTCCTTCAGGATGATGTTTCTCGGATCGAGAGTCGAAGCCGTCCGAGAAGAATCTCAGCACGAGCGCGATCCGCCACATCAACCATGACACGGCTCATCACGAACGGCATTCCAGGATACAGACTACTCACATGTTCGCCATGGACGACATAGGGAATGCGATTCCCGTCTAACAAACTCTTAATCATAGCCAACTCCCCAACGTCCTGTGCATTCATGAGATGAATCATGCGCATCGTGGCTCCCTTGATGGAATCTTCACCGCCAAAACCTGCCCGTCGATTGCACTTTCCTCATCCTCGTTTTACACTGAACCTGTGCTTAGGGTGTCTCCGTGATGCGTGCACGCCGCTCTTGGCCTGGGCCGCCTGAGATCGTGAGCACGCGCTTCCACTCGCGAACTTGGTAAATCGCCCATGCATTTGGCTGACCTTTAAAAAATGCGGTAGGATCCACGCCACTGGCATTAAGAAAGATGGGTTCGGTGAACCCTTCTTCCAAGACATAATCGAGCAATGACTCGGTCGTAAACCCTGTTCCTTGAAGACTTACATCAGCCAAGAGTGTCAGGATCTCTTCAGGATTCTGGATAGTAATGGCATTCATATCTATTCCTCTGGGTTCCGAATTGTAGCGATACCACCTCAAAGAGGCAAGGCATCATGTCCGTTCACATAACAAAACCGGTGTTTCTCGAATCGCTGCTTCAGCTCATGGACAATAAGCACCATTGGGCCTGGGACCATTTTGCTTCTGGCCGAATCACCCGCAGTCAGCTGAAGATCCACTTTCAACAAGAATACGGAGTCTACGTTCGTGATTTCCCCATCTTCTTAGCCAGAATCCTTGGGAAAAATCCACCCCCTTCCGTTCGTCACATGTTGGCTGAAAACATTTACGAGGAGGAAACCGGTGGGCTTTCATTGGGCATCTCTCACCCAGAACTCTTCTTGACGATGATGGAAGGACTCCGATTCAACCGCAACCAGTTTGCGCGCCTCCATCTCTTGCCGGAGGCGCGCACCTACCGAGCCTGGCTTGATCGAATGTCCCATCACCGCGAGTGGGTACTGGGTGCCGCAACCTTCACGATCTTTGTGGAAGGCAGTGTGAAGGACCGTACGGAGCTCACGACTCCCCGGAAGAAGAAACGCCCGAAAGACATTGAGTCCCTCATCAACGTCCATCCCCTCGTCCGCTATCATGGGATCCACCCAAACCAAATGGATCTGATCCGTGCTCATCAACTTGTCGAAGCTGGACATCGCCATGATGCCTACCACATGGTCCTCAACTACACCCCACCGGTGCTTAGACAATCGGTCCTGACGTGCATTCGGAAGAGTCTCGCCCTTTGGCTGAAGTATCGGGATGCCGTTGCCAAGGCCTGTCAGATTACGAAGCCTTCATGATGGTCCGACTGCTCACCTGCTGTACGCTCCTCCTTACCCTTACCGATCACGCATCACCGGCCACAGCAGGAATTCCTACCGATATGGTTTTGATTCCAGCCGGAGAGTTTCTCATGGGGAGCGCGGAGGACGGTGTGAGTTTTGATGACGAGCGACCGCAGCGTTTGGTCTCTGTTTCATCGTTTGCTATTGATCGCGACGAAGTCACCAACGCTCAATATAAACAGTTTGTCGACGCCACTGGACATCAGCCACCAAGCCACCCCACCGCACGATTCACTCTGTGGCATCAGACAGTACCGCTCCCTGGCAGCGAACAACATCCGGTGGTCAACGTCAGCTGGCATGACGCCGTTGCCTACTGCCGGTGGCAAGAGAAACGGCTCCCAACCGAAGCAGAATGGGAAAAGGCCGCACGAGGCACGGATAGTCGCCGCTACCCCTGGGGTATGGACTGGGAGCTTTTCTCCGCAAACAGCGCCAGTTATTGGGCTAATCGCACGATCGAATTCAAAGATGGTGACGCATGGAAGGCCTTTTGGGTGACTGGCGACGGTGCACGTGTGTCACGTGAGTATGGACTCAACGGCGAGGTGTTGACGCTGCAGATCGGAACATTCCCTCAGGGGGCCAGTCCCTATGGCGTTCTCGACTTGACTGGAAACGCCTCAGAATGGGTGCAGGATTGGTATGAACCCTATTCGTACCTCCATGCCCCACTCTCCGATCCCCAAGGCCCGCAGGGGCAGCTCCTTAAGGTCGTACGAGGAGGGTCTTGGCTCAAACCGGCACGCAACATCCGCGTCACCGATCGAGACTATGCCCTGCCCACCGACCGCGCGACTGGAATCGGCTTCCGTTGTGCGAAGGACGCCTGGTAGCCGGCTCTTCTCGTTCCCGCTTCCTCCTGGGCATCGGTGGATCCACCGCATGAGAGTTCAGCCTCGTTGAACTCATGAGGTCTGCGGCTTCATAAGAAGGATCTCGACCTGTTCAATCCTCACCACTGGCATGATGAGCCCACCCCCCTCTTCTTCATGGGAAAAATCGTAGATGATCGACTCGGTTGGGATGAGTCTGCCGGCCATGACGATGGACACCTGAACCGCTTCATGACGTCGGAGACTTCGGTCGATCCGATCAATAAGAGGCTTGTCCGGCTTGACCCGTAGATTGCTGGGAAACTCCTCAGGCTTGAATCGAACCCTCCCCCAGCTTGTCACAGTAAACTCTGGTCCAACGGCAACGAAATACGACTGGGAGTCGACATCGAAATAGGAGATCTCTCCAGTCCACACAAATGCGACTCGCCACGTCAGTGTCGGGTTCCCTTCGCGCGCCGCATCGCGCTCACGGTTTAGGTTGAACAGCCGCTCATCATGGCCAGGATCCTGATGACCCTGCCCATACACCCCAGCCCAATCGGGCGGGGTGCCCTCCAATGCAGCAAGAAATGATTCCATCGTAGCTCGATTGAGTAAGAGATGTGTCCCGGAAGAGAGAAGCGTGTCGAGCTCGGCAAGGGAAATCGTTCGCAGTGGACAAGGACCAGGATCATCCTCTGATCGTGCGGGAACTGCCCCCAGAGAAACTGCGCAGAGCAGCAGAAATGACATGAGCCCCCTCAGCAGTTTACTCACCGCTCGCACGGCCGAGTGCTCGTTCATAGGAGGCTTTCAAGGACATCAGACCTGGATGCTCATCGGAAAGCACCCCCACGTTGGTGAGCACCGCGAGTCTTGGAGCGGGATTGAGCCGACGCACATCGAACCGCGTCAAGCCGTCCATACCCAATGCCTGTTCATAGATGCCTAACCAAGATTCTGTGATGGCGCGCAAGCCTGCATCGGTGGCCTGCATACGCCCGATTCGTACTTGCTGCAGCAGCTTGATCAGCGGATCGGACTGCGAAATGATGGAGATCGCTCGGGTCAGTGCCTGTCCATCGATCATACGTATCTCTGGCCCATCATTATTCATGACGATTCATCACGAAACTGTGTGGATCGTACATATTGTGAAGCCTCGCGGCCAATAGTTTCAAGCTTCAGGTTTGAGACTCACATGAAAGGTGGGACGTGAAACCTGAAACGCCGAAGCGGAAACGAACGACAATCGACGGATTGTGTCGCAACGGCCTGTCAGTGGTGGTCGTAGAAGCGTTCAGGAATATTATTGCCTGGTTAATTCATCGAACAGGCCCCAGGCCCACGGGGATCGCCACAGCTACCGCACGAACCTGACGTTCCAGGGGAGGTCCAACTCGCCGTCGCTCCAACGCCAAAGGCCGAGAACTGTTTCTCGAGTTTCGTCGCCTGACACTGAGGACAAGCCGCTTCGGCTGACCCTTGCAGCAACAACTCAAAACGATGATTGCATTCGCGACAGACATATTCGAAGATAGGCATACACAGCAACTCCTTGGTTATATCAGCTATTATAAGATCACCATCCGAGAATCGCAACGAGAGGGACAGGATGTATCAGGAAGAAAAAACCTTTCGGCTTCGTCTGACACTCGAAGCGTCATTCCCCGACGACTATGATGGAGAAGACGATGAGTCCAACTGGATCCGGGAGTGGGAATCACGGATGAAACCCCAGTTGCTCAAATCAGTATTTGAGTCACTCCGGCAACAACGAGGCTGGTCCTCGCACATTCGAAATCGAGGTATCTCGCCGACCGAGGAGATCGAGATCGTCGTGAGCCGAGATTTCTCCACACCCCTTCCCCTTAGCTTTGAATCATGACGCCTGCCTCGGACATAGGCCTCTATGTGCATATCCCCTTCTGCCAACATCGCTGTCATTTCTGCGCGTTCTATCTTGAAATGGCGCACGTTGATCGTCTCGCACGGTTTTACTCGGCTCTCACACATGAAATCGTACTGCAGGGCCAGTCCGATGTGCTCCATGGCCGCACGCTCCAGAGTATCTATTGGGGCGGTGGAACTCCGACCGCGCTTCCACCCGATCAACTCGTGGCTCTCCTAAAAGTGATACGCACAACCTGGCCGACCAGCCCAACGGTCGAGATTACAGTGGAGGCACACCCCTCTTCCGTCACTTGTGAAGACCTGATGGTCTTGGCTGAGGGCGGCTTCACAAGAATCAGCTTCGGGGCCGAGTCGATGCGGGAACAGGATTTCATCCCCATCGGTCGACATGGACGGGCGTGCGACACGGCTACCGCTGTGCAGGCGGCTCGTACGGCCGGCTTTCTCAACATCAATCTGGACCTCATGTACGGACTCCCAGGCCAGTCACAACAGGATTGGCAACAGACTCTGGAGTTGATGCTTCAACTCGACCCATCCCACGTCTCCTGTTACGCTCTGACGATTGAGGAAGGAACCAGGCTCGCTCAGGACATTGTGCAGTCTCGAGTTCCACCAGTGGATGACCAACTTCAACTTGACATGGGGGCGGTTGCGGAACAGATCCTCGCCCAGGCAGGGTTCGTCCAGTACGAGATCTCAAACTACGCGAAACCTGGACGGCACTGTCGTCATAATGTTCTCTATTGGACCGGCGGCGAGTACCTTGGCCTTGGTCCAAGCGCCCAGTCGTATGTAAGCGGAACAAGGTTTGGCAATGTGGCAGACCTTGACCAATATGCAACGAGCCTGAATGAGAACCGCCTCCCCCTGACCGACTGCACCAGACTTTCGCCAGGTGAGCAGGAACGTGATGCCTTAGTGTTCGGCTTGCGTCTTCTACGTGGGGTGCCCCTACAGGCCATTACGGGCGCCGAGCGGGATTCTGAGATCGATCGCCTGATCGCACGCGGGTTGCTGACAACCGACCACGAACGTCTCTGGCTCACTTCGTTGGGAAGACGATATGCAGATTCGGTAGCCGAATGCCTGTTCTGAGCCAAAGTTAACACGTGTTGGACCAGGCACCTCAACTCGGCTGGCAATCACGATTCTCGTCATCTGGAGTCTTGCACCGATTGACAAGTTGCTCCTGTTTGGAGAAAACTACAAAGAAGCTGTGAGGAATCTCGATGCCGGTCAACATGGATCCATTGAAAAAGCGCCGTCGCGCCCAAGCACAGATGGCCCTAGCGCCAGCCCCCACAGTTACCGGCACAACCGCGTCTCCCCCTCGTCAAGCCTTTGGGGTTGAAACAGAAGAGGATCGTGAAAAGGATTTGGCTGACGCCGAGTTGAGAAACCTGTGGGAAGCAACGGAAGTCATCGATATGGACAAGGTGTAACCGTTCAGGAAAGGATCTCGTCACCCGACTGAGCAAGAAGCGCGCTTCCTCGTACGTGCGATAACTCCCGCGGCATGCCAATACCAGCCACACCAGAAACCATTCCCGATATTGGGGAAGAGATTCACACCGGCACTGGAAGCGGATTAGAATCCCGTGTCGTGGTGTACAATTGCGACTGCCACACGTACAAGCAAGTGATCGACTTATTTTGTCGCTTCATTCCCAGCATGACGTCAGCGAAAGCTTTTGAGCTCGCTTATCGCATCGACCACGAGGGACAAGCTATCGTCTTTACCGGATCAACGGAACAAGCCGACGATATCGCAGCGAAGCTGGCAGGGGGTGGGCTCAAAGTAGTGGTTCAGTAGTGCTCGCACAACCTACTTATGCTTTGCGTTCTGCTTGGCGACCGTTTTCACCTTACCGGAAGGCTTCCCGGGCGCACCCTTCAATACCGGCTTCGGCGATTTTTTCCCTCCCTTTGATTGATCCATCTTGCCGCTCTTCTCAGCCGACTTGGACTTACTCCCTGAGGAGGATTTCACCGGTGCCATATACATGGAGGTGCGATTGACTTTCGCCAGCTGGTCTCCGCTGAGCACACGTACTTGATACAACTCAAACAGTTTGCTGATAGCTTTCGTATCGCCTCGCCTTGCTGCACCGAGCAGCTTTCGGCGTTGGTTCATTTCTTCTTCTTCGGTATGCGAAGCAGCTCGTCGTTCCATGCCCATCCTCTCTAGTCAACAGCCGATGGCCGGTAGAGGCTTCCGACTCTTGAACACCCAAGCCTAAGAAAATTAAGGGAGTATATCAGAATCAATAGTTTTTTGTGAACCTTAAACAATATCCACGGTGTTATGCACAAGACCCTTGAGGAGGACCTCTACCAACCGGTATAACAGGCCTATACAATCCTGCTATATATTTCTGAGAGGAGTTTGTAGATGGATCATCAACCTGCCCCACCAACAGTTTCGGATGACCCGCGGGCTCGGGACCTTCTTCGTCGTGCCTTTGAGGCGACCGCTCGATGGCCCAAGGACTTCCAAGGGTTTACCGCCAACCTCACCGTGAATGTGAACGGCAAAGAAACCGCCGGCACCGTGATGGTGAAAAGTCCTCGTGAAGTGTCGGTCCAGCTCAGCGATGGCGACATTCAAAAGTGGGCACAAGAACAGTTGGGCATGATTGCCGTCCATCGCGGCCCACGAAGCTTCGACGAATCAGATGGCAAATATACCCTGACGATGGAAGAAGACGGTCATCCCTTGGGAACCAAACTGACGATCCACGGGTCCAATTCTTTTTATCGGCTCAAGGACAACCGCATTACCCAAATCAACCGCAAGATGGCCCATCCCGGCATGAACCCATTTGCCTTTACCATCAATGTGGAGGAAAGTGCCGTCACGAAGGACCAGAAGAATCTTACGACCAAATACACGGTCTATTACTACTCGCCGACAGATGGAGCATTGACCAATGTGGAGAGTTTCACTGATACCCACATCCGTGTCGGAGCCTGCGACCTGCCGGCTACCAGACGAATCATCACCTATGAAGGTAAGCAGGTGGTCGTGAAACAGCTGACGTTCACGAATCACACCATGCTCTAACCATGGACCTACGGAAAGAGTTTCCTCGCAGCATGAAAATCAAGCTGGGAGGGTATGCTCATCTTGCGCGTATGATCGACAAGTGCCGAGCCATCCTGGCCGGGACGGAAGGTGAGTATATCTATCCCTGCCCGATGGACGAACGGCTGTTGGAATTTGTCAGGCTCACCAGTGATCAGTTTACGGCTGCCGTGAAGGCCAATACGACGGATGAAGGTGTCCTGGCGTGGTTTCAACAGCACGCACAACCACACCAGCCGGAAGAATTAGAAGACTGGAATCAGCAGTTACTCGCACGAGGACCGAGTTCTCCAAACAGTGCGGCAAAGTTCAAGAAATATCTCAACGCCATCAACCCATCCCGCACCGATCTGACCGCCTGGTCAGACTTGCAGGATCTCGAAGAAGGACGACCCGTTCCAAGACGAGAACCAGTGATTCAATCCCCCTGATCCTGCTTACGAATACTTTTCACCCACACCCGTTTTCTAAACCTAATACAAACCGCTCACGGGATGTTCAAAAGACCTCAATACTCACCCACCCCCCCTGCGCACCAAGACGCGCACTTCACCGACAAGGCCGCAGCGAGGGAAGAGGCGAGGCGTATACTTCGGTACGTTGAGTCTCCAAGCGAGACAAGAACGAAGCTGGAGGTCTTTTTCAAGATCCTGTCAGTAACTCAGTGCTGGATACTTGCCAAGATAGGTCGGTTGCTCAGCCTGAGTCACCAAAAACTGGGCGACATCAGCACGAGCAATAGCTCCTACCTTCATCCCGTCCGCTAGGGTATCAAGGACGCGATAACGCCCGATCATACTGCCATTCGTTAATCGCCCTGGCCGCACGATTTCCCACCGAGAATACCCGCCGGCAATCAGCTCTTCCTGTCGCTCCTTATCCAGATAGACCTGCTTCAGCACCAGCGCAAACAGAATCTTCATGGGAAATGAATTGTAATTCCAGCTATCACCTGTTCCAAAACCAGTCAGAACGATAAGGGTCGGTGATGAGCCGATCTCCTTCAATACCTGCAGCAAGACACGAGAGGAGTCTGAGAACATCGTAGTCGACAGAGGGCTTTTTGTGCCAAGCGTCACCAGAACGGCCTCGGCTCTCTCCACTGCTGTTCGGACAGCACTCGCATTGGTCGCACTCCCCTGCACCCGCTTTAGTTTGTCCTGATCCTGAAGTGGCACTACCCGACGCGAGAGCGTGACGACTTCATGCCCCTTCTGCAATGCAAGCCGGACACAGTGGAGCCCTATCCCGGCTGACGCGCCAAGAACGGCGATTTTCATAGTGTCTCCCCTCCACTCGTTCAATCAACGTTGAGTCAACCTACCACACGTCGCCGCGATCCAACAGCGGAGTTGTGTGGATGTAAATGAAAAGGCGGTGACACCCGGTCAAACGGACTGCTGCAGACTAGCCATCCTAGTTCATCTCGACAAGCGCGCCACAATACGCTTCTCGCCCTGCTATCACAGCAAGGCTATTTCGGCAATCTGAGCGCCTTCACCGCAGCACGAGCGGCGGTGCGAGCTTTGATGGCAGGACCCAGGAGCACGCCAGGATCGGCGTGGACCCCGATTTCTGCAACACGTTTACAGTATTTGATCACATCATGAAGTGAGGAAGTCGTCTCGTCTCGTTGCGGACTAGCCGGAGGCACTTGCTTGAGTAGGGATCCGGCATAGCGAGCAGATTCCCCGCAATGATGAAGGATGGCCTTCGCATCGCCCATTCCGCCATGAGCCACCATGTCCTCTGCATTAACTGTTAGTCCATCGAGATCATCCGTCAAACGACTCGTCGGTTCAGCAGCCACTGCGACCAGCTCACCCAGAGTGCTGAACAGAGCGGGCACGCCCCCCCCCATGACTGTCACGATCATGCACAAGCCAACCGCGCGACACCTTGCGATCATCTTCATCAGTAGCGCCCCTTGGGATCAATCACCGCAGATGTGAGTTCGCGATAGAGCCGATGGAACGCGTCTGTACTTAGCTCTGGGTTTCTCAGCTTTTCCAACGTTTCTTGGTTGATGGGATACTCGACCGTATCATCGTAGTTCGAAGACGCAATCGTAATAAACCGAGGAGGAAACAGCCGTTCAGGCAACAAAATGCCGACGCCAAGATTGTATTTCACGGCTAGACGAATCGCCTCTCGGGCCTTATCCGCTGGAACGTCCCTGCCCAACCCGATGTTCTGTGGCGGCTGGCCCATTCTCGCGTATTGGAAGTGGACATTCGTGAAACCCACCTGAACAAATTCTTTTTTTATTTCTCCTTCGCGCGTTCGATACGGATAAGCCAGCACAACTTCCACCCGACTCACGGAAGCCGGCGCAGCAGTATCTGCAAAGACGATCGGGACAGCCGACTCGCCAACCGCCAGCGTGAGTATACCGACGACCAAAACATGCAACAGAGCCATGGGCTATTCCTGATATGAGAATGGTACGTCTTGGAGAGGATTTATTTCAACTACACATCTGGTTGGAACACTCAAAGCGGACCTGCTCCTTGGATGGCTACCGGGAGCCTGCATGAAAAGGGGTGGCGTACCCGCACGTACGCGAGTACGCCACCAGGCTGAACTTACTTGACGCTCAGCGCCGTGGGAGAGACCTTTGCCTTCCCATTTTGCGTTGCCGTCTTCGTTGAAGGCACCTGCGGTGTCAACGGCTTAATCCGTTGATCATCCGTCGGAAGCACCCGGAAGAGGCCCCACTGCCCAGCGTTGGCGTATGCCGGTCGCTGATTCTTCCAGATGTAGTCTCCGACGATCCTATTTGGACCGCCTGCTCCACCGGTCAGATGGGCATTGATGATTTCCGAACCGCCAAATTCCATGGTGCTAACTTGGTCGGCACCCTGCATGTACGGTTCGTGCGGCCATTCATGTCCATCGATCGTGAACAATTGCACCTGCTCGCTGAATGCACCGAGCACATGCACCGCCACTGGGTCTCCCAGATGCGCCTGCAACAACGGTGTCGCTGGTGTCTCCCCGGCCTTCACGCAGGCAAAGACCTCAGGGATGTCACAACCCTTTTCCATCCGCCATGCAGTCGGTTCAGAGCGGTAGTTCACCGCGGTGATCCCTGCCACTTGTTGGATATAGGGCATGAAACTGACCCCAACGATGTTATCCTCGTCCTGGAACATCAAGGAAAAGTCTCGATAGTTCTTCCGATTTTCATTTCCTGAAATGGTCCGGTCAACAAGCACATCCGCCCGCCAGCTGCTCTTCATCGTCACATCTTCGCCGGTCACTGGATCACGATACCGTGAACCCTTCGGACCAACAATGATGGACCCAAATAGCCCATTTCGCGGGTTCTCCACGACGTTGCCCCAGTCCTGAATGAGGGCTGCAAGTTCCCCATACTCTGGATGCGCATAGTACGTATAGGTCTTGCTCTCGCCTGGGCCGACCGTTTGGTCACCGGGATTGTTCCCGACGTTGGCGCCGAACGAGTCCTTCGGGTCAAACGCCATCATGTCGACGTGGAATCCGGCTCGATCCTTAGCCATTTCGTTCTTCAGATTGATCTTCACACAATCTCCGACGTTGACGTGCAGCGTCAACGGGCTCGGCTTCAATTCACCGGCCTTGACACGCCCCCGATCCCCATCGAGCACATACATCTTGCCCTGTTCATTCCCAAACACCATCTTCCGTTCGAGGTCGACTTCCATAACACCCGGCGCACCATCATGGTACCGGATCTGTTGATCGACCGCCGAGACGTTAAAGCTCTTCACAGGAACTTCCGCCGGACAGACCGACGGGGCAGACTTCTGAATCTGCTCACGGCTAGGCAAGGGCTTCAGGTCGGCTTGCAATTCATCGAAGACTCTGAAGATACCCCAGCTGCCTTCAGCGAAGTGAGACGCACGACCGCTGTAGTAGAGGTAATCGCCCGCTTGCTTCTGTGGACCACCAGCAGCCGGAATGGCCGGATCGTACCGCTCACCGATCACCAGGTGCACGGTGCTTCGCGGCATCGCGTCCTTGGCGTATCGCTCCATCGGGAACCAATGGCCGGTCACGTGCCACGTATGCACTTCATTCGCTGAGCCAACCAGCGCCCGCACCATGATCGGGTCACCGAGATAGGCTCGTAGTAGCGGCGTACCAGGATCGCCATGGATTCCCGACACGAAGAGTTTCGACGGGTCAGGATTATTGGCGAGACGGACGCTCAGCGGCTCGACGCGCATGCCGTAACCACTGCCTGTAGTCGCTTCCCCACCGTTGAGGAACCACATGGCCGACTTATTGATCTTCTCAGGGAATTGATGCGACGGTGGTCCATCGACCGTGACTGCACCGACCTTCGCCTGAGGATTGTCCGTCGTAATCAGCTCCGCCGTTCTGGCGTTGCTGTCCATAATATGCATCATAACTTCGCGGAAGCTCCCACGAATGTGGGCCGAGACCGGTTCCAACGTGTGAATATCCGCGACGGGACCGCTCCGGATTTCCTTACCCGTAACCGGGTCATGATAGGTCGACCGCGGCGGCTCAGTGATAAAAGCCGAGAACAGTCCATGGCCCCACGTATCCGTTCCAAACACGTGATCATGCCAGTAGACCGTACCGAGGTCTGCATCGACATACCAGCGTTCACGAATGAATTCCACGCTGGCAATATCGTTCTTCTTATGTGCGTGCCTCAATGGCGCATCAAATGTAATGGTCTTTCCGTTGATAGCCTTGATCCGAGCCACTTCAAAGTACTTCGGATCATCCATGCCGACGCCAAGTTCAGTGTTCACATGGAACTTGGACGTGTCCGCAACGGTAATACTCCGTGAACCGACCTTTGTATCCGCCGTCAAGACAGTGTTCCCAGGCAACGGCATGCCCTTATCGGGTTGTGGGTCTTTCAACATCGTGAAAGCCCTGAGCGACATATCGTACGAGAATCCGATGGTCGGACCATCAGACGCGCTCGTATCGAATTGGAAGAAGTGCGGGTGCAGGTTGATCTTGTTGGACCAGCCAGTCCGCGCATCATCCGGGATTTCGTTCTTAAAGATCACGTCCACACAATCATAGACGTTGCCGCGGATAACCAACGGCACTTGCCTCTTGGGATTCTTTCGAACTTCTGCTTCCTCTTCGTGCAACACATAGATCATACCGATCGGATCAACCAACGCTGCGGTATTCGCCGTGGCGGGTTTCAGCGTGATCGGTAGAGTGATGGAGTGCGTCGTAAAATACTTCCGCGGAGCATTCTCTGGGCACAAACTCCATGGACCCTGTTCACCAGGCTTGGGCGGTTCGGTACTCTTTGTACCATCTTCCCTTACATGGAACGGCTCCAACCAGGGAGCTCCACCATGGTTCGGAGCAAATGGCGGACGCTTTCCGAGGTGCGGACGCAACCACGGGAACGCCAACTTCCCAGTCTGCGGATCGAAGGTGATCGGAGGCCGCTTTAACGGCGTGGGCGACACATAGTCCGCCCACTTATGCGGAGTCTCCGGTTCATTGAGCGCTAACGCAGCTTCCCACTTCCAGTTCACGACCGTCGGGTCATTGGCCTGAGCTTGCTTGACCTGATCTTCCGTCTTGCCAGGCAAACCCTGAGGCGGAAGCATGTACTCAACCCAATCCTTGATGGATACCTTTGCCGGATTAGCTTTCCAATCGGTCTTATCCTTTGTGATTTCCCACTTCTTCCCGCCATACCAATCGACCGTGGTGCCGACCAACTTATCGGAGCTGACGGCCTGCTTAATCTTGCCCTTTCGATCCGGCAACTCTGCCAACGGCTTCATCACGTCAGTCTGGAACCCGGGAGCCTGCAAGGTGTTATACACCCGCCAGAACCCCCACATACCCGTCACGTAGTGCTGCGGGATATGGCAATGGAACACAAATTCTCCGGCCAACGCTTGCAATCCACCGGATCCGCCTTCGATCACTTCATCATAGATCTCGGACGGTCCGATTGACTGCACATCCAAACGGTCCGACGTATCGTTGATCAACGGAAACTTGACCGGACCATTCTTCGACAGCGTCGGATCCAGCTTGCTGGTTCCAGGCTGTCTGGCCCAACGAATCGATCCACCATGCAAGTGGTGCGAATGGACGATTTCTGACCCACCGATCATGCGGAAGGTTGCAGGATCGCCCAAGTAGGAACGTGGAATTGTGGTAGCCGGGTCACCGAACGTATAGGACCCATAGCCCTGTGATTCATCGGCAAATCCCACGAGATGCTCTTGCATCTCCAATCGCGTCCCGTGTGGCTCACTACGATAGTTGAGCAACCGAGCGGCCGGCCGATAGGTATCGGTATGGGCGTCGCGTTGCGGGAGCATGTCGCCTTTGCGATTCAAAAGTCGGAATGTCTCGTCACCGGCTTCATGATAGAAAATCACGAATTCGCGGAAATCCGATCCCTTGTCCTTATCGATGATGGCTTCCCAACCGCTCTTCATTTCCTCGCCGGTGAAGGGGCTCAAGAAACGAGAACCGCGTGGCTCCACCACGAGCGACCCCAACAAACCGAGCGAGTACTGATCTCTCGAGGCATGGCTGTGGAACGCATGCCCGCCCTCTTGCGTATCAGGCTGGATATACCACTCAAATTCACCGGTCTTTCCCGAGGCCACCAAGGCTTCGGGATTATTGGCTGTCGCCGGCTTGCCGGTGCTGGCCACCAGCAATTGCGAGCCATTGATGATCATATTCGTGGGTTCGCCTTCGATCTGGTTGCGGAGTGTAATCCGCAAGCAATCGCCCTGGTTTGCTCGGATAACCAACGGCTGAATCAAATCGCCTTGCAAGCCGTTCGAGACCGCCCCACCAGCAAAGCTTGGATCTTCGCTCTCGCGCGCCGCTTTATTCTTCGTCTCTTCGTCGCGCACACCCGCCACATTCTCAGTGAGGACATACATGAAGCCCGGATAGAAATCGCCGAACCGGTTGACCGTGATCTCGACGTTCATTGCCGTCACGTCATAGGCCCGAACCGATGCATGGGCGGGACATCTCCCACCCTGCGTAACTTTCACCTTATCCATGTCATCTGCGACAAGGAGCACACCCTGCTGCATCGCGTGAGCACTGGCTCCCTGGAATGGTCCTTTGCTGTGAACCTGCCGTTCAACTTGCTCCACGGCTTTTGACATCTTGTCCATCAGCGCTGGACCAGCTTGAGCATGAACCGGCTGTGCCAGATCCTGCTTCGTATCCTGGGCGATATGGGCATCATGCGACATGAGCGCACTAGCCGGCAGCGCCCCAGCCAAGATCAGACTAGCCACCAGCCCCAGGACTCCCGACCCCATCCATCTTATTGAATCGATCATACGTTGCTCCTCCTCCTTCTAGTTCCTACTTCTATGTTCGTTGTCAGAAGATGTTACGCGTCACAATGGTTTAGAGTCTGGCAGGGTCCGATGATACACGGAGGGTACTCGAGGAGGTCGGTCCTTTGGTGCCCACTTCCCTACCAGACAAGTTAGATGCTCAATTGCGCACACGAATACCGATATCTACTGAATGCATTAGCAAATGCCATTCCAGGTAGCGTTACTCTTAGATTTCGCTATTTCTTGCGAGATTCTTGCGGACTTGGTTTACGATCTAGAATCAATATGGGGCAACAGCGCCCCATCATTTTCTCATTTCTGTCGATATATAATTGCTTAATTGGCAGTTAGTGCTATTTTCCTCTCAGAATGGAAATGGGGCATCTATGCCCCATTTATAGAACAGAAGTGCATGCTCCGAATCCTTTTATTCGCATGAAGGGACCCAGCAGTCTGCTGAAAAACCCTTCGTTCATCCTTCGAAAGCCTCAGGACGAACGAGGCAGCCATTGAAACTATTCAGGTGTTCCGTTCGTGCTGAGCTTGTCGAAGCACACAGATTGAGTTTTTCAGCAGACTGCTAGACGCTGCTGCTACAAGAAGCCAGCAACAATGTCTCCATCAACCACGCAAGAGCCGTGAGTGCTCAGTAGCTGCCAGCCAATACGTAGTTCGTTTGGTCAAAATGATCCCCGCAGACCGTGCCTCTTAACCATCCGCTCAATGGTCTTACGATCCACACCAGCTTCACGCGCCGCCCGCCCCATGTGTCCATCGTGACGCTTCAGGAGATCGACTAAAAACCCCCGTTCGAAAGACTCCACCGCCTGTTGCTTAGCCTGCTTGTATAAACTGGATTCCGGTTGCAACGCATCCCTCTCTGTCAGGGCCCGGAGACGCTCGGGCAGATGAGTACTGGTCACAGTGGTTCCATCGACCAACACAGCGGCTCGTTCCATCACATTTTGCAGCTCCCTGACATTGCCGGGCCATGAATATCGCATCAACAGATCGGCGGCCGATGGATCGATTGTCGGTACCATGGTGGCATCACATCGAACCCGCGATGCAAACCTAGTCAGAAACTCATTGGCCAATAGAAGAATGTCCTCTCCCCGCACCCTGAGAGGGGGAAGAGTTATCGAAATGACGTTAAGACGGTAATACAGATCTTCACGGAAGGTCCCTCTACGGCACAATTCCTCGAGATCCTGGTTGGATGCCGCAATGACACGGACGTTCAATGGCGTGAACCGTGTCCCGCCAACCCGCCGCACGTGTCTCTCTTGCAGAACACGAAGCAACCGTGCTTGTAGATTCGCCGTCATCCCACTGACTTCGTCGAGAAACACTGTGCCACCATCAGCCGCCTCAAACAGACCGGCCTTTGCAGCGTGAGCACCAGTAAAGGCTCCCCTTTCATGGCCAAACAGCTCAGTTTCTAACAGTGAGTCCGGTAGCGACACGCAGTCCACGGTGATAAACGGACGGTCGCTGCGTGAGCTCAGCTCGTGAATCATCCGAGCGACCATTTCTTTTCCAGTCCCGCTTTCTCCATCGACGAGAACATTTGAATCGGTCGGTGCCACTTTGCTCACGAGTGCCAAGACATGTCCTATCACAGCACTGTTCCCCACAAGCCTGGTCACGTCCGTCGTCGAAGGTGCGGACAATCCTCCCCGTGAGGCACCGATGAGCAAACACGCATCGGAGCTCAACGCCACGGATTCAAAAGCCCGTCTTGCCACGTGCACCAGCTCCTCGCTTGTAAACGGTTTCGTGATATAGTCGAAGGCACCATATCTCATGGCCGTCACGGCCGTATCGACCGTTGCATGCGCTGTGAGGAGGACAACAGGGACCGTCGGATCCATCCGCTTAGCAGCAGTCAGAACCTCAATTCCATCCAGCTTGGGCATCCGCAGATCCGTCAACACGAGGCCCGGCCGTTCCCGCACCATCATCTCAAGTGCATCTCTCGGATCGGTGGTCACCACGCAGTCATACGGTACTCGGCTGAGAATTCTTTGACAGTTCTCCACCGCCTCTCGCTCGTCGTCAACTATGAGAATTTTTCCTGCGATTCCCATATTCCCTCTTCTTCAACCAACGCGTCACACCAGACTGCTGGTAAGGTCACGGAGAATAGTGCACCGGTCTCTCCGTTTTTCACCTCAATCTGTCCTCGATGGTCTGCGACGATCCCGTAGGCCAGAAATAGCCCCAACCCGGTTCCCTGACCAGCCGGTTTGGTACTAAAAAATGGATCAAAGACCCGTCCCATGATCTCCTGTGGAATGCCAAGTCCGTTGTCGGACACCGTCACTTCGACCCCAAGCCTTCCATCCATCTGCATGGGTCTTGTTCGAACTGTCACGATACCACCCCTTCCCAAGGGGGTGACCGCATCAATCGCATTGTTGATCAGATTGAGGATGACCGTTTCTAGTCGATCACGATCACCCATGACAGGAGGCAGTAATGGGGCAAGCCTGGACTCCAATCCCACAGAAAGGGCCGCAACTCGCTCACCAGCGAAGCCAACGCACGAGCGCACGACACAATTCAGATCAATGGGTTTCAAGGTCGATACCGATCCTCGGGAGAAAGCTAGAATACTTTTGGTAACCCTGGAAATTCGCTCTGCCTGAGCCTTGACCGCAAGAAGATCACGCCTCACCACATCCGAAATCGGTGAACAGGCCGCATCCGCCTCCATGCACTCGATCCGATTCAATATGATTCCGAGTGGATTATTCACCTCATGTGCGATCCCACTCGCAACCTTGCCAAGCGTAGCCAGACGTTCGGCTAATTCGAGATTGTGCATATGCAGGGTAATCTCCTGCGTCTTCTCTTCAACGCGACGGGCTAGGTCTTCGTTGAGTGTTTCGAGCTCAATGCGAGAAGCCTTCAACCTATCGGCCATGCGATGCACCGCAACGGCCAATTCCTCGAACTCGTCACCCGTGTGGATATTGAGGGGATGCTCATAGGTCCCTTGACTAATCGCCTCAACGCCACTCTGAAGAATCTGAATGGGCCGTGCAATCCGTGCCGCAACATATCGGCCGATCGACAAGAGAAGTCCCAACATAACAAGACCAATCAGGGCTAAATTCCGCGATTGATCGCGGATGGGCGCATAGCTCTCAGAAGGTTGCTGACGTACAAGAACATGCCATGGGTTCTCCGGTATCTTCAGCTGAGACACCGGTGCATACCCCACCACTGTATCCATCGCACCATGCCCATCATCTTCCGCAACACCCCATCCCGGCTCCTCGGACACAATCATCGCCATTAACTGACTGGGAATTCGGTGTGCCTGCCTGGGAAGAATCGGACAGACGAGAGGATTTCCTGCGTCATCAAACAACATCGCGTGACCGGTTTGGCCGATGTGAATCTGCTTCACCATGGCGAAGAGTGTATCGAAGCGGTACGAGGCCTTGACTGCTCCAATGACAACACGCTGCCGGTCGTCAAGAATAGGCACCGCAATATCAATCGTCTCTTCTGGAGTCCGAAACGACCCTTCTTGGGCCGGAATCATTCCGCTGATATATACCTGGTCTCCAGTACCCGTTTGGACAGCCTTCCACCACGATTCATCCCCGAAAAAAAAGTGGTCTGGATCGGAGCTGGCGGCCACCAATGCCCCGTATTGATCCACGATGAGCAGGCCCACAACCTTATCCCCACCACGAACCTTTGTTTCCCGAAGAAAGCGGGAGAGGTCGGCGTCCATGAGTCGCACTGCACTCGCCACCCCCGTGTCCCACAGCTTTATGCGGTCTGAGATGAGGTGTTGTGCGTCATTGAGATCCTTGGGATAGGTTCGATTGACCACTTCAACCGGTTGGCGCACGCGCAAGGGCGTGTTTCCCAATAACCGAACTCCTTGCATCTCTGCCTGGACCATCATGGTCACTCGATCTGCTGCTTGAACAGCCACCGCCTGAAGATTTCCACCGATCACATCTCGAAGAGACTGCATACCAGACACATAGGCAAGCGCAAGCCCAATCAACAGCGGAATGCATCCCACCAGCACGATCGCCAGCATGATTCGAGCACGAATCGTCCCGATTTTCATTCGTTCTACTGCCTCGTTGAGGCAATATTGTAAGCACCCGAAATGAGAAAACTCCAGGCCCCTCTCACAACGATCAGCCCGCGCCGGCTACCACATGAGATGGGACAGTAAGGGCCTTCCGATGGCAGCATGTCATAGGATCAGGTTCACCCGCCGCCCAGGACCACATGAAAGGTCAGGTCGACATCAACCCGACGCACTTTGATGGACACCTCTTGACCAGGGGTCGTGCGCTCAATCAGGAAATTCTTTAGTTGGGAGGCATCAAGAATCTCTGTATCTTCAATGGCTAACAACATATCGTGCTTTTGTAGACCTGCAGCTTTGGCCGGCTCAGTGACATCCTTCACGGCCACGCGCAGCCTCGTGCCATCTTTAACCGAAGTCAGGTGGAGACCCAGCTTGGAAAAGGTAAGCGGTTTTCCAGAGAGCGCGGCGTTCACAATACGCTCGGCAAGCACACCTGGGATCGCGAATGCCATACGGCTGCAATAGGTCTGGGTGTCCTCCTTGTCGGTGTGAATCACCGCGTGGAGGATTCCCACCATCTCCCCTTGTCCATTGAAGAGTCCTCCCCCGGAGTTGCCGCTACAGGCCGATAGGTCAGCTTGAATCAAGCGGGTATCAACAGTCTGTAGGAAGGTATTGGTATTCCCAAGCCTGCCAAAGGCCATTGTCGGTCCCCAGCCAAGCGGATAGCCGACCGTGAAAACCTCCATGCCAGGTGAAATGTCTCCGGTGACAAACGTGGTTCCTGTCTGGAGTTTGGAGCGATGCGGCTCCGCCACTCGATAGACCACGACATCCATGAATGCGCTGTCTCCGACGAGATCGGCTGGAAGCTCGTGAAGGTCATTCGTCAGGAGACGGATTCGCTTTTGAATGATGGTGCCGGTCGTTGGATCGTGCTTTTCCGCAGCATGCCTGGCAGTGACCACGTAGCCGTCTCGCAGGTGCACTCCCGTGCCTCGAACCGAGACCTTTCCTGGCTTCTCCGGCATCCGTTGATCTTGTGTGTCGGCCAGAATACCCACCGTCACCTGTTTTGCCAGAAGAAATGCATCCTGAATGGGTGACACTGTTTCAGCATGAGTCGGAAAAACAAATAACGACGAAACCGCCCATAGGCCGAGTACAGATAACCATTGAGTGTAAGACCCCACCGACCGATAGAAGACCATGCCCAGCTCCTTCCTCAACAACTACCAGTTTGTTGCAGTATAATCTATGTTGCCGTACAGATACTTTTCAGCAAATGTGGTTGCTACTCTTGGTTGCGACCGGTAACAAACAGTGGTACGGCGCCAGAACAATGTGCGGCCATCATCAGGTTTTGTTGTACCTAAACGATTCATCGGTGAAGAAGAAGAGGTCCGCCTCATGAAGACAGGAATGATTCAACGCTGTGTTGCGTTGTCGGTATTTGTGATGTGTCTTGCTCCAAGCATTCCACCCGTTCATGCCGATGCAACCGAGAATACCAATGAAGCAGGCTGGAAGCTCTACACCAACGCCCGATTCGGGTTCTCCATTCGCTATCCGGATGATTGGCGCCTTGGCAATCCTATGCCGGACGGAGTCGGTGTGATGCTCCACCCTCCTATTGAACAGAGCCTCGTTGCCGTATCCGGCCATATGAATGTGGTCAGCGGGAGTAGCCCAGAAGGCAGACAGACGCTCGAGGAGTTCGCCTCAGCCCACCATCGCATTATCACCGACCTCTATAGCAAGAAACAGGTCATCCTCCGATGGCAACCGGATCAGGAGAGATCGTTCGCAGGACTCCCAGGGAAAGAGCTTATCTTTACCTATACGGACAACAAACAGGGTGAAATCACCGAACACCACATCTTTTCTCTCGGGCGGAACGAAGGGCGAGGCGTACGTGTCAAAGTTCCTCACTCAGCTGAAGCTCGAGTGATGCCGACAGTGCGAAAAATGTTGGACGGCTACCAACCCGGGCGAGATCAAAACGCCGTGAGTCCGCTTAAACCGAACACAGACCTCCCCATACCTGCACCGCGATGAGGAGGTCCCGCATTGCCGTTTACTTGGCGCCGAAGGTGAAATCGAGCGAAACCGTCTCGTTCGGTTTCACGGTGATGTCCTGCTCATGGCTTCCCAAGGTCGGATGCCACGCCTTGATCCGATAGGTCCCGACAGGAAGATCGCCGATCGTGAACGCCCCATTAGGACCAGTTACGGCATAATAGGGATTATCAATGGCATATCCCCAATTTTGCATGTAGGGGTGCATGCCGCACTGCATGGTGAACACTTTCCTCCCCTTGACCAGCTGAACAATATCAGTCGTCCCGCTCACATGCAGCGCCGGCCGATGAAGGACAATATCCACCCCTGATTGATCGTACGCATACCCTTGGATGTCGTGGGACACCGGATCTCGATTAAACACCGTAACTCGGCGCTTGTCGCTGACTACGGTGACGAATGGCATGAACTGACACAGACTCGCCTCCATCTCAGCATCGCTGACAGTAAAAGGCTTGCCCTTCTCGACACCCTCAATAACCACTACCACGTCCTTGAGGCCACCATCCTGTCCGACAGTGACTTCGTTCAGGAGGCGATGCCCCTTTCCGTCCGAAAGAGTCGCGCAGTACTCACGGTCATAGTAGCGACGCATCTCGAACGTTTTCGGAGCCGGCACGGTTCCCGTGAACGTGATCTTGCCTTGTACGGTCGCGCCATTGATCACGGTCCCAGACTCATACGCGAAGGCCTCCGGTTGGAGGCCCATCGGTATCGCCATGTGCCCACCGATCGCGAGACAAAGCGCCGTGATGATGATTCGTTTCATCCCAATCCCTCCTACATTACTATTTGTTTAAAGTCGGTTGCATGGGTGCGGGTAGACTGGCTGGATCCAATCTGTGCGGCAGCTCGAACAAGAATCGAGACTGTTCGGTAAAGACCAACCGGCGAAACTCTTCCGACCATTCCCCCTGCTTGCTCACAGTCTTCATTGGAAACCGCTGAACCTTGGTCACCCACCGATAGTATTGCCGAGTTTCCCCTTTTTCTGCAACTGTGACCTCGAACAGCTCGGTCGGATACCCGCTGAGCATTTCCTCTCCCACAAACTCGCGCGAGATTTCACCGGGTATTTTCTCGCTCACCTCTAACCGATAGTCATTCGCGATAGGCTCTTCCACATACAGCCGCTGCTTGGACGAAATCAGCCAGGCCGTGCCACGATCCACTCGGACAATGATCACACTGGCCCCCCGCTGAGGTATGGAAAACTCGAATCGCCATCGATCATCTTTGGCATTCACATGAGATTTCACCACCGATTTGCTGTGCTTCACGATCCGGTCTGCCGAGAAGTCCACGGCTTCTGCTCGGTGCACTGGGCTACTGATGAAACTACTAACCAAAACAAACATGAACACACTCTTTGCACTTCGCAGCTCATGTAAATCCATTCGCTCTCTCTAAAGTAGGATTCGTGATTGGTTCAGGGATCGTGAAGAAGAAAGCACACTTGGAAGCCTCCTCCTCCCCTTAAGATCTCCCGATACGGTCTTGTGGCCTTCCTAAACACCAGATTTGCTTTCGCCGACGATCGGTCTTTCGCTTGCTGAAGATTTGGGACTTGACGCGATTCATCTGGGAAGCGAGTGGCTACCACCCCTGCAACCGAGATGGGCCGAGAGTACCCACACTGCCACCGAACAGTCAGCCTTTAGGATGACACAGACTCATGAGACTGGGCAACGCCTCGATTGACATCACAGTCATCCTCCACCCAGGGCGACTTGAAAGATGAGATCGACATCGACTCGGCAGACCTTGCGTCCTGGCGCCGTGAGCTCGACGAGAAAATTCTTCAACAGTCCCCGCCGCTCACATAAGATGCAGTGGAACCGACCTCTGTGATAGCCTGAGCCCATCTGGCTTAACCGCGGTGAGCATTGAAAAGGTGGGGGGACTCCCGGTTGCACGCAATATGCTAGGTTACAATATAGGTTCCACGACATTCCTTTCCTTTCTCCTTCTGATTGGATCTTCCACCGTCGTGCAGGCCGGATCAAAACCTTCTCTGGAACTAGCTCGTCATCTCACCGCCATTGCAAACCTGTCCCAGCCCTCACCCATTGTACTCATCACAGCCGGTCTAGTTTTTATCGGCAGTAAACGGGTTGATAGCGATCCTTACGGGAAGTGGACACAGTTTGATGACACTGAACTTCCTCAACATCACGTATGGTTGGACGCATACGAGATCGATCGCGATGAAGTGAGCCTCGGGGAATACCTGGCATTCTTACACCAACAGGACAGCTATCCCTCGACCGAGTTGCAGCAACTCCTATGGCATGTCATCACTGTTCATTCTATCCCGGACGAGGCCCTAACACGGTGGCCCGCTCTGTACGTGACATGGGAGGAGGCCGAGGAGTTCTGCGCCATCAAGCACGCGAGACTGCCCACAGAAGCCCAATGGGAAAAGGCCGCAAGAGGGCCAGAGGGTAATCTCTATCCATGGGGTGACGCCATGCCCAACTCCAAACTAGCCATGTTCGGGCAACATCATGTCCACGAAATTCCCATTCTTGCAACGGTCGATTCCCACGAAGAGGGCAAAAGCCCTTATGGGCTACACCATATGGCGGGAAACGTGGCAGAGTGGGTGCATGACTGGTTTGGGTTGGACTATTATGCCTACATGCCGGATCGAAATCCCCCAGGTCCAACCACTGGACGCTACAAAAGCGTTCGTGGAGGTTCGTGGAAAAGCAAGCGAGTCATGCTCAGAACGGCAACAAGGGGCGGTGCATCGCCCGATCAGCGGTCCTCCACGATTGGGTTTCGATGTGCACGGACACTGACTTTAGTTTCCCCCTAACAGTCTGCTGAAAAACTCTTCGTTCATCCTGCGAGAGCCTCAGGATGAACAGAGAAGCCATTGATACTATTGATGTTTTCCGTTCGTGCTGAGCTTATCGAAGCACACATATTGAGTTTTTCAGCAGACTGCTAGCCCCTATTTATCTTCCGCAGATGTGGAACACTCTGTTCATATACTTCAGCGACCAAAAAGAAAATATGCCAATCAGTGTGGTAGGATTTCCCCCCATGCGTCTACTCCGGTCAGCATTCATGCTTGTGTGCTTCGTCATGCTCCCCTGGCAGTCGGCATCTGCGCTGGAGTTCACTGCCGACCAAGTGACTAAAATCGATGGAAAAATGCGCAAGGCGAATATCTACTACCGCGATGCCATGTGGCGTATTGAACACCATACCATGGGACCCGTCAACGTCAGCATCGTGCGAAAAGACAAGCAAGTTGTGTGGCTGTTGCTGTCGAGAATGAAGCATTTCAAGACTGTTCCGTATAGTCCTGAGCAGGACCTCAGAGTGGGTGAAACATTGCCTGGTGAGGTCTCACGGGAAGAGATCGGCCAGGAAGTCCGGGAAGGACACCCGACCGTCTTGTACGAAGTGACGACGAAGCAAGGCGAGCAGGTCGATGTCTACTATCAATGGCTCGCGACGGACATTCACTTTCCCATGAAGCTGGCCAAGAAAGATGGTAGTTGGATCATGGAATATCACCATGTCAAAATGCATTCGGTATCAGACTATCTCTTCAACTTACCAGTCAACTTCCAGCCATTGGAAGAATTCGATGCGCCAGCTCGGGAGCAGAACGGGCCAGGCCTGTAACACAATCGTGTCGAAGAAAAAGGAGGAGGGGCCGTGCAGGTGTTAGGAATTATTGTGAGCGTCGTGCTGATGGGAGTCATCGGCGGAAGTGACGCATCCGCATTGGACGTGGCTGATGTCGTGCGTCAATGGACGACCGAGGGGAAAAAACTTGCAGAGGAACGGGCGAAGCTGCCGGCTCATGACGAGATGGCCCTCATCCCAGCTGGTGAGTTTCTCATGGGCAGTGACAAGAAGGCCGATCGGAATGCGTATCAGCCAGAACTCCCACAGCGAAGTGTCTATCTCGACTCCTATGAAATTGATCGGTTCGAGGTAACAACTGTCCAATTTTTGAAATTTGTCTTGGCGCATGATCTACCGCCTCTCATCGATTGGCAATACGACGGCGGCAATTTCCAGGACACTATGACAAACCATCCAGTTATGCATGTGTCCTGGATTGATGCCGAAGCCTATTGCAAGTGGGCGGGGAAGCGCTTGCCCACGGAGGCTGAATGGGAGAAAGCAGCGCGTGGGGAGGACGGGCGCCTGTATCCGTGGGGCAATCAGATCGCCGGGTTGTCACGAGCCAACTTCGGTCGGACCGGCCTGTCTGGCCCTGTACGCGATCGCCCCGAACGATTGCTCTTGTACCCACCAATCATCTCAGTTGATAAATACGACAATGCGGTCAGCCCGTACGGATTATTCCAGATGTCCGGGAACGTAGCCGAATGGGTAGCTGATTGGTACGATCCTAAGTACTATGCCGCGGCACCAACCAAAAATCCGAAGGGACCGGAGAAGGGAACGCAGCGAGGTTTTCGTGGCGGAAGCTGGATCGACAGTACCCCCAGTGTACGGGTGGCTCAACGGAATGGAACGGGCCCTAACACTAAGATGAATTGGCTCGGCTTTCGCTGTGCACGAGATGCCAAACCCGCAGCAGACGCTCCCAACTAGCTCCTCCTTCCCTGTTCAACAAGGGCTAACGCAAGCAGCCATGTCCGAGCATGGGGCACATGAGCCGAGGAGGGGCCACGCGAGGGAGAATTAGGGGAAACGGAGTAGACGTCCGCCGACTATTTCCCCGGAACATCTGTGGCGCAACGAAATCCAGTAGACTCGTTACGCATGGTCGGGTCGCTCTCCACTCGGGTGAAGATGCGGACAGTTGGTGTTTCATTTTGCCAACCAGCTCCCCGGATGACCTTCTTCGACCCAGTTTCAGGACCTTTGGGATTTTTGTCCGGACTTTTCTCGTAATAATGGGCGTCATACCAGTCATGGACCCACTCCCAGACGTTGCCGGCCATATCATAGACTCCGTAAGGGCTCCTTCCCGCCTCATAACTCCCAACCGGCATAAGGGTTTTTACCCCAATCCAGCGTTGATTGTAGTTGAGATGTTTGGCGGTTGGCTCAACATTCCCCCATGGGAACCGTCGATCGGCTGTCCCTTTTGCTGCCTTTTCCCATTCTGCTTCCGTCGGTAGTCGTTTACCCGCCCATGAACAATACGCCTCTGCATCGGACCAATCCACGTTAATGACCGGACGCTCAGCGACCGATTCCGTCATGTGATCGCCTTCCCAGATATTTCGTGTTGGGCTCGTAAGATTCTGTGGCACACGATGTCCCGTCGCCTGGACGAATTCAAGATAGCGGCCATTCGTCACTTCAAATTTGTCGATCATAAATATGTCGACAAACACTTCATGCCGTGGATACTCATCACGCCCTCCATCTCGGTCCCCGGATGGTACACCCATTGGAAACTTTCCAGCTGGAATCATCACCATCGGTGCGCCATCTTTACTGTGTGGCACCTCAACCGGCACTTGAGAAAGACGTTCTTCTGCAAATGAAAGCGAGACACTGAATAGACAACTCGACACCACAGCAAGCTTAAGAACTCGAATAAACATCAGAGCACGCTCCTTCCACCAAAGCCGTCGGCGGTTGATCGTATCATAGTCAGTCGGTGAATGCCGCGTCATCCCCGCAGGACATCTTCCCCCCTCTCAATCGCAATCTCTGCACCTATTCATTGGACGAAAAGATGGTCAGCAACCCACCGCCTGCCGTAGCACGAACCGCATCGTCCTCGTCGTGAAGAGCGCCTCTGAGGACTGTCTGCACACCTGTTCCTTCGACCTTTGCCATTGAGCGGACGGCAGCCATCCGTACGCGAGGCACGGCATCCTGAACCAATACCATCAATGCAGCCTCCGCCGACCCTCGATTTGTCTCTCCGGCATGTCCTAATGCTCGAGCCACAGCGGCACGAACGGCGGGCTCTTTCACATTCGTGAGGCTCCAAACAGAATCGGCGACGACCTCATACCGTTCCCCATGCTCCAGCAGCGCACCGATCACGAACGCTCTGACTGCGGCGTCACGATCCTCAAGTGCCTTGATCAACAGTGGTCCGGAGTTCAGCCCATGAAACTTCCCTAAGCTGACTGCAGCGGCGATCCGTACCGGAGGGAGTGGATCCTTTAGCAGCCGGCTGAGTATGACAAGTGCTTCTGCAGACGGTAGACGACCAAATCCTGTCGCGGCAGCTCCACGTACTGATGGTTGTTGATGCTCGCTCGCTTCTTTGAGGATAGGGAATACTCCTGTCGCTTGAAGCTCGACCAATGCACGAATGGCTGCGGTTCTTTCATCGGGATTAGGTGCTTTGGCATAACGGACCAGCACATCACAACCCTTTGATCGTTTGAGATGACAAAACACCTCGGCTGCCGCAACGCGAACGCGCACTTCCGGGTCCTTCAGTAAGGGCTCAATCAGTGAAATGACCGACGCATCATGTGATTTTATAAATCCTTTGAGCACCGCCTCTTTGACCAGCGCAGCTTGGTCTTCCAACGCCCCGCGGAACTTTAGTGAACGGCGACCGGCCTCGAAGTTCGCGAGCCCCTCAGCCGCTAAGGCTCTGACGAGACCTGACTGATCGGTCAGTCCCGCCTCCAGGAACGAAAGCGATTCAGGACTATGCCACTCTTTCAGGGCAGTGTAGGCTGCCCCTCGCATCTGCTCTCGCATATCATTCGTCAGAATGACGATGAATCCGAGTGCGACCTCCCGCAGAAGCAACCGATCCTCCTGCTTCACGTTCTGCGTCAGAGTTTCATATTCTGTCAAAGCTTCCTTCGGCTTACCGAGCCTCAGCAACGTGCGAATCTTGAGCCGACGCACATCCGGCAACCCGGCAGCCTCATGATCCAGCCGGTCTAACTCCTCAAGAGTTTTTGGATACTCTTTCGCGTCATAGAGTCGCTGTATCTCCGAAACGTCAGACGTAGTTCCAGCGAAGATAGTGCCGACGATCGTCGGTGGTAACCACATCACGCCTATGAGCATGACTGCGGTAAGTCGGATCGTCTGAACAATCATGGTGCTATTTCTCATGTCGTTGGAAAGCCTCGCTTAGACGTTTGCTGTACCCTGGCGGTTCCTCGAAATACATACGAGGCTGGGGCGAAATTCTCAGTCTCTCATACTCAAACGACCAATCCCGATCCTGGCTGACCAACTTGAGCACAATGCCCACCTCCGCATCAACCCACTCATAGAATCGCTCAGGGAATCCATTCCGTTCTACGTGAACGTTGAACAATCGTGCCGCACGACCAGCCACTGTCGCGTCACCGACAATTATTCTGCTTGTCTCTCCCACAAGCTCCGTGCGTATCGATGGGGCATCATCCCTGACAGGCAAGACCAGGATATGTTTTTGTTGAGGAAGGATGTACCATCGTTCCCCAAGATCCAGTCGAATGATTTCGATTGCTGAAAAGCCACGCTCGGTCCGGATGGCATACCTATACTCCAATCTGAGCCGATCTCCCTTCCCAAACACCTGCACGTCATATTGTTTTCCGTCCACCCGTTTGATGAGTGTACCGGAAAATTCAGGCTCAGCAGGAAGCGTGTCACCGGCCGTCGCAATCCAGAGAGGCCACCACAGGGTTGCAACACAGCTGAGCAGCAGAAGCACTGACCTACGGGATCTTCCTATCTCGCGCATGGCACCAATCGCTACCGTTGGGTTTCAACCAGTGGTTGAATATCGATGGAATACCCCAATGACTTAAGACCAAACCGAGGATTGTCCATGACTTGATGGGCCGTCCGATTTCCTTTTGGCGCTGGCAATGCAACCTGCTCGACGAGTTTTCCATCCGGTCGTACGCTCACCAATTTCGTTATCCCAGGTCCCGTCTGTGGATGCCAGACCACCAACTGATATGTGCCCGGTGGAATACGATCGATCATGAACTTCCCCTCGGCATCCGTCAGGGCATAGTAGGGATTGTTTACGGCCATTGCCCAACTTTCCATATAGGCATGGAACCCACACTGCATGTAGAAGGTCCGGCGACCTTTATTGAGATAGATCGGCCCAATCAGTGACTTCCCAGGCGCATGCGTATGCATCGCGTGGAGATCGCCCCGATGATGCTGATGGTTCATGATGAGAGGCGTATTGAACAGTACACGCGCTCCGGCTTCCGGCGAGGTCTCATACCCCTGAATGTCATGCATGACAGGATCCATATTGATCACTTCGACGGCGTGTCCGTTGCGGACGATCGTCATAAACGGCTGAAACATACAGTCACGAGCTTCGATCAATGGAACCGAGACTTCAAAAGGCTTTCCGGCATCAATCCCTTCAAGCAGCACAATGGCATCTTTCAAGCCTCCCTGAGGGCTCACAACAAAGTCGTGCAGCAAGCGCCATCCACGCCCATTGGAAATGCGCCCACAATACATTGGGTCAGGGAAGGTAATGAGGTTGAACCCTTTTGGTTGAGGCACAACTCCATCAAGCGTAATCGTGCCTTCAATCGTTCCTCCATGCTCCACATCTATCACATCATAGGAATACACAACCGCAGCTGTCAGGAGCAGCGTAAGAACTCCACTACCAAGAACAAACGAGATACGTCCTGTGCTCACCGTTCTCTCCTCTTGGGTGTCCATTCAGTGATTCTACATTTGAATCATCGAGAGAAATTCATCCTTCATATCGTGAGTGGTATTATACAGATTGGAGATAGGATCCAACAATTTGTTGGCAACGTGTGGTCCCTTCTCGCTGGCACCACCCGCTCAGTGTGTCTGGGACTCATCACAAACGAATCGTGGCTGTTGTCACCAACCGATTCAGCGTCACCATCATTGATCTACTCCTCCTGTGATCCGCAACTGAGCAGTTGAAGCCCAAGTTACGTACCCAGCCATCGGATAACGTGTACTCCTAGAGCATCTGACTGAGAGGAGTCAGAAAAAAAGGAGCCGTACCAATGGTACGGCTCCCCTTGTTTCCCCCAAGCTGTGTGAAGCGGACTATTTCAAGACCGTTGGCAGAACCCTCGGCTCATGATCTGCTTCTGCATGCTTGGAACCAACTCCAGCCGCGCTTAACGATTGAATCCTATTGTCGCCATTCGGCAACACTCTCAGGAACCCCCATTGACCTGACTGGGAGTACGGCAGCCGTTGATTACTATAGACATAGTCACCGGACAATCGGTACGGCCCTCCGGCTGAAGAAATGAATACATCGAGAACTTCAGAACCAGAGAATTCGACGACGCTGATCTGGTCGGCTCCTCGCATATACGGTTCAATCGGCCACTCATGCTTCTCAACGCTGAACATGCCATTCTGCTCATTATTTGCACCGATCACATGAATTCGTACCGGATCACCGGCATGTGACTCAATGATCGGTGTCGCCGGATCCTCAGGCTTGTCCGCCTTACAGGGTTGAAACATCTTACCCAACGAACAGCCCTGATCTTGCCGATATAAATAGGGTTCGGACCGGTAGTTGATGCCGGTCAGACCCGCCACGTTTTGCACGTACGGCATGAAGCTCGTCCCGATGATGTTATCCTCATCCTGGAAGAAGAGTGCGACATCACGATAGTTATGGCGCATTTCGTTCCCAGAGATGGACTTGTCCACTATCACGTCGGCAGCCCAGGCATTTTTGTTCGATAAATCGACACCTGTCTTTGGATCTCGATATTTGGATCCCTTTGGACCAACCACGATTGCACCGAACAAGCCGTTGCGTGGATTGGTCATCACATTACCCCAATCCCACACCAGCGAGGTAGTCTCTCCGTTGAATGGATCAGCATAGAAAGTGTACACACGTTCAGCAGCTGGTGCGATCGTCTGATCACCAGAATTGTTGCCGACATTGGCACCTAACGAATCCTTCGGATCAAATGCGAGTCCGATTGCCGAAAATGAAGCCTTACTAGCCTTCATCTTATTCTTCAGATTCACCTTCACACAGTCCCCAACGTTAACCCGAAGTGTGAGTGGCATCGGTTTGGTGTTTCCAGACACCTTGGCCACATCATCCTCCAGCGCGTAAATCTTTGCATCTGGATTGGAGATTTGAATCTTTCGCTCAAAATCTACTTCGATTGTCTCGGGCGCCTTGGGGTTAAACGTCATCGACGGATAATCCATCGCCACCACATTGAAGCTCTTGACCGGAGCATCAGCTGGACACACCGGTAAGGGCTTCTGAATTTCCCCCTTATTGGAGAATCCGGCAGGCAATTTCTTCAAATCCGGCCGTTCCTGATCATACACGCGCACGATGCCCCATCCGCCTTCGGATAGTTTTGATGACCGACCGTTAAAGTGAATATAGTCCCCAGGCTGATGACGAGGACCACCCGCCTCAGGTACCACTAAGTCATACCGTTCTGCAATACCCACATGAATGGAGTTCTTCCGGTTTGCATCTGGTGCATACCGCTCGGTCCAAAAGGTATGGCCAGACAAGGTCCAGGTCATCGTCTCGTTCATAAGGGTATGCAACAGCCGGAACACCATGGTGTCGCCGGTGTAGGCCCTCAGAAGCGGCGTATAGGGATCTCCATGGATCTGGCTGTTGAAGATTTGCGAAACATCCGGATTGGTTGCCAAGCGCTGTGCAATTGGGCCAGCCCTGAAGTTCAGACCGCTTCCGGTCGTATGGGTGCCTCCGTTCAAGAACGGCATCGGAGTCATGTAAATTTTTTCAGGCATCACAAACGATACGGTTTTCCCAGCCTCCAGCGCCACCTCGATCGGTTGCCCTGGCGGGTTCCCCGCCGTGACGATATTGACGGTATGTGGGACCGTATCGTGCACCTGAACCATTAACTCACGGAAACTATTATTCACTCCATGGCCCACAGGTTCGTTCGTGTGAATATCCGCGATTGGGCCACTGCGTATCTCTCTTCCGGTCACAGGATCGTGATAGGTGGACCCAACCGGCTCGGCGATGAATGTCCCAAACCCGCCATGCGGCCAGGTTGTTGCACCGAATGCATGGTCGTGCCAAAACACAGTTCCCACGTCCGCATCCACCCAGAACCGTTGACGAACAAATTCAACCGTCACAATGTCCTTGGCAGGATGATCGTGCTTCAGCCCCTTCGATAGCGTGATCTGGTTACCATTGATCGACTTGATTCGCGCGATCTCGTTACCCTTCACATTGTCTGCACCAACCATGATCAAGGTTCCCACATGATACTGCTTGGCATTCTTGACAGACAGTGTGTTGGCCCCCTTCTTTGCAGCCGAGTTCAGCACAGTATTCATCGGAGCAGGAAGCCCCTTTGGATTCTTCTTCTCAAGCATCGTGAACGGACGCACCGACTGCTCATAGGAGAATCCGGTGATCACGCCATCTGATGCCTGATTGTCAAACTGAAGGAAATGCCAGTGCGTGTTAATTTTTGACGCCTGGAAATTCGTGTAATCATCGTCGTCCCACTCACTGGTCAACGTCCAATCCACGCAGTCATAAATGTTCCCACGTACGACTAACGGATACTTGAGATCGTCATTGGCGCGAACCGCGGCTTCTTCTTCGTGCAGTACGTAGATCAAACCGTTTTGATCAATGACGGCCGGTTCCTTCCCTTGCGCCTTGGCAATCTTGATCGGCACTTTGATGAAATGGACATTGTAACTCTTCCGCCCCGCGTTCACTGGACAGAGACTCCAATTCCCCTGCTCACCGGGCTTGGCTTGATCGAGACTCTCCTCTCCATTGTCGTCGCGCCGAATCATCTCCAACCAGGGTGCCCCGACGTGATTCGGAGAAAACATGACCCTCTTCCCAAAATGCGGAGTGAGATGGGGCCAGGCTACCTTCCCCGTCAGCGGCTCAAACATGATCGGGTGCCGCTTGCCTGGATGAGTTGACACGTACTTTGGGTTGACGATCGTACTTTCCTTTTCGCTCATTGCACGAGTGCCTTCCCATGTCCAATCCAGCACGGTGGCATCGTACGAGACGATCTGGCCTTTTTCATCATCCTTATGGCCAGGCTTCCCGGCTGGTGGCAACTGCATCGCCACCCAATCCTTGATCGTAATCGTCGCCGGATTCCCTTTCCAGTTGCTCTTACCCTTCTCCACAATCTTAAATTGCGTTCCGAACCAATCAACAGTCTGACCGATCAACTTGTCTGACGAAATAGGCACCTTGATACGACCCTTCCGATCCGGTAACTCTCGAAGATCGGGCATCACGTCGTTTCGCAGCTCACCCTGCTGGATGGTGTTGTAGACACGCCAGTAACCCCACATGCCTGAAACGTAATGGTGCGCCACGTGGCAATGAAACAGGAAATCACCAGCCAACTGTTGGCACAGCCCGGAGCCGCATTCCGTCTCCAAATCCAATGCCTCTGAAGGACCGACGACTTCCACATCGACTCGATCGGTCTTGGCACGGATGACCGGATACTTGACCGGACCATTCATCGCTGTGGCCCATAGATTCATATCATCAATGGCTCTCGGACTCCGTGGCCAACGGATGGACCCACCATGCGGATGATGGCTATGGAACACCTCTGATCCACCGTGAACAAGACGGAACTTTGCCGGGTCGCCGATATAGGAGCGAGGGATGGTCGGAGAAGGGTCGCCGAACGTATAGGAACCGTACCCCATCGACTCATCTTCAAACCCAAAATACTCATGCTGTAAATGCATGTTATTGATCCCGAATGGCTCGCTCCGATAGTTGATCGCGCGGCCCCCAGGACGATACGTATCCGTCAACGGATCACGTTGCGGCAAGAAATCACCCTTCTTGTTTAACGGGCGGAAGGCCTCGTCGCCAACTTCATGGTAATACAATACGAATTCACGGAAGTCGGGACCAGTCCCGTTCTTGATCATCACCTGCCACCCACTAGTGGCCGGAGTCGCATCTCCGGTTCCGAGCGGCTCCCAATACGTGGAGCCTTTGGGTTCCACAATAAAAGAACCGAACATGCCCATGACCGTCAACTCACGATCGTTACTGTACGTGTGGAACTGACGAACCCCCTCCTGCAAATCGGGAAGAAGGTACCATTCCAAATCCACAGGTTTGTCTTTCGCAGCAATCGCATCAGCATTACTCGTCGTGGCCGCCGCTCCCGTCTTACTCACGACCATCGAGGAGCCATGGATATGCAGACTGACGTCCTCACCACCCTCTAACTTGTTACTCAGCTTGATCTTAAGACAATCGCCCTGATTCGCGCGGATCGTCAGAGGTTGAATCCACTGCGCTTGCACACCGGCAATCACGGCCCCTGGATCAAACCCCTCTTTTTCCCTTGCTTCCCTGTTCTTGGTTTCTTCAGCCCTCACCTTATTGATATCTTCGTCCAACACATACATGTAGCCAGGATAAAAATCGAGCCACTGATTGAGTGTGATCTCGACGTTTATCGCGGAAACATTATACTGCTTCACTGGCGCACCGGCCGGGCACCTACCGCCTCCGTTCGCAGCCACTGGTTCTGCTCGAGGATCAGACATGAGCAACATATCCTGGCCGCCCGCTCCGTACTGGTGCATCATGGCGGAAGTGTTGTACATGCCGCTATTCACGGCCTGCACCTGCGGATCCTTGGACATATGATCCATGATGCGCTGGTGCTGCTGTTCGACCTTCGCAGATCGATCTGCGCGTCCTGACATGGCATCTTCAACAATTGTCTGGCCCTTGAGCTGTTCAGCCCAAGCCGGCAGCTGGTGATTCATCGCGACGTGCGACGAACTCTCAGCAGTCGCCACCGCCGGTATCGCTAAGAGCGCGACACCAGCGAGCCCGAGCAACACGCTATTGTAAGGTGAACCGAAACGAAGCATGGACCGACCTCCTTGCTAAGTTGAGAATAGTGAGAGGGGCGGCACTGAAGCAACTACCCCTTCTCCATAAATTATGTGGAAGAATTTAAGCGAAGATTGTTTGTTTAGATCGAAAACCTCCCGGATGAGTCATACCTAAAATTGACATCAGTACACGAAAAACTGAGAGCTGCACCATACTGAACTCCACCTATAGTGTCAAGGCTTTCATCGCGACTACCACTCAACTCGAACGACTACTTTGCGACGGGTGATTTTCTGTTGGCGGTGCCTTGCAAATCCATATCTAATACCATCGGTCCCTCCGGCTTGTTGAACTCGCTCCGGCGCGGCATTTGGTCCACCATGAGTTTCGTTAACGGAACTGCCGCAATCTTCGTCGCGTTACCGTATGGATCTGAATACAGTGACAGTCGAACGTTCTTCGGCCGTTCGCTCGGTTTGATCTGAGAAACACCATCGTTCCCCACGAAACCGACCAGCAATCCACTCCCGTCGCCGAGCTTATGAATCTCGTAGGATCCAGATGACGAGGGCATCCGTTCCAACATCAAGTCCGGACTCTGTGTCACCAACGCCAACCCAAGCTGCTTGGGGGCAATGAAACCATAGCTCCCCGTAGGTGCCATCGAAAACCGAACCGCACTACTTTCTAACTCCGCCACACCGTTCTTTATTCTCATCTGACGCCTCAATTCCTGGTCAGTTCCGGCTGCCTCGATGACCACTGCAGCAGGCGCAGCCTTCTCCACAGGCAGCACCTCGGTCTTTCCTCCTGGCGCTGCCTCACTCAACTGTGAAAAGCTCGACGGAACGATAACAGCGAGCAGGAACGCGACAAACCGCAGTTCGGGTAAGCCGACACGGGTCATGGACCAAGCGAGCCCGGTGACAAACATATACGCTCCTTGCCTAATCAGCTTATTAAAACCAGCGTGCAACCATGTCGCACGGCCCGGATGATTCAGCGCTCTGACTCCACAAGTGGGGTTGCATGTTGCACGCGAGAGGTCTTAACCGATGGTTGCTCCTCGGTTACCGATTTTGCGCAACGAAACCCCAACCAATTAATCTTCGTGTTCGGGTCGGTCCCGTTCCTCATCGCTACTCTCATGGTGGTGGTACTGTCCATCCAACCTCCACCGCGAAACGCTTTTTGTGTTCCGGTTCCTGGTCCCTGAGGATTTCGATCCGGCGCCGCCTTGTAGTAATCCTGGTCATACCAGTCGGATACCCATTCGGCCACGTTACCAATCGTCTGGTAGAGGCCATAGGGACTCACCGCATTCTCATACTTATCAACCGAGATGATCGGTGGATACAGCAACAATCGCTCGGGACGATCACGTACAGGTCCGGAAAGCCCTGTCCGGCCAAAATTGGCTCGTGTCGGACCGGCGTACTCCCGTCCCCAGGGGAAGAGCCGACCATCCGCCCCGCGTGCTGCTTTCTCCCATTCAGCTTCGGTCGGTAACCGCTGATTCGCCCACTTGCAGTACGCATCCGCGTCATACCAGCTCACATGCATAATCGGATGGTGCGCCATCGACTCTTGGAAGTTGCCTCCATCATAGCGCCAATCGAGTTGCGGAGATCGCTTGGTGGCCAGTACGAACTTCAGATATTCGAGCGCCGTCACTTCGTACCTGCCGATCTCGAAGGCATCGAGATAGACACGACGCTGAGGAATCTCACTCCGATAGGCAAGTCGATCCGTCTTTTTATCGCTGCCCATCAGAAACTCTCCCGCTGGTACCATCACCATTTCTGCTTTCGTCTTCCAATTTGTGACTCGCTCAGCGGCAAGCTTTTTGCCAGCTTCGGTCCAGTCCACCGTGATGTCTTGCGTATCCAACCCCCAGGCGGTATTGGACATGCCCGCTAGGACACCGACTATGGTCAGGGTCAGACCTATCCAACCCCGTGTGCTAGCCCCAGTTCGCCTCATCATCCCCCTCCCCACTCCTCAATAAAAACTCATCGCCGCATCGACCGTCACTCAGAAAGTCGCATCACGGTCGGCGCGGTACCATCTCGGCCGATATTCGATACTTCGGCATTGCCATCACCTGCTGACTGCGCACAGCGAAACCCCGTCAAGTAACTCTCCCGATCAGGTGGACCGCCATTGCGGCCGGCGGAGCGGGCCACCTCCGGGTCCTCGTTCCAGGAGCCTCCACGAAAGACCTTGAGTTCTCCGGCCATAGGCCCTTGCGGATTCTTGTCGTGACTATGCCGGTAATACTCCGGGTCAAACCAATCCGAGACCCATTCGCTGACATTACCCGCCATTTGATAAACACCGTATGGACTGGCGCCCTTGTCATAGCGATTGATATTGGCGAGCGGCGGGTACTTGAATCCTCGCTTCGACCCAGGGTGGGCGATATTACTCTTGATCCAACCGGCAGGCTCATTCCCCCATGGGAAAATCCGACCGTCCACCCCACGTGCTGCTTTTTCCCATTCAGCCTCAGTGGGAAGTCGTTTGCTGGCCCACCGGCAAAAGGCGTCGGCTTCATGCCAGCTCACGTTGATCACGGGATGGAGTGCGGCCTTTTCGGAAAATGGATTCTCTCGCCAGAATTTCGGCCAATCTGCTCCCGTCCCGAGCACGAATCTAAGATAGTCAAGGTTTGACACCTCGAATCGGTCGATCCTGAACGTATCGAGATAAACCTCATGTTGTGGTTGTTCCTGCGGACCGGCCGCGCGGTCCTTCCGCGGATCACTCCCCATAAGAAACGATCCTGCCGGAACCAATACCATTCCACCCGGCACCTCCATTGCCGCCAACCGCTCGGCTTCATCACGTGGCGTCCACAGTGGCGGCTGCTTCGAGCTCTCGTGGTCAGCCCTTGCCGAGACAGCCATGAGCGACAGCAGACCACACCCGATGATTATCCAGATGCATCGCCTGAGACCGCCGGGTGATAGCACTGGTCTCTTAACCCACACCGATCCAACCTGCTCTCATCGATTTTGCTTCTGAATCATTGGATCGATCTCTTTCTGGGCTTCCTCCGTCACATTATAACGGACATAATCGTGCTCTAAGACTTCATTGGCATAGAGCCGACCCGTTGGAGCCTGGACCATCAGCGTCGTTTCCATCGTCTCTTTCGGACGCACAGTAATCATCTGCTCAATTGGCGTCCTCACATACGGGTGCCAAACAACCAACTTATAGGTACCAGGGGGAACGTTGGTGATGGCAAATCGCCCCTCCTGATCCGTCTTGGCAAAGTACGGATTGTTAACTGCCACTCCCCAACTCTCCATATACGCATGAAACCCGCACTGCATCACAAAGATCCGACGCCCCTTGGTAAGATTCACCAGTTGTTTCGTTGGAGCCCCGGCCATGTGTTTATGGTACATCGCCGCATCGCTACGATCTTTGAAGTTTCGTGGATGCTCCGAGTTCATCGGCAGCGGCACATTGAACAGCACCCGTGCGCCAAGATTCGACGTTTCATACGCCTGAATATCGTGCATGACAGGATCCATATTGACGACTGTCACCGATTGGTCGTCTCGCACCGCCATGGTGAATGGGAGAAACAAGCAGTCCTTCGCTTCAACTTGAGGTGTACTCGTCTCATCAAACGGCTTGCCTTTCTCAACCCCTTCGAGATAGACCAGCACTTCTCGAAGTTCTCCACCTTGCCCCACATTAAACGGCTGCAAGATCCGCCACCCTTGTCCATCAGAAATGCGGCCGCAGTAGTAGGGATCGGGCAGCGTTGTGAGATTATAGCCTTTCGGCTTTGGCACCTGCCCTACGAGGTACACCGTCCCCATAATGCTTCCACCGTCTGAGATCGTGACTTCTTGGTACGCCGCAGCCTGACTGCTCACCGCGAGCATGATTGATCCGATGATGAATCGCGATACTTTTGCCATATTCATGATCACTCCTTTCTCAGACCGATTCCTCCAACGCAATCAACACACACGATAGAACTGCCGTCCTTCAAAACGCAAGTGGGAGAGCCGCATGAAACAGGCGACTCTCCCACACATATGATACTATCTCCGTCCCGCTATTTCATCGCAGTCGGAGTAGCTTTCGGTTGCGGTGCTACCTCAGCCCGCTTGACTGCCGCTCCCATCGCCCCGAGCGGTTGGATCCGAGTATCACCTGCTGGCAAGACTCGGAGATAGCCCCACTGCCCGGACTGCGTGTAGGGCAGCCGTTGATTCGACCACACGAAGTCACCGACCTGACGATACGGACCACCCGCACCGCCACGAAGGAAGACATCGAGGGTTTCAGAACCAGCGTACTCCACAACACTGATCATATCAGCACCCGGCATGTACGGCTCGATCGGCCACTCATGGCCCTCGACTCCAAACATCCCGTTTTGCTCACTATTGGCGCCGATCACGTGAATCCTGACCGCGTCGCCTGCGTGCGCTTCGATCAGCGGCGTCACCGGATCCTCCGGCTTGTCAACGACACAAGGCTGGAAGATCTTCCCCAGCGAGCAGCCCTGATCTTCTCGGAACTTGTAGGGCTCTGCGCGGTAGTTCACCGACGTCAAGCCCGCGACATTCTGCACATACGGCATGAATGCCGTCCCGATGATGTTGTCCTCATCTTGGAAGAAGAGGGCCACGTCACGGTAGTTCCGTTTCCCGACGTTGTCTGGGAGCATCGTGTCCACGATCACGTCCGCCCGCCAGGCATTCTTCTGTGAGACATCGGCACCGGTCACAGGATCACGGTACTGAGACCCGCGCGGGCCGATGATGATTGCGCCATACAATCCGTTCCGTGGATTGACAACGATATTGCCACCATCCCACACCAAGGAGGTCGTCTCCTTGTTCGACGGATGTGCGTAATAGGTGTACTGACGTTTTTCACCCGGACCAATGGTCTGGTCGCCGCCATTGTTGCCGACGTTCAACCCTTGACTGTCCTTCGGATCAAAGGCCAATCCAGGCGCGAAGAATGACGCCCGACTTGCCTTCATCTTATTCGTCAAGTTCACCTTGATACAGTCGCCCAAATTGGCACGCAGTGTCAGCGGATGCGGGGTCGCACCGCTGGACACCGTCGTGGCTTCTCCTTCCAGCGCGAAGATCTTGCCTTCCGGCATGGTCATTTCAATCTTCCGCTCGAAGTCCACTTCAATCGCATCCGGCGCTTTCGGATTCAACTTCATCGGGCGATCCAACGCCACCACACTGAAGTTCTTGACCGGTGCATCCGCCGGACAGACTGAGCTCGGCGTGGCAGGAATGCTCAAAGGATTGGTTCCCTTGGGCAGAGGCATCAGGTCGGGCACTTGTTTATCCAGCACCCTCAGGATCCCCCATCCACCCTCTGCGAAGTGTGAACTTCTACCATTAAAGTGGATGTAGTCACCCGGCATACCCTGGAATCCACCTGCCTTCGTGACCAAATCGTACCGTTCGGCGATTCCAACGTGAATCGAGTTCTTCCGATTGGCATCCGCCGCATACCGTTCCGTGAGGAAGGTATGGCCGGAGATCGTCCAAACGTGGGACTCATTCATGAGCTGGTGCAACAGACGGACTACCAGGGTGTCACCTGTGTACGCCCGAATCAATGGCGTGCCAGGATCTCCATGGATCGCGCTGCTGAACAGCTTCGAGGAATCCGGATTATTGGATAGGCGTTGTGCAAACGGAGCCGCGCGGAAATTGAAGCCGCTGCCGGTCGTATGCGTTCCGCCGTTGATGTACTTATTCGGCGCATTCAGGATCTTTTCCGGCATCTGGAACGACACGGTCTTTCCAGCTTCCAGAGCAACCTCTACCGGTTGTCCTGGTGGATTCCCGGCCTCGATCACGTTCACGGTGTGTGGCACCGTGTCATGGATCGATACCATCAGCTCACGGAAACTCCCACTCACGCCGGCCCCGATCGGTTCGTTGCTGTGAATATCTGCAATCGGACCGCTGTAGACCAGCTTGCCGTTCTTCGGATCATGATACGTGGATCCGAACGGTTCCACGATCGTCACGCCGAACCCGCCATGGGGCCAGGTCGTCGCACCGAAGGCATGGTCATGCCAGAACACCGTGCCCATATCCACATCGACCCACCACCGATAGCGGACAAACTCTGGTGATACCAGGTCACCCGCTGGGTGATTATTCTTCAATGGCTTATAGAACGTCACCTGATTGCCCTTGATCTCCTTGATCCGGACAACCTCCTGACAGCTCTTGTCGCGTGGCAACGAGGCCGTCGTATCGTTCCCCTTCTCTAAACAATCCATGCCGACCATGACTTCGGTATTGACATGGAAGGGCGTGGCGCCTGGAGCCATCTTGATGGTGAATGATTTTGCTCCAGCTTTCGCGGCTCCCTCTAGCTTCGCCACCATCGGTGCCGGCAACCCATGCTTGGTCTTCTTCCCCCACATGGTGAACGGCCGGACCGACATCTCATATTCAAACCCTGAGATCACACCATCCGAGTTCCCCGTGTCGAACTGGAAGAAGTGGGGATGGATGTTGATCTTGGACGACTGGAAATTCGTGTAGTCGTCGTCGTCCCACTCGCTCGTCAGCAGCACGTCCACACAGTCATACACGTTGGCACGAATGACTGCGGGAAGCTTCAAATCGTCATTCGCTCTGGTCAAACGCTCTTCTTCATGCAGCACATAGATCAAGCCGTCCTTGTCGACCATGGCCGGCTCTTTCCCCTGCTTCTTGGCCAGAGTAATCGGCATCCGCACGAAGTGGATGTTGTAGTGTTTGCGATTCGCATTTTCTGGGCAGAGACTCCATCGGCCCTGCTCGCCCGGCTTGGCTGGCTCGGAGGTCCGCTCACCATTTTCATCCTGGTGAATCGGCTCCAACCAGGGCGCTCCGCTGTGGTTTGCAGAGAAGGGCACACGCTTGCCGAAGTGCGGCTTGAACAATGGCCACGCCATCTTGGCCGTGGTTGGATCAAACAGAATGGCAGGCCTGGTGCTGTCATCCCACTTGGCCGCCCATGTATATTTGGGATTCTGCGCGGTACTTTCACGTTCACCGCGCGCGATATTTCCGTCCCACTTCCAATCCCACACCGTTGAATCATAGGAAAGGATCTGTCCCTTTTCATCTTCGGTATGGCCCGGTTTTCCTTGTGCCGGGACAAACATCTCAACCCAATCCTTGACGTTCACGACGACCGGGTTAGACTTCCAGTTGGTCTTCTGGCCCTTATCGACGATCTTGAACGTCTTTCCAAACCAATCAACCGTGGTACCAATCAACTTGTCCGATGAGACACCAAGCTTCATCCGGCCCTGACGATCCGGCAACTCCCGGAGGTCCGGCATACTATCTGTGTGAGCAGCCCCGACTTGGAGCGTATTGTAGAACCGCCCGTACCCCCACATACCAGCTACATAATGGTGGGCCACGTGGCAGTGATAGAGGAACTCACCTGCCAAATGTTGACAGCCACCACCGCCACATTCCGGCTCAAGGTCCAACGCTTCTGATGGACCGATCACTTCCACATCCACACGATCCGACTTCGTTCTTACGATCGGATACTTCACAGGCCCATCCGCACCCATGGCCCAAAGATTGTTGGGCTCGGTGCCTGGGCTCCGCTGCCACCGAATCGTCCCGCTGTGAGGATGGTGTGAATGGAACACTTCGGATCCACCATGAACCACCCGCCACTTGACCGGATCGCCTAAGTATCCACGGGCGATCGTGGTCGGTGTATCACCAAACGTATAGGAGCTGTACGCCATCGATTCATCTTCAAACCCGAAGTACTCGTGCTGGAGATGCATCTGATCGATTCCGAACGGTTCACTGCGATAGTTGATCGCACGACCACCTGGACGATAGGCATCCGTAAGCGGATCGCGCTGAGGCAAGAAATCGCCCTTCTTGTTCAGCGGACGAAACGCTTCGTCCCCGATCTCATGATAGAAAAGCACAAACTCACGGAAATCCGGTCCTGACCCGTTGTCAATATTGACCTGCCAGCCACTCCTCACCTCAGGTGCAGGCCCTCCACTCCCCAACGCATCGACGTACTTTGAACCCTTCGGCTCGACAACGAACGCCCCGAAGAGGCCCAACACCGTCAGCTCTCGGTCATGGCTGAAGGAATGGAACTGACGCACTCCTTCCTGCATCTGGGGATGAAGATACCATTCAAATTCTTGCGCCTTGCCTGGCGCCACAATCGATTCAGGATTCGTGGTGGTCGCCGGCTTGCCGGACGAGCTCACGATCATGCTGGAGGCCTGAATGAACAGACTCCCATCTTCACCTTCCATCTGATTGCGCAAGGTCATCTTCACGCAATCTCCAGGGTTTGCGCGCATGACCAGCGGCTGAATCACATCACCCTGCAATCCGGTGGTGACGGCACCTGGATCATATCCATCCTTCTCTCGGGCTTCTTTATTCCTCGTTTCCTCTGCACGAGCCTTGGAGAGATCTTCCGTCAATACGTACATGTAGCCTGGATAAAAATCGAGCCAACGGTTCAAGGTGATTTCGATGTTGATCATCGCCACATCGAACTGTTTCACCGGCACGCCGGCAGGGCACTTCCCTCCCGAACTGAGGACCGGTTCGCCCTTTCCTGCATCCGTCATCAACAGAAAACTGCTCCCATCCTGCCCCATATATTGGTGCATCATCGACATGTTGTTGAATGCACCGGACGTCTGTTGCACCTGCGCATCACCTTGAGCCTGCTGTCCAAGTTTCTCCATCAGGCGATGATGCTGCATCTCCATCTTTTGCGCATTGTCGGCGCGGCCTTCGATGGCATGCTCAACCACCGTTTGCCCCTTCAACTGTTGAGTCCAGCCTGGCATCGCCACCGGGGTCGCATGTCCACCATGCTGACGATCCGCCGATTCCGCCGCAAACAACCCAGGCGCAGCTAGCACGCTACCCGTCAGCAACACGGATTGCAGCAGCCGCGCAATACTCGTTCGCCTCAACTGTTTTAGGCGCCTAGAACAAAAATACCGCATAGCTTGGCCTCCTCTCGCTTAGATTCATCCCTTATCGAGCAGATGATTTTATTGAACAAAACCCCTCGCTTCGAACATCCCAACATCGCTTTACATTATTCCATTAATTATTAACACCTTGCTACTAGAACGCAGGCATATTTCTGAGGCATTTATGTAGACGTTTAACAGAACAAGTGTCAAGTCTTTTGTGTGGCTGGGTGCTTTTGTAACACCCAGTTCCACGCATCCCTCTAGAAAATATTGAAACACCGGCCTCCAGCGTGACCCCGGCCTCTAGCCAACTTGAGAGATAGAGCTGGTGAAGGATTCCTTCTTGCGAAGGAATGGGTCATTCGGAGGCCGGTCCAAAATCACCCAAACCTTCACCAGCGACAATATTTGTCAGCAATCACTGTGCCGAAGAACAGCACGAACGACCTTCATCGTGGAATATCGCGTTAGAACAGAACGTTAGAGCTCTTCGACCATGGAATATCCACAACTCACTTTTGATGAAATATTCCACACAATAGTCACTCCGATGGACACATGGGGAGAACGTACAGTTTTTCCACAAGTTACACTGTCTATATACTTAGACAGTACTGCCTGGCGAATTGTGGCGAATTGGGACAATTCAAGCATCACGTGGTAGTTACAGCATGTGACTCCGCCGTGCTCGTTTGGGGATTTTGCTGTAACCGGAGGACAAGAACCGTGGATTGAGCGTCAGACGAGAAACCTATAGGCAGGAATGATGACTGTTCACAAAATAGACGCACTGGACGAATTCTTGCGGAGCAGACCAATGCATGAGAAGCACCGAGGCCTGTCCGTTAGAAAAACGCCATGCTGGCGTAGGTGGCCGTAGAGTTGTATTGATCGGTGATGCCGCGATCATAACGGAGGACCTGGCCCTTCTCAGCTTGGATCAATCGCAAGAGGCAATAGATCGGCGAGAACCCGGAGATGCGGCGCTGATCGTTTTCTCTCTGGATATAGGCAGCGAATTCCTCCGGCTTCAGATCTTCTGCGTGCTTCAGCATCTCCAAGTCCCGCTGCATAGAACGATGGAACGAAAAATCGGTGGGTGGCGCAGGATCGCCATAGCGCAGACCAAGATGGGCCAATTCTCCGGCCGCAATCACACAAACCGATTTCCCAGATTCGGTAACGGTATCCCGAAGGGCCGTAATAAATTGCTCAACTGAGTGTCGAACAGTTGCATCCTCCAGGCTGGATGCCGAAAACGAGGAGAGAATCGGAACCATCGTGAAGGGCTTGGTGACACTCGTCTGAAGAAACGGCAGCTGGAATTCAATCGCATGTTCAGCCTGGTGTGCGATCTCTTCAACAGCACACTCCGGCACTAACGCCTTGAGCCGTTGTACAATCGGTTGATCCGTCGGGACAAGACCGAGCGGTGTTTCAAAATCCTTATCGGTCACGGCAACTACGTGTTCGAGACCGGCATGGGCGGTCCCGATGATGACATAGACGTCCGGCTGCTGACTTTCTTGGAGTTCCTTGTAGCCCCATGCACAGACCGGCCCCGCTTGCTTGAGATCGTAAGTGGGAGACACGAGCCCTTTGATCAACTTCCCTTTATTCTCAGATGGCTTAAAATCCGGCCCCTCGCTTGAAGCGAAGAATCCGTCGAGCTGCTTTCGCAGCTTGGCGCCATCCGCTTCATAACTTCGTCCGGCAAACACCGCGGGGCGGAACGGCCGTTGTCGATACTCGGCCAGAGCCTGTTGCCGTGCGGTCTCAGTCCGTGGACCTTCCAGAAACAGTTTTTCATCGAGATCCGCCACCAGCTGCTCAACTTTGCTCGGGAGCAGAAACTCACCGAACCGTTTCAGATACAATCCACCGATATCCTGGACGGAATGTGCTCCATCAAAATGCTGCACGATAAAAAAGAAGTTGAGCGGCAGCACCAGCTTTTCTTTACTCAGCCCACTTGGGTCCCACAACACGACCAACTGATCCTCCCCTTGCTTGATGGGTGAGAACTGAAGATTTCTGAGGATCGGATATTGAACGGAGTCTTTAGTTGAACTGGTTGTCATGATGATGAGGTGAATCTCGTCTATGTGGTCTGTTTGGACTGTTCAGAAAACAAATAAGTTCAATCTCGTTGGCACAGTGTATCTGGACTATGGTCCATTTCGTCAAGAGGCTGAGATTGAGGGACCCGATTCACCAGAAAGACGAGATAGACCAGACAGACCTATTGTTTTTCCTGCGCGCCGGTGCTAGATCGCCGACTGAGAATAACCAGCGCAGCCACGACGGCAATCACCAGCCAGATCGTAGGCCTCCCATAGGAAGCGTCTGAAAATTCGATGAGATCGCTGAGGCGACCGATCAAAAGCGACATGCGAGCCATCACCGTATACCCAAACCCGGCGCCGAAGGAGATCATGAGAAACATAATGCCGATTCGCGCCACCGCTTTTCCCGTTCCGCTATGCTCGATTGAAAAGAAGAAGTAGAAGAGAACCGAGCTGACCCCGAGCAAGATAATGATGGCATTGAGGTTGCTGGCTGGATTGAGCAGATTCATCGAAAAAGTAAGCCCATCCGGTCCCGCAATCGACAAGAGCGGACGCACGGTATCCTCGATTTGTTTCAAGATGAACGATGAGATTGTTCTTGGAATCGCCAAGCCTGCCCCCATCCCCACGATAAACGCAAAGGCATAACGAGACATCCAGGCCGCCTTTGGCACATAACGAGTCAACATGAGCATCCCGATCGCCACGGGAATGAGGAGCGCGAACTCTCCGTTCTCAGCAATCGGTTTGATGATCAGGTGCAGAATCACGGTGTCGTAGGTCTTCACGATCGTATAGCCGATCGAGACCCCGACGTAGAGATGTTCGGCGAATTTAAAGAGCGGGGTGTCCTTGTAGAGAAAGGAAAAGATGAGGAGGGTTAGCCCTGTTGCAACCCAGGCTCCAAATATTGTGGCATCCATCCTTATCCCCTCTCTGCTACCCGAGGTGCCCCTGGGCCCGTAACGCCCGCCGCTTCGAAAAATAGATCAGGTTGCACATGATGACCAGGATAATGATCGCCACATGCGTCGCGGACTGTGCATCCATGCCGGCCACCGCCTTGCCTTTTTGACCGATCAAGCTTTCGTATTCCGCCGCCCCACGAAGCCCGCCGATCAGGCCGTTGATCTGCCCGCTCCGGAGCAATGGATAGAGTCCGGGCGCCATGACGCCTGTACAGCCGCCACCCATTTCAAACTTATATTTATCCTTTCCGAAGACGTACCACTCTTCCACCCCCGGTCGTCCTGCTCCAAGACTGACCATGTACGTGACATCTTTCAAATTGCGCACGCCCTCCAACACAGGCAACTCCTTCGTCGGTTTGCCGCCATAGTCGCTGGGAAAAGCCGAGTAGAGATCCTGCCCCATATTGATGATCACGGCCTGTCCACCTGGACTCCACCCGAGAAAGGCGTAGTCCTTTCCGTATTCTTTTCCCATCTCCTTGGCGACCTGCGTTACGATCTGATCCGCCATTCCGGTGCCGGATACCCACAAGGTCATCGTTATCACGCGAAGATTTTTCCTGAACGCGTGTCGGAGCAGCGAAATCGCTTGCGGATACAGCTCTGGCTTCGAGGCCGGATCAAAATCGATCGAGAGGAGGAACACCGACCCTTCCGGTAACGACTCAATGTGGTCATACACACCCCGCACTTCCGACGAAATCTTGATCGGCAACCCGACCGGATAGAGCAACGGCAAGAGGGTACAGAGCCCGATCATCAAGAAGATGATCCGCCGATCGATCTTGAGCATGCGGTCCGAGAGGGTCATGTTATGACCCTGGAAAAAGTAAGAGGTGAAACGTGGACGGTGAAGGCAAATCCATAATTCGTAGGACCTAACATGAGGGAACTTACTCTCAACATCTCTTTCATCTTTTCACTTTTAACTTTTCACCTTTGACTACTCTTTTCCTCCGCCCAGATACGACCGTTCCACACCGAAGATGATCTTGAACGACAGTGCGATGGCCCCAAGACTGACTCCAATTAAAATGGCTCGGCGTACGGATGAGTTCAGCACGTTCAAAATCCACGAGGACACATCACCACTCAGAGGAATCAGATACTCACCCAGCGGAACCCGTCCCATCATGACGATCACGGCTGCCACCAAGAGCACCGCCGCCTCACGACTCCTCGCCCTGAACGAGCGATAGGCCGCCGATGCGATAAAGAACGCCAGGATGGCAAACATCGTACCTTGCAACGGCACCATCATGAAGTTGTAGACCCAGCCGAAGGCGGTCATCGTGCCATCGATACTTTCTTTCCCATTGGCCCACAGCCCGACTGCGATTGTGCCGAGCATGCCGACATAGAGAACGAGGCTATACCCCCAGCCTGCTTCCTGGCGGTTGATCTTGACCGCATGTTGATGGAACAGACTCGTCACTCCCAAGATCAACGCAAACCCGCCGACGATCTGCATCCACTTTGTGGCAGACGTGAGCATCTGCTCCGACGCCGGATGGGGCACATAGTACTGGGCGGCAAATAACAAGCCTGTGACCAACGTGATGAGGAGAGGAAGTTGTCGGCGCAGAAAAATCATGTCAGCTCCTTACGCAGATCCAAAACTTCCTGCGGCCAGTGCGTAGAGGTGAGCCCCTACCAAAGGCAACTGCGGCACATAGTACTGGGTAGCAACCAGCAATCCTGTGACCAGCGTGATCAACAGCGGAGGTTGTCGGCGCAAAAAGATCATTTCAGGTCCCTCATGAGGTCAAGAAAGAACTGCGGCCATTGCGCGCCGGTGATGACTCCGACGGTCGCCAAAACAGTTCCCACCGCCAGTGCCGCCAGGATCACGGCCTTCCCAATGTCCTGCCCACGCAGGGTTCCGATCTGAACCGACTCTTTGGAAAGGTAGGCGCTGGCTGCGTAGAGCTCCTCACCAATCAGGGTGTAGTCGCAGGTCGTCACGAAGAAGGGCAATTGGTGGTCCGCATCGGTTCCGGCGATCTGAATGGCCCCGGTACTGGCTCCTGTTTCCGTCAAGAGCAACGATTCGGCAAAATAATGACCCATGAAAAAATTCGCCGCGGGCTTTTTGCGCAACATGATGCCATCGACCGCCGCCGTGTAGCTGAACTGATCCGACGTGATGAAAAAGTTTGCGTCCTCCTTGAAGAGGTCCGGCTTCCCGGCTTCCAAGTACGCCTGTTTCGTGATCTCTTGGCAGACCGCCATCGTGATCGGCTCACGATGAGGCACCATCAGTTCCGTTTCATAGAGTGCCGCTCGTTTCGCCACCTTCCCGAGAATGACCGCCGCGGCAATCGTTGAGGGATCATGCAGATCATGGGCCCCGGTGAGATAGAGAATCGGTTTACCCAGCTCCGTGGCACGACCAATGGCTTCATCCACAGCATCCAACCCCGGAATCCGGCGCAGAAAAATCTCATGTCGCTTGGCATAACTGATCGCAAAGAACACCAGTCCGCCGAACGAAAGCCCGATGATCAAATTATTGAGCTGATTCCAATTAAACCAGTTGGCCGTGGGCGTCGCGATCTGGACCGCACTGAAGACGCGCTGATCAGCCTGTATGGTGGCCACGGCAACAGCATAGGGGCGATCATCCTTGATCTCCAGGCCCTTCACAGTCTTGATGGTCGCCTGATGCCACGTCTTCTCTGCCGTCCTGGTCCACCAGGCGGTTTTTATGTCTTTGACGTACTTGGAATGGGATGGAAATTCTGCGACGACCGTCAATTTTTGAGGATCCGTCGCAGACACATCACCGACTAGCACCTGATATCGGACATCCGGACCATCACTCGGCAGAGGCGCCCATTGCACGGTGAGACTTTCTCCTCCGTCATCCGGCGTATCGAACACTCGCACATCTTGCGGAGCCGTAATCAGAGGCTCTGCAAAGGCATGTGATGCCAATACACTCATTATCGAGACAATCGCGAATAGCAGCCAGCAGGCTGAGCAAGCATACAAACGCTTCACGACATACGTTTCACGTTTCACGCAATTCACACCCCTTCAATCACTTCGATATTCGTCCGTGGGATCACGACGGTCTTTCCGTCAGTAAAGGTGACTTCCAAGACGCGCACCTCACTTTCCGTGGCAATCTTGGTCAGCTCGGACGGGAGCGCCGACACTTCACCGATTCGTCCAAACATCGGGTCACGGATGATCCGAACGGGATCACCAAGGCTGATGCCTTCTCGTTGCGATTGGCCCGCTGTCTTCGCCTGCCCTTCTCCCTGTGGAATGATAATCTCCGGACGAATGACACCGGCCCTGATCTGTGTCGCTCCTGAGATCGAGGCTTTCTGGCCGGCATGAGCTGAGAGAAGTTTGAACGTCTTCGCAGCCATAGGAATGGATCCGAACCCCTCGGTCAGGATCAAGGTAAACCCCACCTGTTCGGTTCCCGTAATGGCGACGCCTAAGTCATAGCCCAGCAAGGCACGGAGGTCTTCGTCATGAATCCCGCCGACCACCACACCGGCCGCTCCGACCGCCTTCGCCTGTTTCATCGTCTCGGCTGAAAGAAACGAGCCTCCCACTACCACCTTTCCCTTCATGGCGGACGTGAGATGAGTCGGCATCAATGGTTCATCCGGAGCTGTGACCGCCATCACGATCTCACCGGAGGTCTCCCCACCGATACCGAAAATGCCTTGGACTAAGCTACAGGTCGTCTCCACCACGACACCCTGTTCCGGAATCGTCTCGGTGATCATGCCATCCACATAAGCGAGCAACTCCAGCACTCGAGGCGGCTCACGTAACAAGACCTGCCCCGTCACGGACGAGATTGATTCGATCGTGCCAGAAACCGGCGATCGAATTTCCGTCTTGAACCATGTGATCAGCGGTTTGTTCTCCGCCAGGACCTCCCCCTTCGTGACCACATCACCTTCTTGTTTGGTCAGATACCCTGTCATCTCGCCTGGAGTGACGCTGAGCTGATTAGCGAGGTTGATGGGGAAGACTTTTCCAGGCAACTCAGCTTTGGCCACTACCTGATCGGACCGGACCCGATCGCCGACGGCGACTAAGACCTTGCCCGGCAGAGGCAACATCCGTCGACGGTGGATGATTGTATGCGCAGTGACTGTCAGGCCTGGAGTATAGGAGTGCGCCATGTTAGCAATAGTCCTGAGTGCTAAGGACTGAGGACTGAGATAGTGGATATGTTCGAAGCGTTACCTCAGCCCTCATCGCTCGGTGCTGGATAGAGATCAACTGAGTTGAACCATTTCGTGAGGGACGCCACACGAGCCTGTTGCTCAGCCGGCAGTTTCAGCGGCCGCCCTCGTCCATCGAGCAGGAGTCCCACGACGCCACCATGAACTTCTTTGGCCGCCGCCACACCTGCTCCGGCACCCATGCTGACACCTTTGGCAGGCTGAATCTTGAGCATGGCCTTTTGCTCAGATTCCAATGGAAACAACTTCAGTTCGCCGAACCTCAGTTGTTCCTTGGTGATCGTTCCATCAGGCCACGTCGCCTCAACGTCGGCGCAGACTTCGCCGTTTTTCCCCTGACCAATCGGTGCCACACAAGTCCCGAGATAGATCATGCAATCTCGTACGAATACATCGGTGGCGGCCTGTTCGTTGATCGTCGACAACACCCCGAGATGTGGCATCATGAAGATGCTGTCGACCGACAGTCTCGTACAACCCATCGGTTCGTAGGCATCGACCATCATCAGCATCGATTGAATCCGGCGTGGGGCATGAGAGAGAATCCCCCCGCTACCGACGATTAAATCTAGCTTCAACATATCGATCAGCGACTTGCCGGATGTGTGTTGTTCAAACACATCAGAGATCGTCCGTTCCTGCTGCACACCTTTCAATCCCGTGGCCAGCGACTTGTGATGAATCAAGGCCAGCCGCAAGGCTTCACGCGCGATCGCTTGCTCAATTTGCAACTCGTCAAGCGTTTGCGGAATGGTCGTCGGACGGATCATCTTGTTCTTGATGCGATTGCGCAGCGTCTGTTCATCGATCGTGAACGGCACCCATCGCATGATATTGGCGAGTCCCGCTTCAGCCAGAACATTCGATACGCTGTAGGACATCCCAAGATTAGCACTGACCGTCCGATTGAACAGCCCGTCGAATACGGAAAACACATCGGTCGTGGCTCCACCGATATCGACACCAATGAGGTTGAGATGTTCCCGCTTGGCAATGGCCTCCATAATAAGGCCGACTGCGGCGGGAGTCGGCATGATCGGCGCACCGGCCATCTCGATCAGCTTCTTATACCCAGGTGCCTGCTGCATGACGTGTTCTAGGAAGAGATCATGGATCTTGTTTCGCGCCGGCGCGAGATTCTCTCGCTCGAGCACTGGTCGAATGTTGTCCGTCACGACGAGTGCGGATTTCGTTTCGAGGATGTTTCTGACTTGCGGCTGCGCTTCCTTGTTACCGGCATAGATCAACGGCAACTTGTACGTCACACCGAATCTCGGCCGTGGCTCGGCCGCCGCCACATACTCGGCCATCTCCACCACATGATTCACCGCTCCACCGTCCGTCCCCCCGGCCATCAAGATCATGTCCGGCCTCATGGAACGGATGCGCTCAATCTTCTCATGCGGCAACCGGCCATCATTCGCCGCCAACACATCGATGACAATGGCCCCGGCTCCCAACGCCGCCCGTTGGGCACTTTCGCCCGTCATGTTCTGCACGACGCCAGTCACCATCATTTGCAAACCACCACCGGCGCTGCTGGTAGAGATGTAGATATCAACACCGGTCTTGTCATCGCGACAAGGCGTGATGATCTGATCACCATCCAAAATCTTACGGCCAGACAGCTCTTCAATTTCCGCGATGGCGTTCAAGACCCCGCGCGTCACATCCTCGAACGGAGCCTCAACGGTCGTCGGTGCTTCACCACGATAGGTCTGTCGATAGGTGTCCCCAACTTTCTCGATGAGAATGGCTTTAGTCGTGGTACTGCCACAATCCGTGGCGACAATGACGTTGAGGGGATGGGCAGTCTTAGCCGATCCGTGGTCTGCCATTAGCAACCACTCCGGCTAAGACTGCGTTGCTCGTCGTACGTGAAGCGTAAAGCGTGAGGAATTGGGAACGAAAGGCGCTTCACGAGATACGCTTCACAGCGGTATGTCATTGAGCCGTGGCTCCCTGTGGGGAGGACTTGGCTTCAATGATAGCGATGAGACGGGTCACGGTGTCACGACGTTCGAGCAATCGTGCGACCTGTTCAACTTCCTTAGTATTGAAGGCACAGTCAAGGATGGGGGTGAGAAAATGCAGCGCCTGGCTGCCCAGAAAATTCATCGGTCCCATGGACTCCAAGAACATCGTCGCCGGCGCCGCCATCCGACGTTTCACGATCACCTCGGCAATCCTCTCCAGCAACTGAACATCTTCATCTGCAAGAGGCTGATTCTCAGGCTGAACGGCAAAAGCACGGCGTAGACCGGCCCGAACTTTTGTCAGTTTTCCAGTAACGTTTTGACTGAAGAACGATCGCATACGTATAGGTCAGGAGAGGCAAACCTCAAACGAGCCGCATTATATGAAGGAGGTACAAGAGAGTCAATTCAATGAACCGCCCTGCCGGCACACACGTCAACGGCGAAAGGCGATTATCGAGCGGTATCGTACGCCGATGTAGCCAATGAGAGGCAGTTAGTTTAAACTCGTTCGTGACGGTACGAAGCCAGCTCACGGCTGAGCAATAGATCGCTGCACGTGGTCAGAAGTTAGATTTCGACTATGAAGCTTGAGTGGGATCCGCGCAAGGCTGAGAGCAATCTTCGTAAACACGGAGTCTCGTTTGACGAAGCAGGATCCGTATTTCTGGATCGCCTAGCTCTTTCTGGCCCCGACCCAGATCACTCTTTAGGCGAAGTGCGGTACATTACCTTTGGGATGTCCCGCTTGGGTCGGCTACTGGTCCTTTCGCATACAAATCGGCCCGATGCCATTCGAATTATCAATGCCCGTCGCATGACACGTAGCGAAAGGAAAATCTATGAAGAGGGGTAAGGACGAAATGCGCTCGGAATACAAACGCTCGGACTTTACAAAGTTAGAAAGAGGGAAATTTTATTCAGCTGTAGCCGCAGGAACTTCTGTTGCCTTGTTAGAGCCGGCTATTGCCAAAGCGTTTCCCACATCAAAAGCTGTAAATGAAGCACTGGCTGGCCTGCTCGTATTGACTGAGAAAACAACACGCATACCCCGGCGCTCAACTCGGAGGCGTAGAAAGACAGCTCGGACCACTTAGCGATGCGGACGCTCATTTTTTAGGCCGAACCCCCTATTCTTTGCGCCTAAACGTTTAGCCTTACCTAGGAAGGCTACAAGCACCTCTTTGCCCAACTTGGCTATTCCGCACAAGTCAGCATTGTCGCCCAGTAATTTCCCCTCATTAGGCTGATCCGCTCTTCCGGCCACCCTCGCCGGCTTGGTGCAACATTTGTCCACTCTGCGTTTACACTCGGCGGTCGTGCACCTTACTTTGATCCCAAAGACGGAGATGTAAACTGGTTCGGTGGCGGCCAGCTTCGCCTGCATCCATTCAAATTACACGCCGTTGAAGGCTCTATCGACTATCGCAAGACGGACATCAGCTCCACCACCGTCAGAACCTTTCCCGTGCAAGGGTCTGCCTTGATTTATCCATTTGCACCAAACGGCTCTCTCCTTTCATTCTCGGCGGAGCCGGCTGGTACTTTACCAATGTCGAAGGCCCTCACGGTTTCGACAAAACGCAACATCGGTTCGGCGCTCATGTGGGAGGCGGTCTCCAGCTCTTTCTCAGCGAACATCTCTCACTCGACGGTACCTACCGCCATATCTGGCTTGAGAAAATCGACTCCAAGGACGCCTCCCTGCATGATAAGCGATTTCAGGATAACGGGCACGTGGTGACCTTTGGATTAAACTTGCACTTCTAGCGTTGGCTCGATTGAGGCAATAGTCGGCCTTGTTGGGCAGATACCTCTGGCCAGCTCATCCACCCAACCATTCGCGAGGCCGTGGCCAGAGTTGTCGACACTAACATCCCCGCGGGTAGACAAACCCAGGAAGCTTGCGCGTAACTTATTGCGAAACTCGGTTGTTCCGCGAAAGTCAACTTCATCCCATAGTAGTTTCTGTCACCTCTTGTCATAACTACCAAAGAATGTGCTTTGGGGTGGAACACTCGGCCACCCGCTCCGTAAGCATTGACAAGCACTCTGGCACGCGCAAGAATCAGCCTTCTATTTTAGATTTGTGGGTGTGCCCTGTGCCGATTGCCATTTTGAGTAGCTAGACACTGCAACCACCCCCATGGCTCAACTCATCGTCCGAAAACGTATAACCTTTCAAAGTTTTGGTGCATCTAAGTGGCGAAAGCAAGATCATACGACACCCCTCTCCCTGCAGTTGGCACAGGCTAAGGCTCTCCTTTACTTAGATGAGGAGCTCTCCCCCTACAAACGAGATGTGATCATGATCCCAGACGGGCGTGTTGAACTCCACTACATTCCAGCGCCAACAGATCTCATCAAGAGTATCTCTTGCAAGGGAGCAGGCAGTAGAGCGGCAGCTAAAGTCCTCTATGACGCCTACGTCGAGGCACACTCCAAGTTTGAAGCCCTCCTCTACTCAGCTGGAAAGGTTCGGTATCTGTTTCACATGGAACCGGAGTCAATAACCGACTTCTTTTCGGATAGTTTCAGATCTAAGGGCCTAGTTGAGTGGAGCGTTGACGGAGAATCATTCAGGCCGTTTCAGCCGAGGCTTCTCAAACCACGCGGCCGAAACCCGGTATACACAGCAGCTCAGCTAATCACTCCTATACGCTGGCATGAAATGCAACTCGCTGCTGACAATGGTGAGTTTCCGGATGGCGAACTCCTTGAACTCTACAGAATCCGAGGTAAGGCAGCTTGGCAGCAGCTTAGTTCTGCAGCTATTGAAGCATCAATCATCTCTGAAACACTACTGCGGGCATATGGTCTAAAGGTACTCAAGGAAAGCGGTTTTAGCAACAACAAGCTCAAGCGCCTTAGTGACGAACTCACCTTCAATAACCTTCTAAACATTGTGCTCCCACTTTCTCTTGGCAGGACAGACCTACGCCGCGTTGAGTCTGCTATTGAGGCTGTCGATCGCTTGCGAGGCATCCGAAACGATCTAGTTCATGGAAATATCACTCAGAAGGATGTAGCGCCACTACGAGTTGAACAAGGAATCGACGGCGCAATCAAGCTTGTCCGTTTTCTTCAGGCAAAGCTCGCCTAGTTATACCTATGTCTCTCTCCTAATTAAACGTTAGGTCTCGCTGCTCTGAAAATCCCGGTGACGACTGCGAGTGCTGCATCTTTATCACTTACAATTACGCGGACCCAGTTGAATCTATAACTACCCGCATAAACGGGCCTTCTCACAACGCGCGTTCGGCGAGCAAGAATGACGACCTGGCTACTTCCCTAATTCTTCCGCCCCCCTATCTTACTCTCCGTCCCATTCCTCAACCGCTCAATATTCTCCTTGTGCTTGATGGCGATCAGCCCACTCACGGCAAGAGAGAAAAGCATGAACGCGATCGATGGATGGATCAGCGCGGCGATGACGGGGAAGAGACCAAAAGCCGTCAGTGCGCCGCCCGATGAGTACCGCCAGATAGCCACAGCCGCAATCCAAGCTAGCAGCAGTAAAAGCCCAACCAACGGCGACACACCCAGGACAGAGCCAAGCGCCGTTGCGACGCCCTTCCCGCCTTTGAATCCTAGAAACGGTGAGAACACATGCCCGAGGAAGGGAGCCAGCGCGACAACAAGAATCGCCCATTCGTCTTGTAATTGATGCATCGCCGCGAACCCCATGACCCACCCTTTGCCCATATCGCCGATCAACGTCAAGATACCGGCCGGTTTGCCGGAGACGCGCAGTACGTTCGTAAACCCGACGTTCTTGCTGCCGACCATGCGCGGATCGGGCAAACCCATGGCCTTGGAAATGACCACGCCAAACGGCACCCCACCCAGCAGATAGCCGACGATCGCAAGTCCTATAATGAGCCCCAGTTGTTCCATGCTATTCGCTTTCTCGATTGCGTCCGACCATCATAAAAACTTCTCTGGATGTATAAAAAACTCCAGCATCACCCTATTCAGATTCGGCCAGTCACGATGGCTGCCGGCTCCTTCGCAGTACAACGTGGCTCCCCCAGCAGCACAACCTTGATACGCACGACAGCCACCCTCCACAGTTTTTGTCTTGGTAACATCACAGCTATTGCACTTCGCCCACCAGGCTGATGTTTGTGCTCCCCAACCTGGAAACAAACTGTCGTTCTTGCCGTGCATGATCATGATCGGAATGGGATCAGGACATTGAAACTCTTCGAGGTCTTTTCCCGTCCATCCTGCCGCGCTCGGCGCAATGGCCGCCGGAATACGCTTCGTCTTGTCGAGTACAGCCAGGGCCAGGGATGCTGTCCCTCCGTCAGAATGGCCAGTCGCATAGACTCTTTTCTCATTAATGCACCATTCTTTCGCAACCAGGCCGGGAATCGTTCCAAGTTGCTCGACGGTCGAAATATTTAGCTGCTTGTGATCAGCATAGACCATCACAAATCCAGCTCCAGTCGCTGTAGTCGTGAGGCTGGTCAGCCGTTCAGATGCCCCGCGGCTCATTCTTGCTGGAGCATAGACCATCAACAAGGGATGGGCAAACGTGGGATCATAGTTCGAGGGCGTGCGCACCATATACTTGATGCCGTCTGCTGAGACCCGTCCATCCGTTGCCCCAGCTGCGCCTTGACGTGCCCCAGCAGGACAAGGCCCTGTCGTCGTGGGATAAGCGAAGGCTTCGAGCTGGGGAGGCGTCGTGTTTTCACTACAGGCGGTCGTTGCGATTGGGAAGGACAGCAGAACAGAAACAGCAATGAGGCGGTACAGATTACCGATCACGTTGCGGTTAACCACTTACGGAGAGAATTGATTTGGAGTTTACAGGAAATGACGCATCCAACTCCAAAACGGATCGCGTCAGATCACCTGCGTCAAAGCCCTTTGGCCACAACCTGCTTCCAAAAACTCCACACATAGTGACCACCGGAGATGTACCCGAGCACTAAGGACAGATACAAGGTGACCGTGCCGGCTAAATGCATATTGCCGAGTTCCGCAAACCCGGTCCCTTCCAGGATCAGGAGGATGATCGCGATAACTTGGAGCGCCATCTTGTACTTGCCGGTCGTCTCCGCCGGAATGATCATCCCTTCTCCCGCCGCGATCGCACGGATTCCCGTCACCGCGACCTCTCGGCCAATGATCAACAACGCAACTAACGCACTGACGCGATCCACATTCATCAATAAAATAAGCGCCGACAGCACCAAGAGCTTGTCTGCGATCGGATCGAGGAGTTTCCCGAGCTTGGTGACTTGGCCGGTTCGCCGAGCAATGTACCCGTCCAACATGTCCGTCACCGCTGCGACCGTGAAGACAATGGCCGCTGCCAACGATTGATCGGGGGTCGGATTGACAAAGAGGATGATGAAAACCGGGATCAAGAGGATGCGGAACAGCGTGAGGAAATTCGGCAGATTGAGCGACTCTGCCCCACCGATGTCGCGCCATATTTCCAGAACACGGTTCATGGTCCGACTCTTCCCCTAGCAGGCTATTAAACCTTGTTTCACCCCAACTGCACCAGCAGGATGGTCAAAAAGGCTATCCAGCAAGGCCGCAGCGAGTGAAGAGGCGAGGCGTACGCTTTGGTACGTTGAGCCCCTGAGCGATGCGAGAACGACGCTGGTGGACTTTTTCACCATCCTGCTAGACAATCCCGTTCTTGAGCAGATCATGCAAATGCACGACACCTTGAACATTTCGTCCGTCTTCCGTCACGACCAGCGTGGTGATGGAAAACCGCTCCATCATCTCCACGGCCTTCGCAGCCAATTCATCAGGCCCAATCGTTTTGGGACTAGGGGTGGCCAATTCGCTTGCCGTCATATTCACCAAATTCGTTCCACGCTGAATACAGCGCCGGACATCGCCGTCGGTAATGACGCCGACCAATACTCCATCGTGATCAACTACGGTCGTCATACCGAGCTTTTTCGCCGTCATCTCCAGCATGGCCGCCATCCCCCCGACGGAGGCTTGCACTACCGGAATTTCCGCCTCGGCATGCATGAGATCCTTGACCTTCACCAGTAACCGCCGCCCCAGGCTGCCCCCAGGATGGAATTGGGCAAAATCTTCCGCTTTAAATTCTCGTTTCTGCAGCAGGGCTACGGCCAGTGCATCACCCAACGCCAACGTGGCTGTTGTACTGGCGGTCGGGGCTAACCCCATCGGGCAGGCCTCTTCTGCAACCGACACATCAAGTGCGACATCAGAGTTTTTTGACAAGGTCGAGTTCATCCGCCCCGTCATGGAGATGACCGGAATTCCCAAACGTTTCACGAACGGAAGCAACTGCAACAGCTCTTGAGTTTCCCCACTATTAGAGATCGCGACTAAGACATCCTGACGAGCCAACATGCCGAGATCGCCATGGACTCCCTCAGCCGGGTGCAGAAAGAACGAAGAGGTTCCCGTACTCGCCAACGTGGCAGCAATTTTTTGCCCGATTAACCCCGACTTCCCCATCCCAGAAACCACGGCCTTCCCCTTACATCGAACAAGCACCTCCACAGCCTTCACGAATCGCTCATCAAGACGACTGATCAACGCGTCAACCGCCCGAGCTTCGATCTCGAGCACACGCCGACCATCGGCAAGAGTTTCCTCAGCTTTCGTAGCTTTCGCTTCTCGACTAGACGGCTTCGCGGCCATGGACTTGCTCTGCCTCTTCGTACCCTTTGCTATAGGTCCTGCTGCCTGGCCCTTCGCAGATGTTCTGCGTCGCACGGAATGTTCTATTCTCTTGGTTTCGCCGCATCGCAAATACGCAGGACCCGTTCGAGCAAAGACTTTAATTGATGCAACGGCACCATATTGGGCCCATCGGACAGTGCCTCGTCTGGGTTTGGGTGAACTTCCATGAAGAATCCATCGACCCCTGCTCCGGCTGCTGCGCAGGCCAACGGTTCAACGAATTCCCGCTGGCCGCTGGATTTCGTCCCACCACCACCCGGCAATTGAACACTGTGTGTTGCATCGAAGACCACAGGATACCCTAAGCCCCTCATAATAGGGAAGGATCGCATATCCACGACAAGATTGTTGTACCCGAACGACGATCCCCTCTCGGTCAGCACGATCCGCTGGCTCCCGCACTCCTCAATTTTCTTCACCGCGTTCCCCATTTCGACCGGCGAGAGAAATTGGCCCTTTTTCACATTCACCACTTTTCCTGTTTTGGCCGCCGCAATCAACAGATCCGTCTGCCGGCAGAGAAAGGCCGGAATCTGCAGGACATCCACAACCTTTCCGGCTTCCGCCGCCTGCTCTTCCGTATGCACGTCGGTTAACACGGGCAGCCCCAGCTTCTCCCTCACCTGCTTCAGTACCGCCAAGCCTTTTTCCAGGCCAGGACCTCGAAATGAATGGATGGACGTTCTGTTCGCCTTATCGAATGACGACTTGAAAATGTAGGGGATTCCCAAGTCCTTCGTGATCTCGGCAACTCGCCCTGCCGTATCCATGACAAGCTGCTCACTCTCAATCACACAGGGACCGGCGATCAGAAAGGGCCGTTGTCCTTGCCCAACTTTGAATGAACCAATCTGCACCTGGTGTGGCATAACTATCGCTTTCAGATTTGCATCACGACAAGATACTCAAAGCGGCTTTCCATTCTCACCCGCCCAACCCTGAGGGCGCCGAGACGCCCTCTTTTCCACTAAAGGCCGCAGGCAAGTCGAAACCGGCGGCGTACCCTCGGGGGTAGGTTGAGGATTTTGATGAGCCGAGAACGCAGTTGAAAGCTGGTTTCAGCATTTCGCTTCAATGTCCAAGCTTCCTGCGTAACGCTGCTCCGACAAATCCACTAAATAACGGATGTGGCCGGTGCGGCCGGGAACTATACTCCGGATGAAACTGGGTTCCCAAGAACCAGGGATGATCCTTCAGTTCAAGAATTTCGACCAGTCGTCCATCCGGCGAAAGGCCGCTCAAGACCAGTCCCTTGGCACTCAATCGCTCACGATAGGCATTGTTGAACTCATAGCGATGGCGATGGCGTTCACGAACCTCGTTCACGCCGTACATCTTCTGTGCCAATGTCCCCTCGCCTAATTTACAGAGATACGAGCCGAGCCGCATGGTCCCGCCCTTGTCGCTGATGCCCTGCTGATCGGGCATGAGATGAATCACCGGATGGGGCGACTGCTCATCAAACTCCGCGCTATTGGCTCCCGACAGTCCCGCCACATTGCGCGCAAACTCAATCGCGGCACATTGCATCCCTAAACACAGGCCAAGAAACGGGATGCGGCGTTCTCGTGCATAGGTGATGGCAGTCACTTTCCCCTCAATCCCTCGCGCCCCAAATCCACCGGGGATCAAGATCCCATCGGCCTCGCGCAGAATTCGTTCCGTCCCTTGCCGCTCGATATCTTCGGATTCGACCCAGTTGATATTGACCTTCGTCTCATGATCGATTCCACCGTGTACCAACGCTTCGCCCAAGCTCTTGTAACACTCCTTCAGCCCTACATACTTCCCGACCAGTGCGATGGAGAGTTCATGCTTAGGACGTTTGATCCGCTGCACCATCGCGTCCCACTCGCGAAGGTTCGGCTGGGCGGTCTCGAGATGCAGCTGACGGACAATCAATTCGTCTAACCCTTCCTTTCGGAAGACGATCGGCACCTCGTAGATCGTTTCGACGTCTTTGGCCGTGATGACCGCATCCTTATCCACGTTGCAGAACATCGCAATCTTGCCCTTGAGCTCAGGGGGAATATCGCGGTCGGTTCGGCAGAGGAGGATATTGGGCTGGATACCGATTTCCCGAAGCTTGTTGACCGAATGCTGGGTCGGCTTGGTCTTCAGTTCACCAGCCGTGCCAATGTAGGGCACCAAGGTCAGATGGACATACAACACATTATCGCGCCCGACGTCGTACGGCATCTGTCGGATGGCTTCGAGAAACGGGAGACTTTCGATGTCCCCAACGGTCCCTCCGATTTCAATGATCGCGACATCGACGCCCTTGGAGATCCGCATGATCGCCTGTTTGATCTCATCCGTGACATGCGGAACAACTTGAACCGTCCCTCCAAGGTAATCCCCCCGCCGCTCCTTGGTGATGACTGCATGATAGATCCGGCCCGTGGTGTAATTACTTTCCTTCGTCAGCGAGAGCGAGGTGAATCGTTCATAGTGCCCAAGATCAAGATCGGTTTCGGCACCGTCGTCCGTGACAAAGACTTCACCGTGCTGGTACGGGTTCATCGTCCCAGGATCGACGTTGATGTAGGGATCCAACTTGAGAAACGTAATCTTCAACCCACGGCTTTCGAGGAGGTTCCCAATAGAGGCCGATGCCAGTCCCTTCCCAAGCGATGAGACCACTCCACCGGTCACAAAAATAAATTTGTTCATGGCTTCCCTCTCTCCTAGACGTCAGGCCGATCCATCTCAGCTGTGCACCTCATACTTTAAAAAATACTCCGCTGTTCTGCAGCTCACGCTTAACCGTTTCATATTGCTGGAGCCGTTCCGCGACGCCGGGGACGTCCTCCGGACGATCCACCCTCAGCGAGGCATGCTTGGTTTCCCATACGCGGATGCGAATGCCAGAATCGAGGGCACGAAGCTGTTCAAGTTTTTCCGCATCTTCTAGGCGACTGGTCGGGAGCGAGGCCAACTGAAGCAATGTGTCTCTCCCATAGATATACAGCCCGAGATGAATGTAATGGAGCCCCCCGATGGCCTGTTGTTGAGCGACGTCACGAACAAACGGGATGGGCGCGCGTGAAAAATAGAGCGCGTCTCCTTTCGCATCGGTCACGACTTTCACCACGGCAGGATTGAGAAGATCGTCGGTCGAATCGATCACTCGCTTCAGTGTTCCCATCCTGACACCACTGTCCAAAAATGGCTCGATGAGATCGGTCAAGAGCTCTGAGGATAAGGGAATCTCGTCCCCTTGCAAGTCCAGAAAATAATCCCCTGCAAACATCCGAGCCACCGCAGCAACCCTGTCCGTTCCGGTGCGATATTCACCCGCAACAAACACGGCACGGCCCCCAAATCGCTCGACCACCTGCTTGATGCGCTCGTCATCGGTTGCAACCAGCACCTGCGATACGGCACGACAAGCCGCCGCCTGTTCGTACACATGCTGAATCATTGGCTTGCCGTTCAGCTCGACCAGCGGCTTTCCGGGGAAACGGGATGAGCCGTATCGTGCTGGAATAACGATCGTCACCGTTCGCGACGCTTTAGTCATCTCCGAAGGCCTCAGACAACTGCGCCGGCGACACCGTTGCCGTTCCGACCATTCCGACCACAATCCCGGCGGCATAATTCGCCATCGCGGCCCCTGTCTTGATGTCGGCCCCTACCCCAAGGGCCAGCGCCAGGGTCCCAATAACGGTATCTCCCGCACCAGTGACATCATAGACCTGCCGCGCCTTCGTCGGAAGATGCCAGGACCGCCCATCTCCTTCATAGAGACTCATACCCTTCTCCCCACGCGTGACCAGCACGGACTGACAACCCAGTCGCTGGCGGATCATGGTTCCGGCTTCATTGATCGTTTGATCGTCATCCCCATGCATCCCCGACGCTTGCGTTGCCTCGAGGTGATTCGGCGTAATAACTGTGACCCCCTTATAGAAATTGAAGTGTTCAACCTTCGGATCGACGATGACCGGAACCCTGCGCAACGCCGCCAGACGAGTGATCTCCGCCATCAAAGCCGACGAGATGACGCCTTTGGCATAGTCTGAAACCACGATACAGGACAGGTCGCGGAGTTTTGACTCCACATATCGCACAATCTTCTGTCGAAGCGGTGCTCTCAATTCACTTCGCCCTTCAATGTCATATCGAACAATCTGTTGATTGTGTGCGATGACTCGGCTCTTTCTGGTCGTCGGCCGTTCACGATCGATCACGAGACCAGCACGGCTCGCCTTGGTGTCCCCAAGTTGCTTGAGCAACCGTTTTCCACTCTCATCCGCTCCAATCACTCCGCAGAGATAGGCTTTTCCGCCAAGCGCCAGAATATTGCTATAGACGTTGGCCGCTCCACCGAGTCGGATCGACTCCGATTCGACATGAACGACCGGAACCGGCGCTTCAGGAGAGATCCGGCTCACTCGCCCCATGACATAATGATCAAGGATCAAGTCGCCGATGACGAGAACGGAGGCTTGTGGAAATCGCTGTAAATACGCACGGAGTACCGTGGATGGGGGAGAGTCCCCCCTCCCCTGTGAGTTCCTTTTGGGAGGAACGACGTGACCGCTTTTTTTTACTGAATGGCTTTGGCGAATCGTTCCCACCGAACCCACTCCGTCCAATTTCCCTGCCCGTTCCAGGACCAGTAAATACGAAACGCTTTGCCGCGAATTTTCTCCTCACGGACATACCCCCAGAACCGACTATCCAGACTTTGGTCGCGATTGTCACCCATGACAAAATAGGACTCCTCCGGGACCGTCACGGGGCCGAAATTATCGCGGGGGTTGACCGTCCCGTCGATGATGCCTGGATCAATGCGTTGGGTAAAGGGTTTGTCGTCAAGCGGCTGGCCATTCACGAGCACGACCTTGTTCCGTAGCTGAACCGTGTCTCCAGGCAGTCCGACAATGCGCTTGATGAAATCCTTCTCTTCATCCTCGGGAAACCGAAAGACGATAATATCGCCGCGTTGCGGCTTGCCGAACGTGACGACGGTGGCGGACGTATAACAATTGACCGGCGGGAAACTCCATTGCAGTTTGCAGTCCGTCGGCCACTGCAGGCCATAAGACAACTTGCTCACCAAAATGTGATCGCCGATCAGCAAGGTTGGAATCATGGATCCTGAGGGAATTTTGAAAGCCTGGACAACGAACACGCGAATGGCGAACGCCAACAACATAGCCACGATGATCGCTTCGGCATATTCTCGAACGATGGACTTACGTCCCGCCTGGTCGACGTTGTCGGCGAGCTTGGCCCCGCCCAACGAGGCTGGCTCACCAGACCGTGACCCACCGGACAACTTGTCCACATTGCGCTGATTTGAATCGGGGCTCATTCGTCCCCGACCTTTAAAATCGCCAGGAAGGCTTCCTGCGGAACTTCAACACTGCCAACCGCTTTCATGCGCTTCTTTCCTTCCTTCTGTTTCTCCAGCAACTTCCGTTTCCGCGTGATATCACCGCCATAGCATTTCGCCAACACATTTTTCTTCATCGCACCGATTGTCTCACGCGCCACGATCTTGCTCCCGATGGCCGCCTGAATCGCGATCTCATACATCTGCCTCGGAATCAATTCCTTCATTTTTTCAGCGAGCTGACGCCCGCGTTGCACCGACCGATCCTTATGCGTAATAAAGGACAAGGCATCGACCGCCTCACCGTTTAGTAAGATGTCGAGTCGCACCAGATCGGATTCGCGATAGCCGAGCAACTCGTAATCCAGCGACGCATAGCCCTGTGTGCGGGACTTAAGTTTATCGTAAAAATCAAGAATGACCTCATTGAGCGGCAATTCATAACTGATCATCACCCGCGTCGGATCCAGGAAGTGGATGCTTCGCTGAATGCCTCGGCGCTCCTGGCACAGCTGAAGAATGGCCCCCATATATCGTTCCGGCGTAATGACCGACGCGAGAATAAACGGCTCTTCGAACGACTCGATGCTGCTGGGAGGCGGGAGCTGTGAGGGATTCATGACCTCCGACACCTCGCCTTTGGTCGTCATCACACGATACACGACGGTAGGGGCCGTGGTGAGCAGCGTCAAGTTATACTCACGTTCAAGGCGTTCCTGAATGATCTCCATATGGAGCAGACCCAAGAACCCGCAGCGAAATCCAAACCCCAAGGCCAAGGACGTTTCTGGTTCGTAGACGAACGACGAATCATTGAGCCGGAGCTTGACCAGCGCATCCCGCAAATCTTCATACCGGGCCGTGTCGGTCGGATACAGCCCACAGAACACCAACGGTTTGACGTCTTTATACCCTGGAAACGGTTCACGCGTAGGCGACACCGCATCCGTGAGCGTATCTCCGATTTTGACGTCCGCCACTTCCCGCATATTGGCACAGAGATATCCCACCTCGCCGGTCAGCAGCTCCGTTTTCTTCGTGCGCTTGGGGGCAAAGTGCCCAACTTCCATCACCTCGAACATGCGATTGTTCGACATGACCTTGATTTTCATGCCGGGTCTAATCGCCCCATCCACTACACGCGTCAACACGATCACACCCTGATAGTTATCGAACCATGAATCGAAGATCAGCGCTTTGAGCGGCGCCTGCGGATCTCCTGAGGGAGGTGGGATTCGCGCAATGACCGCCTCCAAGACCTCCGGCACTCCTTTGCCCTCCTTCGCACTAATGGGAAGGGCATCATCCGCTTCGAGCTGTAACACTTCGGAGATCGACTGCTTGGTTCCTTCAAGATCGGCACTGGCCAGATCGATCTTATTGATCACCGGAATAATCGTCAGCTGATTGGCCATCGCCAGATTCACGTTGGCAATCGTCTGCGCCTGCACGCCTTGCGTGGCATCAACGAGCAAGAGCGCCCCCTCGCAAGCCGCAAGGCTGCGCGAGACCTCATAGGTGAAGTCGACGTGCCCCGGCGTATCGATCAAATGCAACGCATAGGTCTTCCCGTCCTTGGCCTTGTACCGGATCGCCACTGCATGGGCCTTGATCGTAATGCCACGTTCCCGTTCGAGATCCATGGCATCGAGGATCTGATCTTTGGCCTCTCGGGCAGTAACTGCGCCAGTAGCTTCGAGGAACCGGTCAGCGAGGGTTGATTTGCCGTGATCGATATGAGCGATTATGGAAAAATTGCGTATAAGAGTTTGCAAATCCTAACTCATTGGTGAAAATCGGCTCATTATAGTAACTGCCTCCTGGGTTGTCAAAGCGATCACCCCCACTTATAATCACGCGCCGCCTCGAGGTCCCTGCCTCGTTGATTGGTATGCGTCAGTCATCGATCGCTGGCCAAGCTTCTCATAATCACACGATTGGTGAATGACGTCCATGTCATCATGACTCGACAACCTTCGACTCGACAGCTCAAGGACTGGGACCGTCGTTACCTCTGGCATCCGTTTACCCAGATGCAGGAGTGGGAGCAGGAGGACCCGCTCATTATCGAGCGTGGCAAAGGCTCCTATCTGATCGATACGGAGGGCAGGAAATATCTCGACGGCACCTCCTCGATTTGGGTCAATCTCCATGGCCACCGCCACCCGGTTCTCGATCGCGCCATCAAGCAGCAGCTCGACAAAATCGCCCACTCGACCTTTCTCGGGCTCTCGAACCCGCCGGCGATTGAGCTCGCCCGTGAGTTAATCCGCATTGCCCCTAAAGGGCTCACTCGTGTCTTCTATTCGGACAACGGTTCAACCGCGGTCGAGATTGCCCTCAAGATGGCCGTCCAATACTGGCAACAGCGCCATCCTGATGCCGGTCCAAAAAACACGTTCCTCCATCTGAAACTCGCGTACCATGGAGATACGATTGGGGCCGTGAGCGTCGGCAACATCGAACTATTCCATGCGCGGTTTAAACCGCTCCTGTTTCCGACGGTAGAGGTCGAACCGCCCCATTGCTACCGCTGTCCGCTGAAGCTCGCGTACCCGTCTTGTGATATGGCCTGCACGGAACCGATTGAAGACATCTTACAGAATCGGCATCGGGAATTAGCCGGTTTGATCATCGAACCGATCATGCAAGCTGCTGCCGGCATGATTCCCCAACCGCTCGGCTACCTGAAACGACTCCGTGAGCTCTGTACACGAAGCAATGTTCTGTTGATCGCCGACGAAGTGGCAACAGGCTTTGGACGGACAGGTAAGATGTTCGCCTGCGAGCATGAAGGCGTGACGCCGGATCTCATGGCGATCAGCAAAGGACTCACCGGTGGGTATATGCCGTTGGCGGCCACCTTCACAACGGATGAGATCTATCAAGGCTTTCTCGGCCGCTACGACGAGTTCAAAACGTTCTTCCATGGCCACAGTTTTACCGGCAATCCTTTGGGCTGTTCCGTAGCGCTCGCGAGTCTTCACGTGTTTCGTCATGAAAAGACGCTCGCTCGACTTTCTTCCAGAATCAAGCTATTCAGCCGATTGCTTGCACCGCTTGCGGCGCTCCCACAGGTCGGCGACATCCGTCAGCGGGGACTCATGGCGGGAGTTGAATTGGTTATGGATAAAACGACCAAATCTCCCTACCCACTCAGCGCCAAGGCCGGACATCGCGTGGCAGCCATCGCCCGATCAAAGGGATTGATCTTACGACCGATTGGGAATGTCCTGGTTCTCGTCCCGCCACTCTCGATCTCCAAAGAGGACCTAAAAACAATGGTGGAAATCCTCAAAGAATCCATAGAGACTCTGGACATCGATTCATGCCCAACTCACGGTACGCACAACAACCGGTAACAGCACATGCCCTCTATGCAGATCTGTGACTTTCTCGTCATCGGCGGCGGAGTCATCGGCCTCAGTATCGCACGTGAGCTTCGAAAACGCCGCGGAGATGCTCGGATTCTGTTAATTGAAAAGGAGTCATCGTGCGGAACCCATGCCAGCGGACGCAACAGTGGGGTCCTCCATGCCGGGTTCTACTACTCACCCGATAGCCTAAAGGCCAAATTTACGCGCCTTGGAAATGAGCGACTCACCGCGTACTGTGAGGAGAAGCAGATCCCTCTCAATAAATGTGGGAAGCTCGTCGTTGCCAAAGATGCTACGGATTTGCCGTCACTTGACGAGTTATTCCGACGAGGCCAGATCAATGGGATCGAGCTCCAACCTCTGACCGAAACAGAAGCCAAATCCATCGAACCTCGAGTCAAAACCTATCAACGGGCTCTGTTCTCTCCCCGTACCTCGACCGTCAATCCTCTCCATGTCGTCAATGCGATGCAACAAGATGCGGTCCGTGAGGGGATTCAGATTCAATGTGACACCGCCTATCAAGGTCAAGCCAACGGGACCGTTCGGACAACTCAAGACCGCATCACAGCCGGATATGTCGTCAATGCCGCAGGTCTCTACGCCGATAAAATTGCCATGGACTATGGTTTTTCCGAAAAGTATCGGATCCTCCCGTTTAAGGGGCTCTATCTGTACTCTGATGAACCCCCAGGGTCGATTCGGACCAATATTTACCCAGTTCCAGATCTGAGAAACCCGTTCTTAGGTGTTCACTTCACAATCACGGCTGATGGAAAGGCCAAGATCGGCCCGACCGCTATCCCAGCCATGTGGCGTGAAAACTACGAAGGGTTTGGGAATTTTGATCTCGGTGAGTTGGTGGAAGTCGCAAGCCGAGGACTCGGACTGTTAACTGGAGCTGGATTCGACTTCAGGCGTTTGGCACTGGAGGAAATTACCAAGTACTCCCGGAGCAAGATGGTGTCGCTTGCCTCAGTCCTCGCCGAGGGAGTGGCCGAACGTCACTATCACCAATGGGGGCGCCCCGGTATCCGGGCACAGCTATTGGATATCACAAAGAAGAAACTCGAAATGGATTTTGTCCTGGAAGGTGACCGCCATTCCATGCACGTGCTGAATGCGGTCTCCCCGGCCTTTACCTGCTCACTCCCTTTTGCCAGCTATGTCTGTGACCACATCGATAAAGCCCTCAGCTAACAGGACTCAGCAGAGCCGGATCTCTTCGCACACACCAAGGAGCATAGCCAGAGTCGTGTAATTTGTATCACAGTAGAGTCAGAATCCCGCTGATTGGTGTTGCCGTTCAAACGGCGTTCATTCGTCTGATTCCACGGATTTGCTTGGCCAATTCCATAGAGAAACTTACAGTGGAGCAAGACTTGCGGCATAAAGCAAGTAATGGTGCTCGGAAGATCGGGTGCGTGGTTCTCGATGACCGGCCGCATCATGAATGCGGAGAGTGTCTATGCAAGATACAAGACGCGACCACCAGTGGTGGATTGGTCGGTGGGAATCAAGACAATTATGATAGCCTGCCACATGCCTGAATGGTCACGTACAGGTGCAGGTTGGCTTCATAAGACAGCTGGGGCTGCTGAACTCCGATATTTTTCCCGCACATCCAGATTTGTGTTTACGTCTTTTTCAGTTGAGCCTTAACGACTATGCTTTTGACGGATTCCTTTGATCGCCTCCTTAGCTGAAGTCTGTGCTGGATTCTTGTCATCGTCGGCGATGCGCGTCAGTTCAGTTGCTATGTGCTGCGTGCCAACCAATCCCAAACCAGCTAAGGCCGCAGACTTGTAGCGCTCGACGTATTGTAGGAGTTCACGCTCAGCGTATTGCTTTCCAGAGATCGCTAGTTGCCGTGCTGTTTCTGCCTTGCCCATCTGTAGGTCCCCCAATTGCCTTAGCCAGGTCTGACGCTCGTCATAGCGTCTGGCCACCGCGGCACTGACCGTATTCATCTCTTGTTCTGTCGGGCCCAAACGGAACGCCTCCCAGAACGCTAGTTCGAGCACAGAACCGAACGTGGTAATTTTTCTCTCAAAGGCCATCTGTTCTGCGGCGCCGCAGTTCGTATTGAGCCAAGTCAGAACAAGCTTCTGCGCTTCCGGCTTCAACGTAGCAAATGCTTGGCGTTCCAATGACGTTTGCGCACCAGCCCAGGACGGACTAAATATCACTAAGGCGACAATAATTAATCGTTTCATATTGAACCTCTCAATTAGGAGGGAAGCCTCCGTCGGCCCACACTCGTTTTTGAATAGCTGGACAGAGAAACGTGGCGGTGTTGGAATAACTGCATGAACGGGTTACCTCTCCCAGACGGGCACTATAAAGGACATTCAGAATCGACGAAGGATTGAGATGGGCCCGAAATAGCTGGCCTTCGGTTGAGTACTGGCGGGTGTTGCTCGCGCTGTGCATGATGTTGTCAACGTTAAAATTACTGTCAGAATCGACATGGGTCAGGCTGAACGCATGCCCGATCTCATGGGAGAGCAGTTCATCGCCGGAATTCTTTCCCATCGCAATCTGTGCGCCGAAATTCGACCAGCCGCTGCCTGTCCCCCCATTGACCGTATCCAGCCAATAAATATTGAGTTGACCAGCCACAAACCCAATATCGTCACGCAACGGCTTCCAGACCACGTCACCCACATCGCCATTCGGAAATGCGTAGTGTAAGGGAGCCTGGGGATCGGCCGTCGCATCGATGATATTAAACGGTGTGAAAATGATCCCCATGCGTTCATTGTGCCAGATTGCCGAGGTGCGAATGCATGCTTCGATTGCATGCTGACGTTGCTCCGCAAATGGGCCTTTGACAATCCAGACGGTCACGGGGATTCCAATCGCGGGCCGAAAGTCCACATTAAATGCATCGCTTCCACTTGTCCATGGCGCGCTAAGATACTTAGGTGGGCGGTCGTTGGTGAATCCGATCACCTCGTTCGTTTGAGGCGAGGAACTCAGTTGACCGACGTTGAGCGGGGACGCAGCGGAAACGAATGCACGATCGTTGAGCTGCCCTCCAGAATCCTGCCCATCCACCAGCAAGCCGACAGGTTGCCCGCTACCGTTGACCACGTTGACCGTATCGTTGCACCCTGTCAAAAATAACACGACAGGGAGGATCCCAAGTGCTAGTGCACTCGCTCGGCACTTTATTGGTGTGATAACTAACATCCCTCACCTCACTCTGGGTGTACACTGACTCAACACTCCCTTCATACTCTGTCTCGCTGAATATTGAACAACGGATCCATCGCTCTACGGTTTGGATCCCGCCATCAAGAACAGTGTCTTTGAGTCATTACGTATCAGCTCCGGTGATGGTCCACGCACGGGTCGATGCATGCCATTCGATCCTGCATGGGCTAAGAATCGACGAACAAAGGATTGAGACTCGCTCATCGTACTTCTTAAGCAACCATCATGCCGATGACCTTGCCGTCTTGATGTCTATGATTATGCGTGGAGCTTGGTCTAAATTCGACGGGCGCGATTTGCTCGGGTGAATCGGATTCGATACGTGATGGATCCATTTGGATACTTCCACTAGACGACATTTGGGTGGAGGGGGAAAGCGATAGCGTGACATCATTCCAGGCGCATTGGCCAGTGGAGTGCCTGTGGATGGAGCCAAACCCACTCTCCTACATCCGACAAGTGTTCGACATCTCCTTCGAGTGCTACACCCAATGACATGGCCGTCATTCCTCCAGCAACCAACTCCCGATGATCATTTCGTTGTAATTGGAGTCTGCTCTTGACTTGACACTTACTAGCAGGCTGTTGACAAAGACCGCCAGCGGCGTGCTCGCCTCGCTCAGAGGCTCAACGTACGGCAGAGAGTACGATTCGCTTCTTCGCTCACTGTGGCCTTGCTGGACGGCCTTTCTGAACAGCCTGTGGGGTACGCCAATGGCATCCGTGATCTCAGACACGACGCCCTTTCCGAGGTCGTCACAGGGTTTGTCAACACACTGCTAGACGCTCGTGCTCAAAAATTCTGACCAGAAAGTCAATCTCAGCAGAGACGGATTTCTTCCCCGACGCCGAGTTGCAGCCCACGCGCCGCGCTGTCCTCCTGCAGAAAGATTTCCAAGTTTCCGCTGCTATTAATCAGCGCAGACGGACTCTGGCGATGGCCTTGGCTGTAACTTCCGACCAAATCATTGATGATGTAGGTTCCGATTTGAATCTCCACAATCTGTCCGGTCGTACCCCGGAATTCCCGGACCTGTCTCGCGGTGATGTTGGAAATGAGATTTCCAAAGCGATCGACAGACTCGATCTTTCCGATCAGCACATCTTCGTGCCAAACCGGCATTGCCACAGAACGTCGAATGGGATCATGGACAGCCGGCCCAAAAAACGGAGGCGGGATTCCCTTGCTCAACCAGGCGGCAGCCGGGGCAAATACATCTCGACCGTCAAAGGTCGATCCGGCCGTTTCCAATCGATACTGGGGGTTGCTGATCTGCCAGACCTTGGCAGCGACTTCCTGCTCCAAAATTTCCGTGAAGAGGCCGTTATCAGGACCGACAAACACGAACCCTGCAGCAGACACGAGCAACGCCCGACGCTCGGTCCCAACTCCAGGATCGACGACAGCGACAAAGATCGTTCCTGCCGGAAAATAACGATAACAGGATTTCAGGAAATACCCAGCTTCCTGAATCTGATGCGACGTGATCTGATGAGAGAGATCGATAAGCAGTGCGGACGAATTGATCGAGAGTATCACCCCCTTCATGCTGGCGACAAAACTGTCACGTTCTCCAAAATCCGTCAGCAAGGCGATGAGGGGTCGTGCCTCCGGCACGTCAACATTCCTCGAATTTGATCTCCACGACTTCGTATTCGACCATCTTGACCGGAGTCTTCACCTCGACAAAATCGCCGACACGTTTGCCGATCAAGGCACGACCAACGGGGGACTGCACTGAGATCTTGTTGAACTTCATATCGGCTTCGTCTTGTCCGACCAACGTATACTGTTTCTTGGATTGCGATTCCTGCTCAACCACCAACACCGTCGCCCCAAAGACAATGGTCTCGCTGGTGCGCCCATTGATTTCCACAATGCGCGCGTCGGCGATCTTTCCCTCCAGTTCGGAGATTCGAGATTCGATGAAACCCTGACGCTCTTTGGCGGCGTCGTATTCGGCATTTTCACTGAGATCGCCGTGTGCCCTTGCCTCCGCAATGGCTTCAATGACTTTGGGCCGCTCGATCTTGCGCAAACGAACCAGTTCAGCCTGTAACGCTTCATAACCTTTCTTGGTGATTGGTGTTGGCATGCTCCGGTTGCTCCTCAACTGGTTAGCAGGATGCTGAACAAGGCCGCCAGCGGCGTTCTCACATCGCTCAGAGACTCAACGTACCGACGCGTATGCCTCGCCTCTTCGCTTGCTGCGGCCTTGCTGGACAGCCTTGTTGAGCATCCTGACGTCATGTCCACGTTCACACTGCACGAAACATTTCAACCATCGTATTGGCATCAAACGAGTTGTTCCGCAGCCTGTTAGGCCTGATGATACTCCTGCAATGTCCGGATCGATAGATCTTTTTTGAGGATCGCCTCGATCGCCATCGCCGCGGCATGGGCCCCGCGCATGGTCGTGTAATAAGGGATCCCCCGATGAAGCGCTTCTCGTCTGATCGCAAGCGAATCAACATGCGCCGAGGCCGTCCGTACCGTATTGACGACAATGGCCACCGAGCCATTCTTAATATGATCAACGATATGGGGTCTTCCTTCGGCCACTTTATTCACAACCTCCACGGGAAGTCCGTGTTCTCTGAGATAGCCCGCAGTCCCACTCGTTCCTTGAATGCGCATCCCCAGTTGGCTCAAGGCCAGGCCCACTTTGAGCGCGGCGGGACGATCCGATGCCTTCACGCTGATGAACGCCGTTCCGGATGTCGGCAACACGGCTCCAGCCCCGGCCTGGGATTTTGCAAATGCCCATCCAAAATCCTCATCGAGGCCCATCACCTCCCCGGTCGATTTCATCTCCGGGCCGAGCAGCACATCAACCCCTGGAAACTTGTTGAAGGGAAAGACCGCCTCTTTGACCGAGAAATGTACAGGTACCGGAGCCTGTGTCAGTCCAAGCTCCTTGAGCGTTCGCCCCATCATCACCTTCATCGCCAGCTTCGCAAGCGGGACGCCGATCGCTTTGCTCACGAACGGAACGGTTCGGGATCCGCGTGGATTAACCTCTAATACATAAATGGTCTCCTCTTTGACGGCAAACTGGGCATTCATCAGCCCGATCACCCCTAACTCTCTCGCCAGCATTCTCATCTGCCGCTCGATCTCAGTGACAATCGGCTTCTCGAGGGTGTAGGGAGGAAGCGAGCAGGCTGAATCGCCAGAATGGACCCCAGCTTCTTCAATATGCTCCATAATGCCTGCGACCACCACGGTATCACCATCGGATATCGCATCGGCATCGACTTCGATCGCATCCGCGAGGTACTTGTCGATCAACACCGGATGATTGGGCGATGCCTTGACTGCCGACCGCATGTATTCCAATAAACCGCTCTCGTCGTAGACGATCTGCATGGACCGTCCACCCAACACATACGAGGGACGCACCATGACCGGATAGCTAATCTGGCCGGCAATCTGTACCGCTTCCTCAACGGATCGAGCAGTCCCGCTCTCCGCCTGACGCAGGCCGAGCTTGTTCAACAGTTCACGGAACCGTTCGCGATCCTCCGCCAGGTCGATGGCATCGGGACTAGTGCCGAGAATCTTGACACCGGCCTTCGAAAGCGGCAGCGCGAGTTTCAAGGGTGTCTGCCCCCCGAATTGCAGTACCACACCGAGTGGCTGTTCCCGATGCACGATATTCAGCACATCCTCATGAGTGAGCGGCTCAAAGTACAGGCGATCAGAGGTATCGTAATCCGTGCTGACGGTTTCTGGATTGCAGTTCACCATGATCGTATCGATCGCTTCTTCCCGAAGTGCCATGGCTGCATGGACACAACAGTAGTCGAACTCGATCCCCTGCCCGATACGATTGGGGCCTCCACCAAGAATGACGACCTTCTTTCGATCAGACGGCCTTGCTTCACACTCGTGTCCGTAGGTGGAATAGAGATACGGAGTCTGAGCCTCAAACTCTGCGGCACAGGTATCAACTCGTTTATACGTCACGCGCCGTTCCCGATGCTCTATACGTGCCTTTGCGACGATCCCAACCTCACAGCCCAGCAAGTGAGCAATGCGATCATCTGAAAAGCCGAGCTCTTTGGCCTCCCAGAGAAGTTCTCCGCTCAGACACCCAGCCGGATTGGTCGCATGGCCGACAAGCGATCGTTCAAAATCCACCAGCTGTCTCACCTGGTCTAAGAACCAGGGATCGACTTTCGTCGTTGCGCCCAATTCCTCGTCGGTCAATCCCAGGCGCATGGCGTCAGCCAGATACCACAGTCGCTCCGGCAATGGCGTGCGTAGTAGTCCCTCAAGCTTCTCGACGGCCTCCGAACGATTGAAGCCGGTCGGCATCCCGCGGTCCAGGCCGAACCGAGAAACCAGCCCGTTCAAGTCCAACTCCAGCGAACGAATCGCCTTCTGCAACGACTCTTTAAACGTACGGCCAATCGCCATCACCTCACCAACCGACTTCATTTGAGTCGTCAAGGTCGGATCGGCCCCTTTGAACTTCTGAAAGGCAAACCGAGGGATCTTCACCACGACGTAATCGATGGCCGGCTCAAAGGATGCCTTTGTCACTCCGGTAATATCATTCGTAATCTCGTCCAGCGTGTACCCAACGGCAAGTTTGGCGGCAATCTTCGCGATGGGAAACCCGGTCGCCTTCGATGCCAACGCCGAACTTCGGGATACCCGAGGATTCATTTCAATAACGACCATCTCACCATTGGCCGGGTTGATCCCGAACTGAATGTTCGATCCGCCCGTGTCGACCCCAATCTCGCGAATGATGCGGAGAGCCGCATCCCGCATGTGTTGGTATTCTTTATCGGTTAAGGTCATGGCCGGCGCCACGGTGATGCTGTCCCCGGTATGGACCCCCATCGGATCAAAATTTTCAATGGAGCACACGATGACGACATTGTCTTTCAGGTCACGCATGACCTCCAATTCATACTCTTTCCAACCGATCACCGATTCCTCGATCAAGACCTGGCTCACGGGACTCATGGTCAGTGCCCACTCGATCAACCGCTCAAATTCTTCACGATTGTAGGCAATGTTTCCACCGGTCCCTCCCATCGTGAAGGAAGGGCGAATGATCGCAGGAAACCCGACGGTCTCCACAATCGCCACGGCCTCCTGCCGATTATGGGCCGTCCCGCTCTTCGGCACCCGGAGCCCAATCCGCTGCATGGCCAGCTTAAACGCTTCTCGATCCTCCGCCTTATGGATCGCGTCCGCCGATGCGCCCACAAGAGTCACGCCATATTTCTCGAGTACACCCCGCTTGACCAGTCCCATCGTGGTGTTGAGGGCTGTTTGCCCTCCCATGGTGGGGAGCAGAGCATCAGGACGTTCTCGGTCAATGACTTTTTCGACCACATCCAACGTAATCGGTTCCACATAGGTCCGATCGGCCAGCTCCGGATCTGTCATGATCGTGGCCGGATTACTATTGATGAGGATAACCTTATAACCCTCGGCTTTGAGGGCTTTACAGGCTTGAGTGCCGGAGTAATCGAATTCGCAGGCCTGCCCGATCACGATTGGGCCTGATCCGATCATCAGAATGGATTGGATATCGGTACGTTTTGGCATATGGTGGTCTGCTAACAGTCGTTAACCGGTTGGAAGTTCTGGACCAATGAGAGGGTGATAGGGGGCCGGTGCTGGCCCCTGATTCTCTTGCGCGGCATGGTAGTACTTCAAGGCTTCAGGGAGCCAGGCTTCGATCTGATTGATACGCGCGATATCAGATGGATGGGTGGATAAAAACTCCGGAATCGTGTGTTGGGATCGGAAACAGACTTTATCAATCATCTGCCTAGGGCATCCACTCATCCGCTCCCAAAACGGAACCGCTTCCCGCGGATCATATCCGGCCTGTGCCATTAGTTTGAGTCCGATGTAGTCGGCCTCTGATTCTTGTTTTCGTCCAAATGGTAACGATACCCCGACGCCATAGGCACTCATCGCCGCAATTGCCGCATCCGGTCGGCCGGCTGCAGCTCCGGCCGCCAACGCCCCGACCTGACCGATCATTTCCAGCATACTCCGACTGTACCGTTCTGCGCCATGTCGTTGGAGTGCATGCGCCACTTCATGACCGATCACAGTGGCCAAGCCGTTTTCGTTCTTCGTGATCTTCAAAATTCCGGTAAAGACCGCAACTTTTCCACCGGGAAGGGCGAACGCGTTGATCGTGCGATCGTCTCGAATGATCGCAAACTCCCATTGGTATTCCGGTTTATTCGCGACAGCGGCAATACGATTCCCCACCCGGTTGACTAACTCATTCAACTCAGGATCGTCGCTCACCGGGGCTTTTCGAAGTAATTCGCGATAGGCACCGACTCCCATTGCCACTTCTTTTTCTTCGGAAATATATATAAACTGGTCTCGTGCAGTCCCGGGAGCTCTGACGCATCCACTCACTGCGGTCCCCAAGACTCCCATGGACCCCGTCGCCAACAGACAGGAGAGCCCCAGTGCTCTGCGGACACCCCCACGTATCAGCGTTCGCCGATCGATCGACAGGGAGAACACTCGGCTGATCTCGTCGTCCGACAGAGGTCTCATCTGTAGTCCCCACTGCACTCCTCAGCTTCATTCTAACACCAGCCACACCATCGGTATCCTTCTTTTTGCTAAGGCATCCACAGGTACATGAACTGAGGAGTTCCCCCGCGCACAAACGTGGCCAGATCGAACTCCGCAAGACTGGCGAGTCCGCTCGGTGCTACGAGTTTCGAATAGACGTTGTTGGAATACTCACCCGGACGTTGGTACGTGACGACGCGGGCTTCCGTCAGGCCGGCCTGTTTCTTTGCGAGCTCGACGGCGTCTTCAAGATAGCCGATCTGATCTACCAACCCAGCCTCTTTTGCCTGCTCTCCCGTATAAATACGACCATCAGCCAGCCGCTTGATCTGTTCCATCTGTAAATTGGACCGGCCCTCCTGCACAATAGTCAAGAACCGTTGATAAAACGAATCAATCAATCCTTGGAAGATGGCACGTTCTTCCACCGTCATGGTGCGAAAGGGCGACCCCATATCTTTGCGAGGACCCGATGTCACGGCCGTCGCATCAACGCCGATTTTTTCTAATAACCCTTTGGCGTTGACGGTGAGCATGATCACACCAATGCTCCCAGTGACGGACGACGGATGTGCCAGAACCTTGTCGGCTGCGGCAGCGATATAGTAGCCCCCCGACGTCCCGAGATCCATGATGGAGGCAACAATAGGAATTTTGCGAGTGGTTTTGAACGTCTTCAACTCATGATAAATAATGTCCGATGCCGTGACGGTTCCCCCAGGCGTATTAATGCGGAGCACGATGGCCTTGATCTGTTCATCTTTTGCAGCCCTGGTCAGTTGTTCCTTCACGCTGGCAATCATACTGGGGGTCGGCCGGAACCCTTCTTTTTCCTGAGAGCTGATCATCCCAGAGATTTCGATCAGCAGCACCTTGGCCTTTCCGCTCCCCTCAACCTGCATTTCCTGTAACGGTCCAGGGCCGGGGAACAGGGGAAAGTTGAAGGTACAGCCGGACAACATGAGACCAATCACACCCATCAGCACCCAATTACGCATAATGGTTCTCCATACACCGCACAAATTCACCGAATAAGTAGGCGGCATCGTGCGGTCCCGGTGCTGCCTCCGGATGGTATTGGACCGAAAAGACCGGATGTTCAAGTGAAGCCATACCTTCAACCGAGCAATCATTCAAACTGACATGGGTGATGGCAAGCCGTCCATATCGCGTCTCGATCACAGGCGGAACCTTTGGCACGTCAACCAGCACCGGCTGCGCCTGCACGGCAAAATTATGGTTCTGCGAAGTGATTTCAACTTTTCTGGTTCGAAGATCCATCACAGGGTGATTCGCCCCATGGTGGCCGAACTTCAACTTATAGGTCTTGAGTCCGAATGCGAGGCCGAGGATCTGATGGCCCAAGCAGATCCCGAAGATGGGATAGCGACCGATCAGTTGCTCCACCGCCTTCGCCGCATACGGAACACCCTCCGGGTCGCCTGGACCATTCGACAGAAAAATTCCGTGAGGCCTGAGCGCCTCAACAGCTTTAGCTGATGTGGACGCAGGAACCACCGTCACATCACAACCAACATCAACCAGTCGTCGCAGGATGTTATATTTGATGCCAAAATCATAGGCGACAACCCGCCAACGTGCACCCCTTCCTGTTACGTCACTGTTCGGCCAAGGTGCCCAGTCACCAGTCCCTGTCGACCATTCGAATGGATGCGCACAGGTGACTTCGGCGGCAAGATCCCGCCCGACGATACCGGGTGCCTGTCTGGCTCGCCCAATCGCTCGTTCATGGTCGAGATCAAGATGCGTGATACAACCTTGTTGCGATCCATGCTCACGCAAGTGCCTCGTCAATGCCCTCGTGTCGATCCCCTCAATGGCAACAACCCGTGTCTCCATCAATGATTCGTGGAGCGTCTGCTTGCCTCGCCAATTACTGACTACTCGACTCGCTTCATGTACGATAAACCCTTCAGCCCAGGCTCGACGGGATTCCATGTCTTCCGGCGTCACACCATAGTTCCCAACCTGGGGACAGGTCATGGTGATGATTTGTCCCTTGTAGGACGGATCACTTAGAACTTCCTGATAGCCGGTCATGGCCGTGTTAAACACGACTTCACCGACCGTTTCACCTTCATAACCAAGCGCCCGACCTTCAAACACCGTCCCGTCTGCCAATGCCAATACTGCCTTTTTCACGATTGCCTTCCGCCGTCGTCCATTACGCGTTTTGCCCTGATCCCCATAAGCAGGAGGCCCAATACCAAGTTGACCATATACAGCGATCGAATCGGCAACAGCACGCGAAAAAATGCTTCGAACGCTGCTTTCTTGGCTGTCTCATCCTTCGTTGCAAATGCCTGCGCTTGAAGCGCCGCCGCCTCAGGATGCAACACCAGAATGATGCCCCCCGCGATCACCACCATCATGATCACCACCATGATCTCGCTCACGCTCACCATCACACGAGGCTCACCACTCCACCATCGGCCCAACATTGCCACAGCAAGAACGCTACCGGCCCCGATGACGAATCGATGATAGCCTTCAAACGCACGTGTCAAAAACATCCCTCCGGAGTCTTGCCCTCCGAACGTATTGAATACCGCCGGAATCACTGCACCGCTCAGCACAATCATCCCCCCGACCCACACCGCGAGGGCAACCCCCTCGAGCGTGAGGCAACAGACCATTCCCCACCGAGGCATCCGTCGCACGGCACTATCGCTCCACAGCGTTGGCCTCAAATACCACCCGGCCGCCTACGATCGTGGTCTGCACCAGCCCTTTCACTTTCCATCCGACAAACGGTGTGTTTCGGCTCTTGGATCGAAATTTTGTCGGATCGACCTCCCATTGTTCATGCTGATCCACAATAACGACATCGGCGTCCGCACCCACGGCTAAGGTCCCTTTCTTGAGTCCGAACGCAGCCGCCGGAGCAGAGGTGAGCTTCTGAACTGCCTGTTCGAGAGACAGGACCCCTTCCTCCACCAATGCCAATGTGAGCGAAAGTGCGGTCTCAAGTCCAACAATGCCGAATGGGGCCTCAGTAAAATCCTGCTGCTTTTCCTGAGTGGCATGGGGGGCATGATCCGTGGCGATGACATCAATTGTGCCGTCGCGCAGCCCTTCCTTGATCGCCTGGACATCGGTCCAGGTCCGCAAGGGCGGATTCATCTTGGCATGTGTGTTGTAACCACGCACCAGTTCTTCTGTCAGCGTGAAATGGTGTGGACAGGCTTCCGCTGTCACACGAATCCCGCGAGCCTTTGCCTCCCGAACCATTCGCGCCGACCCGGCGGTGCTGATATGGGCCAGATGCAACCGAGCCCCCGTTAATTCAGAGAGCGATAGGTTGCGTGCCACCATCACATCTTCGGCTGCCGCAGGGATACCGGGCAATCCAAGCTCGGTGGAAATCAACCCCTCGTTCATACAACCGCCTTCGGCGAGATGGAGATCCTCGCAGTGATCGACAACGGTGAGGTCAAACGCCGACGCATACTCCATCGCACGCCGCATCACCAAACTGTTCATCACGGGCTTTCCATCATCGGAAATCGCCACGCAACCGGAACGCCGCAAGTCGCCGATTTCGGCCAGTTCCTTCCCTTCTGATCCTTTCGTGATCGCCCCAATTGGTAACACATTCGCGAGACCGGCCAACCGAGACCGTTCCAGAATAAACTCGGTCACGGCTTGATTGTCATTCACCGGACTTGTATTGGGCATACAGCACACGGTCGTAAAACCTCCTGCCACTGCCGCCGCACTACCACTCTGAATTGTTTCCTTATACTCGAACCCCGGCTCACGAAAGTGCACATGCAAATCAACGAACCCCGGCATCACCAGCTTCCCGCTGGCATGAAGAACCATACCGCCGGCCGGAGCCTGAAGATTCGGTCCTACGGCTGCAATCTTTCCATCATCGATCAGCAGATCACCTATCCCCACAAACCGTCCTGGGTCTACGATATAGCCACCTCTAATGAGAATCGACACGCAACGCTCCTCTCTCACGGATCCTCGACATCCGCTAATTGGCTCCGGACATGAGGTACAAAACTCCCATCCGAACTGCCACCCCATTCGCCACTTGATCAAGAATCACGGAGGATAAACTATCAGCCACATCCGGGGCGATCTCCACACCACGATTGATGGGGCCGGGGTGCATAACGATAGCACCCGAGTCAGCCAGCCGCACACGCTCAGCAGTGAGCCCGTAGAGTCGTGAATACTCTCGGATTGAAGGAAACTGTGCGCGCCCTTGCCGCTCCAATTGGAGTCGCAGCATCATGATGACATTCACGCCGCGCAGACCTTCATCCATGTTGGAATACACTTTCGCTCCCAGTTTTTCGACTCCGCAAGGCATCATTGTCGGAGGCCCCACCAATCTGACCTCAGCACCGAGTTTGACGAGCGCAAAGATATTCGAACGCGCAACACGACTATGCGACACATCACCGACAATCGCCACCCGCAAGCCTCGAAAATTCATTCCTCGTTGCCGAATCGTATACAGATCAAGCAACGCTTGCGTTGGATGCTCATGCCATCCATCGCCTGCATTGATGACAGACGACTTCACGCCCTGAGCCAAGGCTTCAGCGGCGCCAGCCGAGGAATGCCGCAGTACGATAATGTCCGCCTGCATCGCTTCGATATTTCTCGCCGTATCAAGCAACGTTTCCCCCTTCACGACACTACTGGAAGAGGGGGCAAAGTTGATCACGTCGGCGCTCAGCCGCTTGGCGGCCAATTCGAAGGATGTCCGCGTTCTTGTGCTTGGCTCAAAGAAGAGATTGACGACCGTCTTCCCTCTCAGGGCCGGCACTTTCTTGATTTCTCGCCCCGTCACTTCTTTAAAAGAATCGGCGGTATCGAGGATGAGGGTGACCTCATCGACCGCCAAGGGGGCGAGACTCAACAGATCTTTGCGCTTCACGCTCATGGAACCCTCCATTCCATGACCATCATCCGGCTCGCAGAATGACCACCCGGTCATTCTCTCCATCCTCTTCCAGAAATACCTGAACCTGCTCGTCTCGAGAGGTCGGCAGATTCTTTCCAATGTAATTGGCCTTGATCGGTAATTGCCGATGGCCACGATCAACCAACACCGCCAACTGAATCTCCTCCGGACGCCCTAAATCCATGAGTCCATCCATCGCAGCTCGGATTGTTCTGCCGGTAAAGAGGACGTCATCAACGAGCACGACGATTTTGTTCGCCATATCGAACGGCACCGACGTTTTTCTGAGAATCGGCTGGTTTTTCCGCAATGCCAAGTCATCTCGATACAAGGTAATATCCAATTCCCCGATAGGAATCTGAACGCCTTCAATCCCGTGAACGCGTTTGGCGAGCCGATGCGCAAGATAGACACCACCGGTCCGAATCCCAACCAATGCGAGATCCTTCACACCTTTATTCCGCTCCAGAATCTCGTGCGCAATACGCGTCAGCGCTCGGGCAATATCCCCGGCGTCCATGATGAGTTTTTCTTCTTTTCGATCAGACGGCTGATTCATCCGTGGCACCAAACTGACACACCTGCTCGTGATCCAATTTTAGGCACAAAAAAACCTCCTCACCACGAAAGTGAGAAGGTTCACACGCACACCGACTTGATGTGGAACAGCATTCATCATCAACTCCTTGCTCACCTCACCGGATGAGCATTAAAGGTTTGGGTATCTTACTGAGTCACCCCTGCACTGTCAAGCGATCGTCACCTCATATGACTTCAGGTGATCCGGTATCCCACTTTAAAATTAAAAACGATCCTCAAATCGAATGCTCCGGATCAGAAGATCCATCCGTTTGATTCTCACCTCTCATTATCCACCAATCATATTTTCCCACTGCTTAGTGTCTTGGGCTTTAGAGCTAATCAGAAGCCGATTTGAGGCCAGGAGGTTGGATACCAATCGTGTTCGCGTGGCTGTGGGTAGGACACTAATCCCCACGCCACCAACACCTCCGTTTTGCTCAAACCGGTTATTCATGAGCATCGCAGAGTCGGAGCCTAGCAATACACCCCCATGGCCACAGCCCTCAATACGACAACCGGAAATAAGATGATCGTTGCCCCAACCAGAATTCGGACTCGTGGGGCGAGGGGCAGGATCATCTCCGCTACCGAAAACGCGCACACCCCAGCATTGAGCCTGATTTAATATGCAATCTCGTATGCGCCAGTGAAAAGCGTTGCGATGAATTGCGATATTGTAAGAATTATTGAAGATGCTACAGCAGTCGACATAAACCGATAAGGCATTCGTATCAGGGCGACTTCCGTAAATGCCTGCAAAAAACCCGGTCACAAGCACGTCGTGAATATAGACTTTGTTGGCACGCGATAAGTCAATGCCCGCATTGACACCACCATCCACACGTCCGATCGATAGATCGCGTATCGTAATGTTTGTGGCGCCATTATCGAATCGGATAGCTGCCACTCCATCGGACAATCCAATAAAACGTAGCCGTCCCTGTCCATCGATCCCCGTGCCCGCAAGCGTGAATCTGGACGGAATTACAAGCGGTTCCGACAACAGACAATCTTTATCGATAACCAATGTCGCATTCGCAAACTCCGTATTTGGCAGAAGCCTTTAAGAAGCAAGGCAGCAGTGCATGGTTAGGTCCAAGGAAGGGCGTGAGTTCGCTTAAGAAATAGAAGCCCCGGCTCGTCAATGGTTTACTGTCGATCCGAATCGCTTGTCGGATAGCGGTCAGCGTTTCAGGGCAGCCCTTGTCAAGGCCTGTAAGTGCACTGATATCAGGCCCTTTGAAGAGGCTAAATTCCTTACCAGTACAACCGCTACTTGTGATCGGTAGATCAGGTGCAGTCGGAGGTGATGCCAGCATAAGGTTACCTCAGTAGGTTCACCAAATCCATTTCATTGACCTGGAACCCCGCTCTGACCTCGTTGCGAAGCGAGACAGCCAGTGTCTCTGTGAACTTCAATTGCCGTATGGGAATCTCTTCGCTAGGGTAATAAAGGAGCCAGCATCTTCTGCTGCGGTCTCACCTCAAGCTTAAGAGATATTACACAACCACTGCGACCTTGAGTTCTCATGCTTTTCATGTACCTACTTTTAGGTTACACCACGGGAAGAGTCTCAAACATCCATAGTTGAGAGTCATCGTTCTGAGTAGGACGCGTGGCCAAACGAAAATCCTGCTCTTCACTTTCGTAGGCATCTAAGAACCGGTTACTGCTCACCTGCTGGATGGTGGCAATAAATCCTCCTCCACCACTCAATTGCCATAGTTGAGTATCGTCAGCCTGAGAAGCCCTCGTAACTACAGCAAAATCGTGTGAGTCTATGTAAGCATCAAGAAACCGACCGCTACTTACTTGTCGAATCCTCATAGACGATCCTGGCCCTACAGCGGAAACATCACTGATAACAGTCCACCGTTGTGTGTCATCCTGCTGCGGTAAACGGGTTACGACCGCAAAGTCATGTACTGCATTCTCATGTGCATCCAAGAATCGCAGACTGCTTAACTGCTGGACGGAATAGCTGTCAGGGCCAGGACCTCCCAACCGTTTAAAGACCCAAATCTGACTATTATTGCTTTGGCCGAGGCGTGTTACAGCCGAGAAATCATGACCCGCGTCTTCATAGGCATCCATGAATCTCTGATCAAGAGCACTCACCGTGCTGACCTGGAGAAGCCCCCCCCAGAAGCCCTTTATTTCGATAATCCATTGTTGGCTATCATTGTTCTGTATCTCTCGGGTAACGACCGAATGATCATGCGCGGCATCTTCATGCGCATCCATAAACCTCCCCGTACTTACTTGCTTAAGTGTATATCTAATATTGTCCTTCGACTCTAGCCGCCAGGATTGTGAGTCGTTTAAGGGTTGTTGTGTTCGCGTCACAACCGAAAAATCGTTCACATTCTCATGCGCATCCACAAATCGAGTGGTGCTTAATTGCCTAATTCTGTAGATAGTGTTCGGAATAATCATAATTGCTCCTACGTTAGTTTCAATGAACGCTACTGTGCGTGGCTCAAGCGGAAGCAGCGCTTACTGACCTGCGATGAACATTACGTCTCAAGTTCCTTGGCTTTGTGCAGCGCACCTCCATCACCATCATGCTGACAATTTCAAGAGCGGTTCCGCAGCTATTCCAGTTGGGTCGATACATGAGGGTCACTTTATAAGTACATGCAACTACTCATCGGTTACGGATTCACTTCCCAGTTAATCAGTTTCAGATTACCCCCGGCATCAGCGCCGGCTGTCACGACGAAATGCCGCCCACTATGACTTATACCCGCGATCGCGATCTTCGTCATCGTACCGGCAAGCGCTCCTCCTAGCCGCGACACCATCTCTCCGTTTGCTGAAACCTCATAGGTCAGAAGCCGGAGCAGGCCCGCATCATCTCGGCAAGCCACGACAACTGTACGTCCCGCACCAAATATGCCCGCCACATCCACCTCTGACACCTTACCAGCAGACTCAGTCGCCAATCTCTGGATCGTGCCCTGCGCCGAGAGCGACCAAGTGATTGTCCTAAGCTCCCCATCAGAATCTCTCACGGAAACAACAAGGATTCGCCCCCCACTTCCTCGAGTGGCTAGTGCCATGTGAGTCGTCATTCCACCATCCGCTTCGCCGCGTCGAACAATAGAATCATCTATTGACGACACCTCCCAAGCAATGAGTTTGAGTTTGCTATCACCAGTACGGACTGCAGTGATTACGCCTGGAAAAACACTGGAAGCCGAAAGAGCGATCTCAGTAATAGCGCCGGCTTCCACCTCGCTTTGCCTGTCGAACTCTCCGTCCAATGATACAAACCATGCAATTAATTTTAGGTTGCCCGAAGAATTGCGAACGGCTGTGACAATGGTGCCTTCTCGCACGGTAACCACAGATACCTTGCTAACAGGCCCTCCAGATGCGTCTGCGCAGCGCTCAATTTCTCCATTAGCCTTGACACGCCAAGAGATCAGCTTCAGAGTGCCTTCAGCCTCGCGTATTGCGGTCACAATGAGGTCCGAACGAGGTTCGGCAATGCTGATCTGTGTCGCGCGCCCTGCCGATGCCTCGCCTCGGCGATTGAACTCTTCGGGTGAAAGGTCCCAGGCTATTAGCTTGAGATTACCGTCTTCGTCCTGCAGCGCTGTCACCAGGCGTAAAGAGCGCACGAAATGCATGACCAGTTTATCAAAACCGCCGCCGGTTATGTCATCACGCCTGAGTAGTGGCGATGCCAGTATCACCGTATCCTTGTCATCTGGCCCAACAATTTCGCCAGTGAAGGGCTGCCAATTAGACGAATTGGCTTTCTCGGCTTTCCAGCTACGATCGTGCTTAAAAGGCTCCTTTTCACCGTTTGCCAGTTCTCGATGCATGTGCAGATGCGGCCCGGAGGAGGCACCGGAATTGCCTACCAATCCCAGCTTCTGCCCTCGCCGGACGCGAGGTCGGTTACCGGCTGGCAACAGCGTTTCGCGTGGAATTTTAACGTTTGGCACCTCAGGCGGAGGCACCTTATCATCAGCATCAACGATGAACTCCGCGTTGAATGGGCACAGACTCTCCGGTACCGAATCCGTCTTCAGATGCGCGTATAGAATGACACTGCCATCGCGCCCCAGAACCAGCAGGTGATTACCTGATCTGGGGATGGTCTTCGGCACAGACTCACGCCCAGGATGAGACACGCCAGGACGTGGGTTTTCAGGTGCACGTCGCCATGCAGAAATCACCTCGCCATCCTCCACAGCATACACCGGAGCCCCATAACAGACTCGGTCAGAGTTCTCCTCAGGATTCTGGGGTGCATCCTTGACACGGTTCCAACCATCACCCGTCAGACGTTGAGCACTGAAATCCCAGCCGTCGCTGCCACTGCGGAACCAGAAACTTCCTGCGGGTAAGTCTTCCGCTCGCCAAGGGAAAATATAGTTTGCCATTTTAATCACCTCGGTTGATGAGACTAGGTTAAGGTTACCTCGGTCAGGCTCAGTTCGCCGCCTTCTAGGACGCACTTCGTACTTCAATGGATCGGCTGTTTCTGTGCTCATTGGGACCACAATTTGAAACCTGCCTGTCGAGTATGGTCGTTCGCCAGTCGGTATGGCCTTTCACTCCAAAGCTCTTCCAGACCGGGAATGTCCGTGCCGATACTTGCTCGCACAATGCCTTTGCCATGCTCACTCTTACTTATGCTGTCCTGCTACGAACATGTACGCATCACTCGTGCCACATACACTCCGCATAGAAGCCCTGCAGTTATAATAGCTTCCACAATGTGTTTCGAAGTTAGACACCGATGATTGGTATCGAAATGGATACTGGGTGGATCCAATTAGATTCGATAGGAGGTACTGAACAGGAAACGCACGCATGCAGACTGAAGCACATTTTCTGAACTACTGAGGTTCAAGCCACATGTCCTGCAATCTGACACGTTTGAGATTTCTTACCCAGGTGACACTAAACTTCCTTCGCCATCGTTTTGAACAGCACGACGGCGGTTCCTTCTAGAAACAAAAGAATCCTTATCCGCATGGTTAGAGTGGGCCGGTGGATGGGGGTCTTATTCTGACTAACAGCCTTGTGGAGTATCCGAGTCGCAGGGAACTGCTTGTCCTGCATACTTCAGCAGGAGATGCCTCATCGATCACGCGAATTCATCTGCCCCTTCTTAGGCAGGAGAAAACGGATTGGGTGTATCCTCAGGAATCCCGTCCGTGTTTGCTTCGCCAGATCGTCAGCAATGCGGCAAGCTTGTCTTTCGACGACCGATGCTCCTCAGCTAGGGTCTCCAGAAAATCCGAAAGCCGCCTTGATTTCAGGACCGTATAGAGCGTGACGATAATGACGGGGATCAACACGATGAGGAAATACCAGAAGCGTCTGCTGGACGGCTCTTGGCCCAGATCAAAGAGATTCATCCCCAAGACACCGGTCGTTGCGACACCGATCAAGCCGACCGTCGCCACGACCGTCAGACGCACCATTGTTTCTCCCTGGCGACGGAGCGCATCGCTGTCGAGGTATTGGCTCATATCCTCCAACTCCGAACGGAGTTCATCGTAGAGTCGACCGGTGCCCAGATGTTCACTGACCATCCGATACAGTTCCTTCACTTGCCCATGATCCGACACCTGATGAGACCAGTAGCGATGGGTAAACCGCAGAAAGATACCGAGCGTTTGTCGAATCACGCGGCGGAACTGCCGGACTGAGTCGAGCTTCGTGAGGTCCAGCTGATTCATCGCCTCGACCAGACGATTCGTCAACATCAACAGGGCAGCTTTATGAAAATGCGGGATCAGAAACAACAGAAAGTATTCGTGACGGAACTGTTCCAGGTTGGTCTTGCGATCCTCGAACGCCGGTTCTCCGGCTTCACCCACCATCGTAAACACACGGCCCGTACACATAAAGCGAGTGCCTGGAGAGCCTGTGCCCTGCCCGTTCCAATAGCGGTCGTAACAATGCTGTCCTTCAAAGTCACGGAGATAGCGTTCTGAAAACGGTAACGTACTGGAACTACCCGGTGCCGCCGCTAACCCAACCCGCGCGAACTCTCCTCGCGTGAGTGCACCCGGATCGTCCAGCGTCAGATACGCCATGACCGGCATCAAGTGGTATTCAAGCTGACGATACCGAATGAGACCGGCTTTTTCTGAATGGTGCAACACGAGCGGTTCAAGCAGAAACTCCCAATGCGAAGCAAGACTCAGTGACCGATGCTGGCAGACAAACGAGAGATACTTCTCACGGTGATCATAGTCGGAGACAGCCAGCACCGTCCCTTCTGAGGACAGCCACTCCACGTGCTTGGGACAATGGCCCCCATGCCCGTCACGCTCCCAATAAGTAGGATAGCATCGGCCAAAGCGAAAGAGTGAGTTCTGGACCTGCACAAGCGGCACGTCATCGCCATAGATTTCGACGACCAGGATCGCCACATCGATATCGTAGAAAAAGTACAAATCCAGATGGGCCACCGTGAGGGTCATAGGAGTCTCATAGGGACCAGGGAAGACCATCCGCACCTTTGCAATATCAGTGCGACGAAAGACGCGAATTGCGGGCTCTTCCCGGATTTCCGAACTCGTCCTCTTCCCTTCCCCATATAAAAATCGCTGGACGTAGGGTAGAAATGTCACGAATTCGCTGTAATGTCGTTCCTGGAACTTTTGAGGATCACCCGTAAACTCATCCACGACCTCACGCCACGGATTATGTGAATTCGTCGCCTGCAGAAGTTCCCAATGTTTTTGGATCGGGGCATCCTCCCGGATAGGCGTGAGCTGCATCGGCCACAGGAGAATTTGTCGGAAATGTCGAACGAGCTGTGAGCTGTCAGTCCTCATCACGCACCTCGCACTCGGACAAGCCATCGTTCGCCCGCACACCCAGATACATGCGTGCTCTTAAGATAGAGAGTCGTCATACCCCAGTAACTTATACCATACGAAGTTTCAGAAGGGGCGAGCGCTGGAATTGGGATTTGCACGAGTATTATGCACGGACCAGGGAGCGGGCATGACTCTCGACTTCGGCCCGCTCCACTTCACCGGCATGCCCTACTGCCGGCATATTTCGGAAAGCCCGTCACCAATGAGAAGGCCCACCGGTTGTTGTCAACTTAAGGAACTCGCACAGAGGAGCTATCCCATGGCTGGGGGACGCCATCCGGTGGATCAGGATTGCAGCGTCCCGCGCCGTCGTCTTGCACCACCTGGGACGATGATGAATTCGTAGAGTCGGCATTCCAGATCGCCGTTGAAGAGGGGAATACGTTTCGATGGGGCGAGGCCGATGAGTTTCGGCACACGGGCGTCGCCCGTCAACACATAGGCCCGCCATCCGGCAAAGCGCTGCTTCAGCCAATCGCCCAGCTTTGGGTAGAGTGCCGCCAATTCATCGGGGCGACTCAAGCGAACACCATAGGGCGGATTGATGACCATGACACCCTGCCCCGCCGGAGCCTCCAGATCCAGAATGTCGCTCTGCTTGACCCGCACATCGACCACCACTCCCGCCCCTTGAAATGCCCGTTGAGCAATCTTCACCATGGCCGGATCATGATCCGAGGCATAGATGGCGGCCGGCACTTCAGCTAGGCGTTTGGCGAGTGCCGCTTCGCGCAGACGGCCCCACAGTTTGTCATCGTGAATCAGCAACCGCTCAAAGGCAAAATGGCGGGCCGTCCCCGGCGGAATCCGGCGAGCCATCAGTGCGGCTTCGAGAGCGATGGTCCCGCCTCCACACATGGGATCAAGCAGCACATCGTTCGGCGTCCACCCGGCGAGCCGGAGGATCCCTGCCGCCAGATTCTCCTTCAACGGCGCTTCGACCGATGCAATTCGGTAACCTCGTTTGAAGAGGGGCTCGCCGGACGTATCCAGGTAGAAGGTGATGGTACTCTCATCGAGAAAGGCATCCAATTTGATGTGCGGCCGTTCTGTGTCGACACTGGGCCGTCGTTGGCGCATGGCGACGAACTTGTCGCACACGGCGTCTTTGATCCGGAGGGTGAGAAAATCCAGACTCGGAAGCGGGCAGCGCCGCGCGCTCACTTTGACTTTGATCGTCTGCGACGGGGCGAACCAGTCAGGCCAGGGGAGTGCATAGGCCGCACGATAGACATTATCTTCCGTTTGATAGGGACTGTGGCCGACCTCCCAGAGGACACGGCTGGCGATGTGACTCTTGAGATTGACCCAATACATCGTCGACCAGGGGGCCGTGAATCCAACGCCGCCGTCGGTCTTGGATGTGGCCGGCACACCGAGATCGTGAAGCTCCTGTTCCAGCACCCCCTCCAAGCCTCGTGGGCAGGGCGCAAAGAATCGTCGTAATTTTCCATCCATTCCTTACGTATCCTTCTCGGAGACCAGGCCAAGCGTTCCCAAGTCCTCGTGACGTTCAGTTGTTGCGTAAAGGCATCCAGGCTAGTGGCTGTCTTCCAGCGCATGGTGTCGCGAGGGTACCGCCCATGGCAGAAGCTGTCAATGCGATCTTTAGTCACCTTGATAATTGCGTGCGGAGGAAGGGACCAACTAGTAGAGTATCTCTGTGATCCTTCCAATATCCATCTCCCCAAAGACCCCGCAACTCCAATCGCGGAGGCCGGCTTGGGATTTGCTCTCGATCAATTCGATGATGGCGTGCACACAGATTACGAGGGGTTGGACTTTCTTCCAGTAGGCCAAATACAAGACTCCCGGCACCTTTTCATCACTCAAGCTCAGTCCTCTTCCCCTCACCGTACAAAAACCGCTTGTCCTACAGTAGAAATGTTACGAATTCGCTGTAATGTTGTGCCTGGAACGGCCGAGGATCACCTGTAAACTCATCCAGCACCTCACACCACGGATTATGTGAATTAGTCGCCGGCAGGAGTTCCTAATGTATTTGGATTGAGGCATCCTCCGAATGGGAGTGAGCTACATTGGCCACAAGATGATTTGTCGGAAATGTCGAACGATCTTTTGAGAATCAGGCACGGTACAACTCCTCGCAAGAGAAGGAATCACGCAGCATCAAGATGCCGGTAACACTCCGCGTGGTCTCACACCACGGCGCTGCGATGTGATTGTCTTATTCCACAGCCTGATGAAAATGTGCCTAAAAGAGAGACCCGATCCTGGTCCCTCGACAGAAACCACCACTGTTTCGTAATCGTGCATCCAACGAAGAATGGAAGGTGACCAGAGCCCCCGCGTCTGCCTTCTTCACGGTTGTCGAGCGATGACCTACCGCTCCAAACTATCGCTCATTGGAAATCGTCCTTGGAGCTTGAAGCACCGTGATGCAATCCGGCCAGAGTGTCGCTGGATCTTTACTGAGAATATCGAAGGCACTTGATGACAACACACCCCACGAGCCCTGACGCATCTCGTATTCGAGCTGCCCCGGCGCCCATCCGGCAAACCCAGCAAATGCACGGAACGCTTCGTTGGGCGTGGGGCTAGCCATGACGCGATCGAGCACTGTGGGTGTGCCCACATAAATCCCATTCACAATGTGTCGTGCATCGGGCAGGACCTGCCTGAGTCGGAACAAGAGCACCAACTGTGTGCGCTCAACTGGTCCCCCTAAAAACAACCGGTGGTTGGTTTGTTTCAGCAGAGGAAGATCCCGCAAGACCTCTGCTAACAGAACATCAGTAGGGCGGTTTAAAATGAGGCCAATGGTCCCACTTCGTCCATGCTCCACGATGAGTAGAACAGTTTGGGTAAAGTTGGGATCGGCCAACGAGGGGCTGGCAACCAACAGCGCACCTGTTTGGACTGACACAGGCAGAAATTCTTGCTGGGCCAACACAGGAAGAGCAGATAGTACAGACACCACTCCCAGCAGCAGGCGAGATCCTGTCAATAGGTGTGTAAATGGAATCAGGCGGCGGTCCTCTCGGCCTG
>CABVRZ010000007.1 GCA_902500775.1 uncultured Nitrospira sp.
GATTGGAGACCCGATGGCTCTTTTCTGTCACCAGTCGTGAATTATCCGGGCTAGGTGCCTGTGCGGCAGATTCAGAAAGAAACTGTAGCTCCACTCTGGAAATCCCGCTGAAGCATGTTAATCATAGCGCTTGGTCTTTATGATCAAGTTCCGCAGCCGTTCCCGCTGAGCCAGGCGGATTTCTGTAAATTCCAGACCGAATTGCTTCCCCTCAATCCATCGGACGATAGCCTGATCAACCCGTAGAGGCCATTTAAAATCAGGCAGGAATAGGGATAGCTTCAAGGTCATTCCGATTTGTAATTCCATCATCGTCTCTGCGCGGCAACCGTTTGTTGATACGTCGAGTATGGTGGCTTCTCCTTCAAAGTCGTCATCGCCGAAGAAGAACAGGCGGCAGGAGAGGAAAAGCCGTCTTCCTCTCCGGTCCTGGTTGTCTGATGAATGGAGAGGCTCATTTGACATTGAGTTGATCCTTTGAAAAGAAATCGCTCCTCGCTTAGTCTAAGCGATAGGCAGATTGCCGCAAGCACAAACGTGTTTTTCGAGGTGGAGCCGTCGGTGCTTCATGATCCTAATCGGAACGCGAAGATGGGTTGACGAAAACCACACGCTCTGCGACAACAAACACCCAAAAGGGAGGGGTACGTGACACGAGTGGTGAGTCGACGGATGATGGATTTAGCTCAGTCAGAGATTCGAGCCATGACGCAGGCCTGCATCGAGGTCAAGGGACTCAATATGGCGCAGGGGGTTTGCGATACGCCAGTCCCGCCGATTGTGCTTGAAGGGGCTGAGAAAGCCATTCGGGATGGCTACAACGTCTATACACGCTTCGATGGCTTGCCGGAACTGCGGCAGGCGATCACTGAGAAGTTGGAGCGGTATAACCGGATAAAGGCAGATCCTGAAACCGACATCACGGTCAGTGCCGGTGCCACGGGCGCTTTCCATTCCGCCTGTGCCGCCCTTTTAAACCCCGGCGATGAGGTCATCCTGTTTGAGCCCTACTACCAGTACCATATCAGCGCGCTTGTTGCGGTCGAGGCGGTTCCTGTAGTGGTTTCGACGCAGCCTCCGGCCTGGTCCTATTCAATGAGCCAAGTAGAAGAGCTGGTGACCGCAAGGACCAAGGCCATCATCATCAATTCACCAGGAAACCCCTCTGGGAGGGTCTATAGCCAATCCGAATTGGAGGCGTTAGCGGAATGTGCCTGCCGGCATGACCTCTTCGTCCTGGCGGATGAAATCTATGAATACTTTCTCTATGACGGACGCCGCCATGTCAGCATGGCATCATTACCGGAGATGGCGGAGCGAACCATCACGATTGGGGGGTACTCCAAGACCTTCAGCGTGACGGGCTGGCGGATCGGGTACAGTGTGGCAGCGCGACGGTGGGCACAAGCCATCGGGGCGATAAACGATTTGTTGTATGTGTGTGCGCCAGCGCCGTTGCAGATGGGTGTGGCACGCGGTATTCGCGAACTACCCGATAGCTTCTATCAGCAACTGCGACAGGAATATCAGGGGAAGCGCGAGAAGTTCTGCCGGGCGTTGTCTCAGGCTGGGATTACCCCATGTATTCCCGAAGGGGCCTATTATGTCTTGGCAGATGTGTCTCATCTGCCTGGGGAGACAGGAAAAGCCCGTGCGATGTCTCTGTTGGGGAAGACCGGGGTTGCCGGTGTGCCAGGGGAAGCGTTTTTTACAAGCAAGACCGGAGCTGGCCTGATCCGCTTCAGTTATGCCAAGACGGACCAAGATCTTGAAGAGGCTTGTCGTCGATTTATATAGGGTGTGGGATGGCCACCCAAGATACTGCGTTGCGATGGATTCTAAGTTTCAGGTTGCATGTTCAACGTTTTACTGATCCGAACGCTAAATAGTGCGTACTTTCAATTCTTGAACGATGCATAAACTGAGGGATTTCTGAATGTGCAGACTCATAGACTACGCACAGTATCGTGGTCGGATCAGTAAGTAGTGCCGCAACTTCAGATCTGAAACTGCTGACCAAGACGCTTCACCAGCTACTTGGTTATCCAGAGGCGGGAACCAGGCGAGACAACTCTTGCGCAAGTGAATCAGGACAGCAAGGGCTGGTGGCGATAATCCCACGGTAGCGTGGGGTCGGTCGGTTGAAGGTTAGGGGCTGGCCACTTCCATCGGTGATCGTCCCACCAGCTTCGTTGATCAGCAAGACTCCCGCCGCGACATCCCACTCATTTTCTGGTTCACAGGTGGCCACGGCATCAATGTGGCCGCATGCCATCAAAGCAAGGGACCAGGCGATCGAAAGCATGGGACGATACTGGGTCGTTGCCTCGAGTGCTGCAAAACGACCAATCTGGCGTTCCCAGGAACTCAGCCCAATCACGGGTTGCTGTCTGGTGTTGGGTTGCAGAGAATCGACCAGTTTGCGGTTCAACCGAAGTCCTCCGCCGCGGGTGGCACTCAAGAGTTCCTTGGTCGAAGGGTTATAGATGACTGCCACAATGGGCTGACCATGTTCGATGAGGGCAACGGAAATGCAAAATTCCGGGACTTTGTTGATAAAGGCTTTGGTTCCGTCGATCGGATCTACTACCCAGACGCGATCTTTCTGAAGGCGGACGGCATCGTCCGGGGATTCCTCCGATAGCCACCCATCGTGGGGAAATACTGACAGGAGGTGCGTGTGAAGAATACGATTCACTGCGAGGTCTGCTGATGTAACCGGAGACTGATCCGACTTTTTGATCGTCTCGAATCCATCGTCGGCTAAGCGCAAGGCCTCTGCCCCGGCCGCTCTGATGGTTCCCTCCAGTAGTTCAAGTTCCTGTGTCCAGTCCATGACCGCAGAGTACCAGGCCTATCACCGAATGAAAAGGAACGTGCTCGTTCCTGGCTTGACCTTCCTTGAAAATCTGCGTACAAGCTCGTTGCCATGAAGTTAGTTCAAAAACGTTCGAAGAAGAGCGGGCTCTCTCCCGGGACGTTGATTCACATCGGGGAGACACGCACGGACTCCGTAACCGTGACTCACTTCAATTATTCCAGCACGCACTGCAACGAGCAGGTCGTGACGGATATGGAAGCCCTTCGACCACCGGTCGATGAGACGGTCACCTGGGTCAATGTCGGTGGGGTCCACAAGGTTGAGGTGCTGGAAGGATTCGGGAAGCACTTTGGCCTCCATCCGCTTTTGCTGGAAGACATCGCCAATACTGATCAGCGTCCAAAGCTGGACGACTACGAGACCTATCTGTTTCTTGTGATGAAGATGCTGACGACCTCCGACCGTGGAGACATTCTGGTGGAACAGGTCAGTTTTGTGCTGGGGCGCAACTATGTGCTCTCGTTTCAGGAGAACGGCACGGATGTGTTCGGGGCTGTCCGGGAGCGTCTCAAGGGTGGGAAGGGGCGACTGCGGCAAAACGGCTCGGACTATCTCGTGTACGCATTGATTGATGCCGTCGTGGACCAGTATTTTGCCGTGCTGGAAATGCTCGGTGAGCGCATTGAATCACTCCAAGAACGAGTGATGGCTGACCCAAAGCCGGAGACGCTTCGGAACATCCATGCACTGAAACGGCAACTGCTTTTTGTCCGTCGCGCGGTGTGGCCGTTACGGGAAGCGATCAACAATCTGTCTCGTTCGGAATGCCGGTTTCTGCATGAGCCGACGAAGCTCTTTTTCCGTGATGTCTATGACCATGTGGTGCAAATCGTGGATACGATCGAGACGCTGCGCGAAATGGTTTCGGCCAGCCTCGATATCTATCTCTCTAGCGTGAGCTATCGCTTGAATGCCGTTATGCGCGTCTTGACGGTCATCACGACGATCTTCATGCCGCTCAGTTTCATCGCCGGGGTCTATGGGATGAATTTCGAGCATATGCCGGAACTGAAGTGGACATGGGGCTATCCCATGGCGCTCGGCATCATGGGCGTGGTCGCCGCGATCATGTTGGTCGGGTTCCGTCGCAAGAACTGGCTGTAAGGGGCGGGGCTACTCTTGAACTTCCACTTTATCGACAAAATAGGGCGTGTCCCCGAAGCAGGTGGTTGGGATATAGCGATATTCCTTATAGTGTAAGATGATACGCTTTCCCATCACGTCGTTCAGTTGAGCGGCGGTCTTGTCATCCCAGATGGTAAACTGCCACAGGATCGGTGCGGTCCCTGGCACGGTGGTCATGGCCAGCTCTCCTTCATGGGTCTTACACACCCATCCCTTCGTTGAGAACTTTTGGATATACCCGGCTCGATTTCCATCGGAATACGTCCAGTTAAAGACCACAATCAAATAGGCTGCGGCCACAAAGCACAGCAGAGCGACAAACAGTTTCACAGGTCTCTCCTCAGTTAGGACGGGATATCACTGAACAGCCAGGGAGCTTCGCGTTTGCGCCTGGCCTCATAGGCCGTAATGACCCGCTCATGCTCGAGTGTCAGACCGATCGAATCGAGGCCACGATAGAGGCAATCCTTGCGGAAGGGGTCGATCTCAAACCGATAGACTGTGTGCTCTGGTGTCGTCACCGTTTGGTTGGCGAGATCAACCGTGAGTCGGTATCCTTCGGTGCCAAGGGCCTGCTTCATGAGGGCCAGCACTTCGTCGGCCTTCAGCACAACGGGAAGAATGCCGTTCTGAAAACAGTTGTTGTAAAAAATGTCGGCAAAACTTGGGGCAATGATGCATCGGAATCCTTGGTCTAATAGGGCCCAGGGGGCGTGCTCGCGTGAGGAACCGCAGCCAAAATTATCGCGCGTCAACAAGACCGAGGCAGATTGATAGCGGGATTGATTCAAAAAAAACTCAGGATCAGGTGATCCATCCTGTTTCTTTCGCCAGTCAAAAAAGAGCCCTTCACGGAGCCCTGTCCGTTTGATCGTCTTTAAAAACTGCTTCGGAATGATTTGGTCGGTGTCGACATTGATTTGATCCAATGGGGCCACGAGACCAGTGAGAGTGGTAAACGGTTCCATAACGTCCTCAGCTCCAATGTCGAATATCGACGAAGTGCCCTTCGATGGCCGCCGCCACCGCCATGGCAGGAGAGACCAAGTGGGTTCTCCCGCCCGCGCCTTGGCGTCCCTCGAAATTACGATTACTGGTGGAGGCGCAACGTTCCCCTGGCTGCAGAACATCGGCATTCATTGCCAGACACATGCTGCACCCTGCCTCCCGCCATTCAAATCCTGCATCACGAAACACACGATCAAGTCCTTCCGCCTCAGCCTGTTGTTTGACGAGTCCGGACCCTGGGACCACCATGGCATGGACGGACGCAGCCACCTGTCGACCTTTGGCGAGGCTGGCCGCCAACCGTAAGTCCTCAATACGTGAATTGGTGCAGGAACCAATGAAGACCTTGTCGATTTTGATCTCGGTGATCGGCGTATTGGGAGACAGTCCCATGTAGGTCAATGCGCGTTCCGTTGCACTCTTGGTTTTGACATCAACGATCGTTCGCGGGTCTGGAATCTTTTGATCCACACCCAATACCATCCCAGGGCTCGTTCCCCAACTGACTTGCGGCGCGATCTCTTCCGCTCGAAGGGTCACAACAGCATCGTAGGTGGCATCCTGATCGGTCTTGAGGGATCGCCATGCCTGAACTGCTCGTTCGAACATGGCTTCTGGCGGAGTCAGTGGACGTCCCTTCACATAGGCGATCGTTTTTTCATCAGGGGCTACCAGCCCAGCACGGGCTCCTCCCTCGATCGACATGTTGCACAGGGTCATGCGCCCTTCCATACTCAGGGCACGAACCGCCGACCCTGTGTATTCGATGACGTACCCGGTGCCGCCAGCCGTGCCAATTTTCCCGATAATGGCCAAAATAATGTCCTTGGCTGAACAGCGATCAGAAAGGGTTCCCTCAACTCGGACTTCCATCGTTTTGGGTCGTTTCTGGACGAGACACTGCGTGGCCAATACATGCTCGACTTCGCTGGTCCCAATGCCGAATGCCAATGCGCCGAATGCTCCATGAGTCGAGGTATGAGAATCTCCGCACACGATCGTCGTTCCGGGAAGCGTGAATCCCTGTTCGGGGCCGATGACGTGAACTACGCCTTGTCGGATGTCATCCATGCCGAAGAAGGTAATGCCAAAGTCGCGGCAGTTTTCCTCAAGGGTTCGAATCTGCTTCGCACTGATGTGATCAGCGATTGGCAGTGTCCGGTCGGTTGTAGGGACATTGTGATCCGGAACCGCGAGTGTGGCTGCGGGACGGCGTGGGCGCCGACCGGCAAGCTTCAACCCCTCAAAGGCTTGTGGTGACGTCACTTCGTGCACCAGTTGTCGGTCGATGTACAGAAGGGTGGTCCCATCTGGTTCCTCTCGAACGACATGCGACTCCCAAATTTTGTCGAACAGCGTCTTGCCGGCCATTCTGTGCTCCTGCTTCGTAAAAGTGAGATCCCATTATACAGAGAAGGCCCATGGTCTTGACAAGGTGTCTATAACGCTTGCCCTTCACCGCATGTCGTGGTACCACCAGGCTTGTGAAGGCTACGCAGTGGAACGAACCTCATATCGTGGAGTGGAGTCAGTTGTTGTTGAACAGCTATCATCATTGGGTTGGGCAAGAGTTGATCGAGCGGACCGGGGATGCCATGGCACAAGCAAAGCGATTGTTCGAAGCCCCCCGTGTCGTGGTGTCGCATGGTGTTGAGCCCGATCCGATCCTGAACTATGGCAATCAAATCGCTTTGGACCTCTGGGAACTGGCCTGGGTCCAATTCATCAAAACACCCTCTCGAATCACGGCCGAACCGGATGACCGTGCCGAGAGGGCACGGATGTTGGACCGAGCACGGCTCACTGGGTACTTCGACGGATATCGGGGAGTGAGAGTCTCTTCAACGGGGAGACGATTTTTTGTCGAACAAGCCATGATCTGGAACGTGAGTGACCCTGACGGAAACCCTATCGGTCAAGCAGCGACATTTTCACAGTGGTCGAATCTATCTTGATCAGGGAGGTCGGTGGCAAAGCGCTTTGGATCGGAATATTCAGCCTTAGTCAATGAGTGCTGAGGATTTTCCAAAAGGGAGGAGGACGTCAGGTCCAGAGTTCAAGGGGACCGTGGTTGGCAATGCCACGGAGTAGGTCTTGTGCGGACAGGATACCGACGAGACGACGATCTTGATCGAGAATTGGAACGGCATGGATCCGTTCCTCTAGCATGACTCGGGCGATTTCACGGATCTCCGTTGTCGGGGTGGCCGAGATCACTCGTGGGGTCATAATCTCGGCCACATGCTTTTGGGAGGCCTGTCGTGTCTCACCGGCTGTGATCAATTCCGGTATATGACGGAGGAGATCTCGATACGAAAGCATTCCCACGAGCGTGCCATGTACTGATGTAATGGGGATATGGTGGAATCCCTTGTGAGACATGATTGTCCATGCCTCAATCAGCCTACTATCGGAGGGAAGAGAGAGTACTGGTGCCGTCATCAGGTCTCGGGCCAGGACTGCCGGCGCTGGGTGCGGTCGGTCAAGGCCCTGTTGTTGGTAGGCCGTTTGTGCAACTAAGGCTGGGTGGTCCAAGGTCGATGACTGTTGTCCATGATGTTCCCGATCCGCGACAGCCTCCATACGGGTGGACCGTACGGTTGTGGACTTTGCCGGATAGACTTCCGGAATCCCGTGAACTGCCACAATGATGGACATCCTGTAGCTCCTTGGCTGTTGTATCGGTAGCTTGCTGAAATACTTAAGCGGAGAGGGAAGAAGTTCGTTTTTTGAGGCGGAGCTCAATTTCCTTCTTGAACCCGTATGAGGTCCATTGGTCGATGAGGTGGTGAGGTAAAACAGCACCGTGGTCGACTCCGCAACTGGCTGCCTAATAGTCAGAAGGCGTGGCCACCAATTCGTGCCCTTTTAATCAGGGGCATCTTCTCCGGTCCATGGTGGTTCCAAATCGGTTGCTTCCGTTTTGAGCGCTATGTTATAAGGATCTCCGCATAATAAGAATTTGTCGATTATTTATATTGGTAGGCGATCTATAGGCCATAGAAGAAGGGTGTATAGTACCAAACGCCTGCACGTCCTCCAGAGTTTGGATCATACATAACTAGTTCACGAGCTTCTATTTCATCTCTTCTTTTCTCGCAAGGGGGGTAGTCATGGGCAAGTCATTATTGGCGGTCTTTCTCGGCCTGGGAATGGTGCTAGCCGGGGTGTCAGGTTCATACGCACTTCAAGCGGGTGGTGTTGAAACCGGCGATCTCGAAACCGGCTCCGTCGTCGGGCAACCATTTAAAGAACTCACTGTTGATGCCTCGTTCTTCGCACTCGAAATCGGAGATACGAAGGTCTGGTATCCTCCTACGACGGTCATTGATTTTAAGGCGCGTCCGGGTGCACCCGTTCTGTTAAAGGTTACGAACAAGGCGACTGCTGAGCATGGATTCCAACTCACTGCGGCTGTGAATCAATCGGCACCAACTGTCTTGCATACCAAAATTGTGCTCAAACCAGGCGAAACACAGTATATCGGTATTCCCACTAGCGACTTGTTTTACGCGGCAGGGAACGTATTGGAGTATCGGTGTCACCTGCATCCTGGGCATGTCGGTGGGAAGTTGCTCATGTTGAAATAGGTGAAAGAGTTTCAGGACTGTGAGGACGGGCCTCGGTGAGTTTCACCGAGGCCCGTTTGTTTTGTGTGGCCTCGCAGACGTTCACGATCTGTCGATCGGCTAAGGATCTGTACGACCCGGTGGACTGATGCTCGCGAATCACGTGTGCGGCTCATCTATGAGCATACGGGGAGCTTGTATCCTTCCGTATACCTGGTGTCTTTGCATGAATGAAGAACGGAGTCAACGGTCGAACAAAAAGGCCCCGGTTCTTGAGAGAACCAGGGCCCTTACACAAGAAGGAAGAAGGATTAGTTTCTGACGCCGCTCCACACTTTGGCGGGATCTATTCCCTTATCTGGGTTCAACGTCTTTGCCCTTTCTAGAAGAACCTCGGTTGTTTCAGGATAGAGAGGGTCTGAGATGCAGCAATTGTCGACCGGACATACGGCTGCGCATTGCGGTTCATCGAAATGGCCGACACATTCGGTGCATCGGTCATGGGCGATGACATAAATATTATCACCGACTCCCTGTCCATCACCAACATGGTTTCCCTTGGACTCAGCGTCGCTTCTAGTTTCAAAAATTGCTTCATTGGGACATTCCGGCAGGCATGCCCCGCAAGAGATGCATTCGTCGGTAATCAGTAAAGCCATGACCGAAGCCTCCTTCTCACTCCCAAGGGCTAGTCAATATTGACAAGCTCCCACATCCGCCACCATAGTAGTGCCCGATTTGACGAGTGGCAGCGTGGGGACGCATTCTATTCTGTGCCTCTTTTCCAAGTCAATAAAACGAGTCCTGGTCAGAAGGCCTAGGGCAGTTCTACGCATGGGGCGTTGGGCCCAGCATATAAAAATATAAAGTCGGTACGCTTCTCCAGATGTCCCGTAATCAGAGCCAGGCGAGTGATCGAGAGCAGAAAAAGAAGCGGATCATCATGATGATCCTGCTGGCGCTGCTGCTGATGAGTGCCTCAGTGTTTCTCGTTGAACGCAAAGAATCAAGTGTCATTGTCGTGACGTTCCCCAGCGGAGTCGAACTTGAAGCTGAGGTCGCAGATACTCCTGAGAAGCTTCTCTTTGGACTTGCCTTTCGAGAGGCCTTACCGGCCAACGGCGGCATGCTGTATATCTTTGAGCAAAATGGCCTTCATCGGGTGACAACGCGGGAATATCGATTTCCTATCGACATTCTCTGGGTCGATGAGAGTCATCATGTCGTGCATCTGCTCGAGCAAGCGGAGCCCTGCGCCAAAGATCCCTGTCCAGTCTTCGGGCCGCCACCCGAGGAGGCTCGCTATGTGATACAGGCAGAATCTGGGTTCATTAAAAAGGCGGGAGTGGCAAAAAACGATGAACTCAAATATGTCCTTCGTCTCTAGCAGGTTTCGGAAAACTCTGTTGCCGACCTACAGTTGGAGAGTGTCGCGTGACGCTCATGCCACAACAATGGCACTGGCGGTTTTTTTAGCATCCTGATATAGGCTTTGCGGTAATGTAGGAAGAGGATACATACGATGGATGAGTTTCAAAAGGTCGGTCAGGTTGAAGACATACCTCCGGGACAGTCGAAGATCGTCAAGGTCAATGATCGACCACTCGCCCTATTCAACGTCGATGGGAAGTTTTATGCCATTCATAATAGCTGTCCGCACGAGGGAGGGCCTCTTATTGAAGGTCGGCTCAAGGGCTACGTCGTCGCCTGTCCCTGGCACGATCTGGCCTTTGATATCCGGAATGGACAAGGTACGGATGGGGGCGGGTATTGTGTAGGCAGTTACGAAGTTCGGGTCGAGGGAAACGAGATCATGATCGGTCCACGGAAGAAGGCGTGACGCGAGTCGAGAAGATAAAAATAGGGGTACTCGTGAAGAGAGCAAGGAGGATGCGACGGTGAATACCGCTGGTGCTGAACCAGCTTCGCTCTGTGATGCTGGAGACTTTCGCAAGGTTGTGGTTGGTCAGCCCTTCATCCTTCAGTTATGGGAGGATCGGACAAGGGGTGAGCAATGGGTTGCCTCATATGACACCAAAGGCCTCGCCCTCCTCAGCGACGAATTTCTTCGTATTGCAAGTAATAACGCCGTCGAAAACGGACAGCGCATCTTTGAGTTTCAGGCCGTGCAGCCAGGCACCCATCACGTGGTCTTCGAAAAACGTATGGGGTGGAAATTCACTGCGGAAGATCGCCGGCTCTTCACGGTAGAGGCGCAGCCACCCACTGGGGATTGATTCCATGCCAGATATTGCCTTTGTGAATGGGCGCTTCCTGCCCTGGCAGGACGCGACGGTTTCCATTGATGATCGTGGATTCCAATTCGGGGACGCCGTCTATGAAGTGATTCGAACGTATCGAGGTTCTCCCTTCGAATTGGGTGCGCATCTTGATCGATTGGATCGAAGCGCAGCACAACTTTCCATTCCCCAGCCCTATACCAGGAAACAATGGACGCAGTGGATTCATCAGGGGCTGAGTTTGGCTGGGTATCCCGATGCCAAGATCTACATTCAGGTGACGCGAGGGGTCGCTCCCCGCGAGCATAACTTTCCTGTCGAGAGTCGCCCGACAGTCGTGATGACGATACGAGCGATTCATGCCATCGGCCCTGAGACGCGCCGTACCGGCGTGACAGCCTGTACTCGCGAAGATCTACGATGGGGCCGATGCGATATCAAAAGCGTCAATTTGCTGGCCAATGTGCTGGCACGTGAAGAGGCGCGGAAGGCGAGTGTATTTGAAACCATTCTTGTTCGCGATGGCTGTGTGATGGAAGGTGCCGTGAGTAATGTCATGGCCGTTCAAGGGGACGTGATCGTCACGGCTCCAGAAAGCCCACGCATTTTGTCCGGAGTGACCAGGACGGTTGTCCTAAAATTGGCAGGAAGGGAAGAGCTGGTCGTCGAGGAACGATTCATGTCGGTCGACTCACTCTATCAAGCCGATGAGGTTTTCCTCACCGGCACCACGATTGAAATACTCGGAGTCGTTCTGATCGATGGGAAGCTCATTGGTTCCGGTCGCCCCGGCCCAGTGACCCAGGCATTAGCCGCTCGATGGGCGTTATTGACGGGCTAGTCCCCTTGCATTGCCCTGGGGTGCATGGTAAGGTACCGCCTCTGTAAGTGGGCGCACGCCCACTTTTTTGTTTGGTCATGTGCCAAGGGGACATTGAGGTTGAGGATACCGGGGAGTAGTTCGCAACCGGTTATCGACCGATTGCACGAAGTCATTTCGCCGATTCTATGGACGCTCGGGCTCGAATTGATCGATGTCGTCTGTGTTGGGCAGGGTCCGCGTTCCGTCGTTCGTGTGTTGATCGATAAACCGGGTGGCATAACCATCACCGACTGTGAGCAAGCACATAAGGCTCTAGGGCCGGCACTCGATGTAGCCGATCCGTTCCCTCACGCCTATACGCTTGAAGTCTCATCTCCAGGTTTGGATCGCCCGTTCAAGAGCACGCAGGACTATCATCGGGCGATTGGAAAACAGGTGAATCTCAAGCTTCGACAGCCTCTCGAAGGTCAATGGCGGATTACCGGAGAACTGATGCAAGCGGACGAGCATCTTGTAGTGCTGGCGATCGGCACGCGTCGAGTTCCTGAGACGATTCAGCTCAGTCGCGAATCCATCGCGGAAGCAAAATTAGTGGTGAAAATCTAAGTGTGGAGTCAGGGCGCTGTGGGTGGAAACTGGATGCAGGAGCGTGAGGTATGAATCGAGAACTGATTTCCGTGATTGACGAAATCGGGCGCCAAAAAGGAATCGACAAGGCGCGCGTGATCGGAGCTATCGAATCCGCTCTGCAGACTGCCGCCAAAAAGCGTTTTGGGCAGGCCGAAAACATTCAGGTTGAGATCGATCCGAAAACAGGAGAGATTTCCGTCGTCTCCAAGAAGACGATCGTTGAGACGGTCGGCAATCCGAAGGCTGAAATTTCACTGCAAGAAGCCCGTCAGTATGACAGCGAAGCTGAAGTGGGAGACGAAATTGGCTCCCTGATCGAAATGAACGAATTGGGGAGAATTGCGGCTCAAACCGCCAAGCAGGTCATTTTTCAGAAGGTTCGTGAGGCCGAGTGGGAGGCGGTGCAGAAAGAGTACTCGACGAGACAGGGTGATTTGATGACCGGCATCATCCTGGGTATGGAACGCCGCAACTATCTGGTGGATCTCGGGAAGACGGAAGCGATTCTACCGATACAAGAGCAGATCCCTCGAGAAACGTACCGGCGCGGTGATCGTGTGAAAGCCATGCTCCTGGAAGTTCGTCGGACTCCGAAGGATGTCCAGGTGATCCTGTCGCGTAGCCATCCGCAATTTGTGGCTAAGCTCTTCGAACTCGAAGTGCCTGAGATTACGGAAAAGATCATCGAAATTAAGTCGGTCGTTCGAGAGCCCGGAGACCGCACGAAGATTGCGGTCACATCACGGGAAAAAGCCGTGGATCCGGTAGGTGCCTGTGTCGGTATCAAGGGCTCCCGTGTGCAAGCCGTCGTCCGCGAATTGCGTGGTGAGAAGATCGACATCATTACCTGGACGCAAGATCCGCGGGTGTTCATCGCAGAAGCCTTAAATCCGGCCACCATCGAAAAGGTCGGCATCGACGAAGAGAAGAAGTCGGCACTTGTGGTCGCCGCTGATTCGCAACTGTCCTTGGCTATCGGCAAAAATGGCCAGAACGTTAGGCTTGCCGCACGTCTAACCGGATGGAAGATCGACATCATCAGCGCCACCGAGTACGAAAAAGAAAAAGTGGAGCGCGATAAAGAAATCAAAGCGGCACTGGCAGAAGAAGCGGAGGCACAACGCCTACAAGAAGAGGCCCGCCAAGCTGCACGAGCGGAAGAGGCAACGAGCGAATCAGAGTAGGATACGGAATCGTCTGATGGCAATGCGCGTATACGAACTGGCAAAGAAACTGGGCATGGAAAATCGCGTGCTCATCCCAGAGCTGAAGAAAATGGGTGTATCGGTGACATCCCATAGTAGCGCTTTGGATGATGGGATCGTGCAGAAGGTGTTGGAAAAACTCGCCCCGCAAGCAAAAGGGCAAGGGGCCGGGAGTGAGGGCGACTCTCCGTCCAAGTCTCTTCACGCGGCGGGACAGGGCAAAACCCTAACGAACAAGAGTCAGTCAATAGACGAACCGGTTAAGTCAGATAAGCGGCGTATTCTGATCAAGCGCAAGAGGGATGAGGAACCAGCGGAGGCCATCTCGTCGCCCTCCACTGTGGAGAGTGAGCGCTCAACTCAGTCCGAACTATCGGCCACGGTGATCGCACCTCCATCTGTGACTCCGGAGCAGCCCGTTCTTGAAGAGGCTGCCGCTGCCAGTCCACGTGTCGATGAGGTTCGAGAAGAAATTGCAGCACCATCTCCGACTGTCGTGGCACCTCCGGTAGTGGCGACCAAGCCAGAAGACGCTCAGCCCAAGGCCATGACCACCCAGCCAACCGTTGCAACGACAACGGTTGAATCAGTCCTTGGCAAGAAGAAGAGCATGGCCTTTGAGGCCATCGAGGCTGAGGGTCAGAAAGATAAACAGAAGAAGGCTCGAAAAGTAGGTCGTCCCAAAGACGAGCAGCAAGATGTGAAGTTGAGAGAGGATGCCGCACGCTGGCAAGATCTCCGAGCCATTCCGGTCCAGCGTCGTGACGACCGATCCAAGCATCTGCACCATAGTGCTCCATCAGAGGTGACCAAGCCTCGTCGGAAGAGCGTCAAGGTTACGCCTCGAACGACGGTGAAGGAATTTGCAGAGCTCATTGGCCAGCGTCCGGTCGACATTGTTCGAAAGCTCATGGACATGGGGCAGGTGCTGACCTTTCATCAGCCCATGAATCTCGAAGCGGCATCGATGTTAGCTGAGGAGAGCGGTGTCAAGATCGACATCGCCGTTGAAAGAGTAGGGGACGATTTGTTGCAAGATGTACTGGAGACCGGCGGTGAAGACCGACCTGAACCTCGCCCTCCCGTCGTGACGATCATGGGCCATGTCGATCACGGGAAAACGTCACTACTGGATGCGATCCGCCAAACCAACGTCGCCGAGGGAGAGGCTGGAGGCATTACCCAACACATTGGGGCCTATACGGTTTCGGTGCGAGGGAAGCAGGTGGCCTTCTTGGATACACCGGGCCATGAAGCCTTTACGGCCATGCGCGCTCGTGGGGCGAAGGTCACGGATGTCGTGATTCTGGTCGTCGCCGCAGATGATGGGGTCATGCCTCAGACCATCGAGGCCATCCATCATGCGAAAGCTGCTGGTGTTCCATTGATCGTCGCAATGAACAAAATTGATAAGCCCGCCGCGAACCCGGATCGTGTCAAGAATGCGCTTTCGGAGCATGGGCTGATTTCTGAAGCTTGGGGCGGCGATACCATCATGGTTGAAGTGTCGGCCAAGCAACAAACTGGCCTCGACACTCTTCTGGAAATGATTCTTCTCCAGGCTGAGGTGCTTGAGCTGAAGGCCGATCCACACCGACAGGCCAAAGGTACGGTCATCGAAGCCAAGATTGAACGGGGGAGAGGACCGGTCGCCACGGTCCTCGTGCAGAGTGGGACGTTACGGGTGGGCGATGCCTATGTCGTGGGTACGTTCAGTGGCCGTGTACGAGCACTCATCAATGATCGCGGTGAGAAAGCACAGCAGGCCGGGCCGTCCATTCCGGTCGAAGTCATTGGGTTGCCGGGCGTCCCTTCGGCAGGGGATGTTTTTCACGTCGTCTCAAATGAACGGGTCGCCAGAGAGATTGCAGAAGAGCGGGCTCAAAAACGCCGGGCTGCTGAGTTGACCAGTCCGACGAAGGTCTCGCTTGATGATCTCTTCGCCAAGATCCAAGAAGGCTCGGTAAAGGAGTTGGCGATCGTCATTAAAGCCGATGTGCAGGGTTCATCGGAAGCCTTAGCCGGGGCCGTTGAAAAGCTATCAACCGATGCGGTGAAACTACGGGTGATTCATAACGCCGTCGGCGGAATCATGGAATCCGACGTCCTTCTTGCGGCCGCATCGAGGGCGATCGTTATCGGTTTCAATATCCGGCCTGAACCGAAGGCCACGGCATTGGCTGAACAGCAAGGTGTTGATGTCCGGCTCTATACCATCATCTATGACGCCATTGCCGACATCAAAGCCGCTATGGAAGGCTTGCTTGAGCCAATGCTGAAGGAACGGGTTTTAGGTCGGGCAGAGGTCCGCCAGGTCTTTATGATTCCCAAGGTTGGTGCAGTGGCCGGAGCCTATGTGGTCGATGGGCTGGTCTCCCGGACGAGTGCGGGGGTGCGCGTGATTCGCGATAATATTGTGGTGTATCAAGGCAAGCTGGGCTCGCTGAGGCGATTCAAAGACGATGTGCGCGAAGTTCAGCAAGGGTATGAATGTGGATTGAGCGTCGAGAACTTTAACGATGTGAAAACGGGAGATATCGTTGAAGCGTATACGATCGATAAAATCGCAGCCAAACTCTAGAGGTCGATTCTGATCGTAACGGTCGGGTATCGCTGGTGGGACAGAGCCTAAGTCGTACAAGCCGTTCGCTCAGACTGACTCAGGTGAGATGGCTGTTGTAGGCAGTCGCTATGGTGGTAGGGCTCTGTACGGTTGAATTGTTCATCGCAGATAGCCAATCGCTGAAAGATAAGCGACAAGTCTTGCACGGACTCAAAGACCGGCTTCGCAGCAAGTTTAACCTGTCTGTGGCCGAAGTCGATGGTCAGGATCTCTGGCAGAAAACGGTTCTCGCGATGGCCTGTGTGGCAAGCGAGGGGCGATTTGTGAGCCAAGTCATGGAGCAGGCCCTGAACCTGATCAAGAGCATGCCAGTTGTCGAGGTTGTCCGTTCTCAACAGGAGTTGCTCTAGTTTTTGCCTATGCAGCAGCTCTTCAGGACAGTCACACCACGATGTCGAAGACAACATACAAACGGGCGGATCGAGTGGCTGATCAGATTCGCATGGAAGTCGCCGATATCCTCATGCGCAAAATCAAGGACCCTCGAGTGCATGGTGTCACGGTGACGGATGTCGAACTCACCGGAGATTTGCGTATCGCGTATATCTTTGTCACGACCATGGAGCAGGGCGAAGCTGAGCGGGAGGTCTTTACAGGGTTGTCAAAGGCGAGTGGATTTGTGCGGGCTGAATTAGGTCGCCGTTTGTCGCTCCGGTACCTTCCGGATGTCATTTTCAAGAAGGATGTGAGCGGTATACGTGGTGATCGCATTCACCAGTTGTTGGCAGGATTACACAGTGACACAGGGGACCGGAAACCTCTGGAAGGTTCCACGGAGGAGCCGAACGTTTCGGGATCTTGAACCTATGACCAGCGGGGCTACGATACTGCAACACACGGAGGCCCAAGACGGCGTGCTTGTTGTTCACAAAGAAGCAGGTTGGACGTCGCACGATGTCGTGGCCAAAGTTCGTGCACTTTTGAAAGAAAGCAAAGTTGGGCACGCTGGAACATTAGATCCGAGTGCCACGGGGGTTCTTCCGATTCTCGTGGGGCGAGCCACAAGAATTGCCGAATATCTGGTTGATTGGGATAAGGAATACCGAGCTCAGTTGCGGCTCGGAGAAGCGACCGATACTCAGGACGCGACCGGGCAGTTGGTCGCTAGCACTGATCCAAGTGGAGTCACAGAAGGTGATCTTCGAAGGGTGCTCACGGGTTTTCGAGGTGTCCAACGGCAACTGCCGCCCATGTACTCAGCAGTGAAGGTTGGAGGGCAACGACTATACAAGGCCGCCAGAGCTGGTAAGACGATTGACCGGGCCGAACGGTCTATTGTGATTCATGCGTTGGAACTGGTTTCATTCAGTGGCCGGGATGCGACCTTGCGAGTCGTCTGTTCAAAAGGCACGTATGTGCGTACGCTCTGTGCGGATATTGGTCACGCATTAGGTGTTGGGGGACATCTCTTAACGCTGGAACGGCGCCGTGTGGGGCCACTCATGATTGAGCAGGCCTTGACGATCGACCAAGTTGCCTCTTACCTGAAGGCCGATACGCTCTCATCGCAGTTTCTATCGCTGGATGAACTCCTCTTCGAATTCCCCACGGTGGTCGTTAACGAGGAGCAGGCACAACGGGTCTTACACGGGGCAGCAGTGTCTCCGGTGCGCGATGGGCAGCCTGTTGCCTCCCGTGGGGAGGGCATCGTGCGACTGAAAGATGAAGCTGGGCGACTGTTGGCAATTGGAACTCATGACCGGACCGGTCTGGGAGCGATTAAAGTGCGTAAAGTATTAAGTCTCTCGAGTCATTAATGGAGAAGGAGTGGTTATGGCGTTATTGAAGGAAGCAAAAGCAGCACTGATTCAAGAATATCAGCAGCACGACAAAGATTCCGGCTCTCCGGAAGTCCAAATAGCCGTCTTGACGAATCGCATTACCTATCTGACCGAGCATTTTAAGACTCACAAGAAAGACCATCACTCGCGGCGTGGGTTGTTACAACTGGTCGGACGACGGCGTCGGTTGTTGGACTATCTTCGCGGAGTGAATGACGCTCGTTACCGGGTGATTATCGATCGTCTCGGTATACGTAAGTAACCGGTCGGCACCATAACGGCGTGGACCGGCGCCGTAGCATTACTCGCATGTCCCACAGATGAACACCGACATGCGCTCTGTTCCTGTACTGCCCGGCGAAAAACGCCCACCAATCGGCGGTGGATGCATCGCCTATGTACGTGATCGACTGAGCGGCAAAGATCATCGATCAGAGCGTATCTCAGTGGGCATCTGTGGACCCAACCAGAGGAGACCATAGATGATACATGTAGTAGAAGTAGAGATTGCCGGTCGTACCCTTCGCCTTGAAACCGGTCGAGTCGCGAAACAGGCCGATGGCTCAATTTGGGCCTCGTACGGTGATACGGTAATCCTGGCAACGGCTGTTTCGTCGCAAACCGCCAAGCCTGGGATAGACTTTCTTCCCTTGACGGTCGACTACCAGGAAAAGGCCTATGCGGCCGGCAAGATTCCGGGAGGCTATTTTAAACGAGAAGGTCGACCGGCTGAGAAGGAGGTCTTGACCAGCCGATTGATTGATCGCCCTCTTCGTCCGCTCTTTCCCGAAGGCTTTTATTTCGAAACCCAGGTTATTGCCTCCGTCCTCTCAGCTGATAAGACGGGGTCATCCGACGTGATCGGAATTACTGCCGCGTCAGCGGCACTGGCCGTGTCCAATATTCCATTCAACGGTCCCGTCGCCGGAGTGAAGATCGGCTCGATTAAGGGCCAGCTCGTCGTGAATCCAGACCTCGAAACCATGGAACAGAGCGACCTTCACCTTGTGGTTGCTGGGACTGCCGATGCGGTCATGATGGTGGAGGCAGGTGCCAATGAGCTGTCCGAACAAACCATGCTGCAGGCGTTGGAACTGGCTCACAGCGAGATCAAGAAGATTGTTCAGAAGATAGATGAATTGGCTAAGAAAGTGGGACGCGTCAAACGGCAAGTGGTGGAGGAGTCGATTGAACCTTCCCTGCAGGCTGAGATAAAAGCGCTGGTGGCGCAGCCGATTCGCGACGCGATTATGATTGCGAATAAAACGGCGCGGCAGGAGCGATTGGATCAGATTCTTGCAGAAACCATTCAGAAGCTTCAGAAACCGGAAGATGCATCACGCGAGCGCCATGTCAAGATCGTCTTTCATCAACTGGAGTACACAGAAGTCCGGAAAATGATTTTGGAGAAACAGTCGCGGGCGGACGGCCGTGGGCCATCCGATATCCGGCCGATCACCTGTGAAGTCGGAGCCTTGCCGCGTGCGCATGGCTCGGCCATCTTTACTCGAGGGGAGACCCAGAGTCTGGCAGTCGTGACCTTGGGGACGACGGACGATGAGCAGCGGATTGATGCGTTAGAAGGGGAGTACACCCGTACATTCATGCTGCATTACAACTTCCCGCCCTTCAGTGTCGGTGAAGCGCGACCGCTTCGCTCACCAGGTAGACGTGAAGTCGGCCACGGCGCATTGGCGGAGCGGGCGTTGAAACCTGTCATCCCCACTAAGGAGGTGTTCCCGTACACCCTGCGCATTGTTTCCGAGATTCTGGAATCCAATGGGTCCTCCTCGATGGCCACAGTCTGTGGCGGAACGTTGGCCATGATGGACGCGGGTGTTCCAATCAAGGAGCCCGTTGCCGGTATTGCGATGGGGCTCATTAAAGAAGGAAACGATGTGATTATCTTGTCCGACATTCTCGGCCTTGAAGATCACTTGGGTGATATGGACTTCAAAGTGTGCGGGACGAAGAACGGGGTGACCGCACTTCAAATGGACATCAAGATTGGTGGGATTACCACCACCTTGATGCAGCAGGCGTTGGAACAAGCCCGATCGGGGCGTCTGCACATTCTGGGCCGCATGGCGAACGCGCTCCAGGGTCCACGCACCGAACTCTCAACCTTCGCACCTCGCATCCACACGATGAAGGTCAAACAGGACAAAATACGGGATATCATCGGGCAGGGAGGGAAGACGATCCGCGGGATTCAAGCCGATTGTGGCGTCAAGATCAGCGTTGAAGACAGCGGGATTGTCACGATCGCATCCTCGGACGGTGAATCTCTCCAGAAAGCCAAGGACATCATCAACCGCTTGACCGAGGAAGTCGAAGTCGGGAAGGTCTATTCTGGGACAGTAAGAAAGATCATGGACTTCGGCGCCTTCGTCGAGGTCTTGCCGGGTACAGACGGACTTGTGCACATCTCTCAGCTCGCCCATCATCGCGTGAAGTCCGTTTCAGATGAGGTGGCTGAGGGAGACCAAATTCAGGTCAAAGTGCTTGAAATCGATAAACAGGGGAAAATCCGTCTCAGTCGGAAAGAAACCATCCCGGCGCCGACCACCGGTGGTGCACCAGATCCAGCAGGTGGGTAACACTTGTATCGCAAGGCCATCCTCAATAACGGGATTCGCTTGGTCACCGAGCGAATCCCGACCGTCAAGTCCGTCACCATAGGTGTTTGGGTGAATACCGGCTCTCGGGACGAACGTCCCGAAGAAGCCGGGTATTCTCACTTTATCGAGCATATGCTGTTTAAAGGAACGGCATCACGCTCTGCAACGGACATCTCCCGTGAAATTGACGCACTCGGTGGAGAAATGAATGCGTTTACCACGCGGGAGACGACGACCTTCTATGTCAAAGTTCTTGATCAGCATCTGCCTCAAGCCTTAGACCTTCTCTCGGACCTCTTCTTTCGTTCTCGCCTCTACCAAAAGGAAATTGAAAAAGAGAAGCAGGTCGTGCTCGAGGAAATTCGCATGGTGCAAGATGATCCCGAGGATCTCATTCAAGAGTTACACGCCAAGTTGGTGATGGGCACGCATCCCTTGAGTCGTCCCATCCTTGGGAAAGCATCCACCATTGTTCACATTCGTCGTCAAGATCTCCTCGAGTACATGAATCGACATTATCGCCCGGAAGGTATCGTTGTGGCCGTTGCTGGGAACTTTGATCAACAGAAGCTTGAGAAAATGATGACCCGACTCTTTGGACGCTACCAGGCTTCGAAGGCCACCGATTCAGGAGCACGTTGGCCAGCTGAGCTGCATAGCGGTGTGACCCTGAAACAGAAGCCCTTAGAGCAGGTCCATCTCTGCGTGGGGCTTCAAGGGATCGCCGCCGGCCATAAGGATCGATATGTGATCTATGCCCTCAACAGCGTTTTAGGTGGGAGCGTGAGCTCGCGACTGTTCCAAGAGATCAGGGAGAAACGTGGTTTATCGTACTCCATTTACTCCTTCTTGTCGGGGTATTCTGATACTGGGACCGTCACCGTGTATGCCGGGACACGAGCCAGCGAAGTTGCGCGTGTTCTGGACCTGATTCATCGAGAAATTCAGAAAATGGCTCGCCGGGGAATGACCACTGAGGAACTCAAACGGACCAAGGAGCAAATGAAAGGCGGTCTGATGTTGAGTTTGGAGAGTTCGCATAGCCGCATGAACAAACTTGCTAAGGACGAACTCATTGCCGGCACCCATACCTCCTTAGAGGAAATGATCTCAGAAATTGACGCCGTGACGGAACAGCAGGTCAGCCGAGTGGCACGCGCTCTGTTTACAACCGAGCATATAGCAGTGACAGGTTTGGGACCGCTTTCATCACAGCAGATCAAGCTGTTAGAGAAACGGGTTCCTCTGTCGATGACCTAATCGCGAGAAAGTATGAGAGCATCAAACCCTGTAAGCTATTGTTTTCCTATTGCTCTTCATAGTATTTTTGATGCTAAGGCTTTACGTGAGGAAACACGCTCTTGACAGGACAGCTCAGTTTCAGTACCGTTCCACCACAATTATCTTGGTTTGTGGTTTCTAAATTGGGCATCGAAAGCCTACAAGGCAACTGGGTTTCTAAGAAAATAGTTTACGGCGTTAACGATGATCAGCTGAATGTGATCAACAACTTACAAAGACACTTGTAATTAATCTGATGAAGGAGGGACGAGGTATGAAAAGGGTTGTCATTCTAGCTGCCGCCGCAGTCTGTATCAGTTTCGGCTTGCTAGCGACCGAATTTTCATTCGCTGCTGGGGCTATTGAGCACCTTGGTCTTGCGGATGCTGTCGTTGGAGGGAAGCCAATGAAGGCCGAAGCTGCGGTCAAGACGCTGCAGGGCCGTGTATGGTCTCAGTGGGCGGATAACCCCGATGGAGAACTGTTGTTCGGGATTCAGTACTGGAATTCTGGAGACCAAGGATCCGGAGAGGGGGGTGGTCGCTCATCGACCATGCTCGACGTGAAGCCACCCGATCCTCTCTTTACCTGCTGTGCCTGGGGGTTTGTCGGAGGTACCGAGAAGAACTCGGCTTATTCAGGCTGGTATCATGCAGCCACAACGGTTCGCCTTGCCGTGAAGGATAAGGCCCTGATGGATAAGATTATCAAGGCCTCACAAGAATTGGTCGCCATGGAGGTCACCCTCGACGGTCGAACCATCACCGGCTTCAAGATATTGAAAGACTAACTACTTCTTTAGTCCAGCACGTTGATGTGAAGGAGGACGTGATTATGATGTTTTCGAAACAAGGTGGAGCCATCTTGGCCGCCGTGGCCCTCGTAGTCAGTATGGTGTCGAGCGCCTCGGCCATTGAATCATTTCAAGAGCGATTCGAGTGGGGTGACATGAGCAAGCCCACCACGATCCAGGGGCGAGTGATTGTCTTAGATCCCTACGATGAAGCCGTGTGGATTAATGTGGCCGTGTTCGGAGGGAATGCCGAGAGCGGCTTATACTGGCAGAAAGTTCATCCTGGCAAGACCCTGAAGTTCTATGCCGAGAAATCTGCTTGGCAAGAACTGCAGAAAATGGGGCGTGTGCATGCAGGACCGGCTGCTGCGAAAGAAGTCCCGCCTGGGAGCACGACAGATCTGATTGAGTTTGTCGTAACAGAAACCGAACAGAACCATCGTGTGATTTCTGCGCTGAAGAAGATTCCCGAGGTCTCCGGCGTGATGGGGAAGCCGCTGAGTATTTCTGCGCTTCGTCTCAAGGAATGCACTGGGAAAAGCGAATTCGATTCAGGCTGCGCGAGGGCCATGGGGACTCTCAATAGCTCTCCGGTGACACCGGATGGAAGCAATGTAGGGATGCAATATGATGTCATGATTCCAGGCGGGAAAACCGTCGGGGGGTTGATTCATTCAACCGCACCGTATAACCAAGCGCATTGACAACTTGTCAGAGGATCTTGAGGGCGGCCTTCCTCCAGGAATGCCGCCCTCTTTATTTTAAAGGTGAATGCGTGGTCGCCAGCGGACGTACGATCAGAAATTCTCCTCGCCACGAACGAATTCCTCTGCTGCAATTGGAAAGCCGTCGTCAGGTTCAACCGTAACGGTAGCTGAAAACTGACAACGCAAAGCATGATGGATCACCGTTTTTAGGAAATGCGGTTTGGCCAAGACCCAATATCCAAGGGACCGGCCAAGTGCAATGGAAGGTGGACTATTGACTACCCGCTGGCTCGATGGTGTCGAGTCTAGCCATCCGTTGCAGCTCAGCGAGGCGATTGAGGGCGTCGAGTGGGGTTATTGAGAACAGGTCGATCTGTTTCACCTCCTCTATGACTGGGTGGGGCAGAGGTAGAGGAAGAGTTGGGGAAGAGTGTTGTGATGGAACGGAAGTCGAGATGGTCGGAGAAGACTCGGGCCGTTCGAGCTGCGACAAGACAGCTTGAGCGCGACCAACCACCTCTGGGGGCAGCCCAGCGAGTTTGGCGACATGAATGCCATAGCTGCGATCAGCTTTACCGGCTATGATTTTTCGCAGAAAGACAATGTCCCCATCCCGTTCCTGAACGGCCACGCGATAGTTCTTAATTCCTATGCGCTGGGATTCTAATTGAGTCATTTCATGATAGTGAGTGGCGAAGAGTGTACGCGCACCGAGCCTGGTACAGTCATGGATATGCTCCGCAATGGCCCATGCGAGGCTAAGTCCATCGTAGGTGCTGGTTCCACGACCGATTTCATCGAGTAAGAGCAAGCTCCGTTGTGTGGCATTCTGGAGGATATGGGCAGTTTCAACCATTTCAACCATGAACGTACTCTGTCCACCAGCCAGGTTGTCAGAGGCGCCAACCCGGGTGAAGATACGATCGGTTACACCAATGTAAGCTTCTGTTGCAGGGACGAAGCTTCCGATCTGGGCCATCAGCACAATCAAGGCTACCTGACGAAGATAGGTGCTCTTTCCAGCCATATTGGGGCCGGTCATAATGAGCAGACGATCAGTTCCCAGATCCAGTATCGTGTCGTTTGGCACAAAGACTGAATCATGACAGATTCGCTCAACAACGGGATGCCGACCCTCCCTGATCGTAATGGCTCCCCCATCTGTAACCGTCGGCTTCGAGTAACGGTAGAGCGCTGCCGCTTCAGCTAAACCGGCTAACACATCAATCTGAGCCAACAGAATCGCCATTCTATCCAGACGATGTGTCTCAGAAGCCAATCGGGACCGGAGCGCGGTGAAGGCCTCCTGTTCAGAAGCGAGGAGTTTTACATCAGCGCCGATCACTCGTTCTTCCAGTTCTTGGAGCGCCGTCGTCGTAAAACGTTCTGCATTGACCAGGGTTTGCTTTCGAGTGTAGTCCAGTGGTATGCGGCTCAGATTGGCTTTGGTAATCTCAATGTAATACCCAAAGACCTGATTATAGCGAACCTTTAACGACTCAATTCCGGTTCGTTCACGCTCGCTACTTTCTAACGCGGCAATCCATTCCTTCCCTTCCGTACTGGCTTTGCGAAGTTCATCGATATGCGAGGCATAGCCCTCTCTAATGATGTTGCCGTCGCGTATGGTAGGTGGAGCGTCAGGACGGATTGCTCGTTCAATCAGATCATACAGATCCTCAGCTGGATCCCAGGTTTCAATGGACTCGATCAGCAATCGACTGCGAAGTGATGACAGCTGGGCGGAAATCTCTGGCAGGGCCGCAAGCGACTGCTTCAAGGCCAGCAACTCACGTGGGCCAGCCAAACCAAGGGTGATACGTGTGCCCAGCCGTGCGATATCCTGGACATCCCGCAGAGCCCGTCGCAGGGAGGTTCGTACGAGTGAGGCCTCCTTGAGCTCCTCAACGGCATCAAGGCGCGCGTGGATCAGATCACAGCGAAGAAGTGGCATGACGAGCCACTGACGCAACAGGCGACACCCCATTGCAGTAACTGTGTGATCCATCACAGCCATCAGCGTTAAGGGATCGGTTGAGGGAGTATGCTCATTGGCACCGATTGGTTTTAGGAGTTCCAAATTCCGAATAGTCGCACCATCGAGGTGCATCACGTCGTTGTTTCCTCGAATGCTGAGGCGACGAATGTGAGCGAAAGGCACGGTTGGTTGGGTCTCACGGAAATACTCCAGCACCGCCCCGGCTGCGCCAATGCCAGCTGTCAGTCCGTGACAGCCTAAACTTTCGAGGGAGTTGCAGTGAAAATGGCTCAACAAGATGTGGGTAGCCTGCTGTGGGGCAAATGGAGCAGACGGACGTTCACACAAGCGTGGGCCAGTGATCTGCCTGAGCCACCCTAAACTACGACGTTCAAAGCCTGTCGGGAAGATCAACTCCCGGGGATCAAGCCGAGACAGTTCATCGAGGACCTGGATCACTGCCTGTGGACCTCCAAATTCCATCGCCCAAAACTCTCCGGTCGACACCTCGAGGACAGCGAGGCCGAGGCGCTCGCCAAAATCAGGATCCGAATGGACCGCAATGGAGGCGAGATAGTTCAACTCTCCTGGGATCAGGAACTCGGTGTCCACTAGGGTGCCAGGCGTATACAGTCGGACGACTTCGCGTCGGACCAGTCCCTTGGCAGATTGAGGGTCCTCCACTTGTTCGCATAGGGCAACCAAACGTCCGGCCTTTAGTAGCTTGGCAATGTAGCCGATGGCCGAATGATAGGGGACACCACACAGCGGGATTGGTTGAGAACTGTTCTTGTCTCGGGAGGTTAATGCGATAGAGAGGAGCCGAGAAGCCTCTATTGCGTCTTCATAGAACATCTCATAAAAATCACCGACGCGAAAAAATAAAATTGCATCGGGGTATCCCTGCTTGATGTCTCGAAACTGCCGCATGAGAGGGCTGAGGGCTGTGTCACTCATCACCGAAATGTCTCGCTGGTCCCAACTCCGTCGGTGCGGGTGTCCGTCCGGACACTTTTTCCAGTGACTGTCGAAGTCGCTCCAAGTCCACCTCCGCTTGCTGTAACGCCTTTGTCTTTCGACGGAGCTGAATACGGCTGCGCACCCAAGGAGGACACAGAAGGATCGCAGAAACCAAGAAGCCTACACCGAACCCAGCCATGACGGGCTTATAAATCGGTGTGGAGGCTTCAAGCAGGCCGAAGAAATAGCGCAGGGTCACGTCCTGTTCCTGGTTTTGTAGGACGAATGCCAGTGAAAGTAGCAGGAGGATGCCGACAAGAATCAGTCTCGTCATCGGCTGGGAGCCTTTCTCTTCTCGGTGCGTTGAGGCCGTGGCAGCCCATCGCGTCTGTGTGCGGACGGCCAGACTCTTCTGATACGTGACAATAGCGAACGTGATCGTGCACCCTGTGCAACGAACTGAACGGATCGAGTTGAGAAGGTCCTGTGAAACAATCGGACTTCAAGTCGATCAGAAGGGAGTAGGCCTGGAAATCGATCGGCCCACTCAATAGCCGTCACGACATCGTCAGCAAAGACTTCCGCGAGGCCAATGGCCTCGGCTTCTTCGGAACTCCTCAATCGGTAGAGATCCATATGAATCAATGGGAGTCGCCCTTGGTATTGGTGCATCAGCATGAAGGTTGGACTCGCCACGGAGTTGGGGGGGGCCTCAAGGCCTGAAACGATTCCGTGAACCAACGCGGTCTTGCCAGCCCCCAGATCACCGATCAATGCAATCACATCTCCTTCGCGAAGGACCTGTCCGATGGCTTTGCCCATCAGCTCTGTGTTACGAAGCGACGTGAGGACAAGGCCACGGGAGCCTGCTGGACGAGCCATAGGGATCCCGTTACGTCACGCCGTGGCGTGTTAGGCGAAGCTGATCGCCAGCCGGTCTTGTAAGAGTCGCATTCAGCGCTGAGGGAATCTGTTCAAGCAAGTCTCCGGCGATCATGCTGATTTCCCCTTTTCCCGCTGAAGCTAGATCACCGGAAGCCCCATGCAGGTAGGTTGCTGTACAGGCAGCCTCCCATGACGGTAGGCCTTGTGCCAATAGACCAACAACCATCCCTGTCAACACATCACCGGTCCCAGCGGTAGCCATACCAGGGTTGCCCGTCGGACAGATTGCGACGGTGCCGTCAGGTCGTGCGATCACGGTCCTTGCCCCCTTCAAAATAACGAACAGCCCACGCTCCCGTGCGAAACGAGTTGCGGTACCAATGCGATCACGATTGACGCTTTGCGGAGTTGCCTCAGCCTCCAACCGAGCCATTTCACCAGGATGGGGTGTGATAATCGGGGGTGTTTTGCACGACGCGAGGATTGCGGCCCGTCCAGTCAAGGCATTCAGTGCATCAGCATCAAGAACTGCTGGGCACTCAAGTCGTGTGGTTAAGGCCTGGACCAGTTCAACTGTCTCAGGATGAGTGGATAAGCCCGGTCCGATTGCCACCGCATCTCTAGCAGCCACGAAGGCGAGCAGGCGATCTAGCGCGGCCCGAGAAAGGGTTCTGGCTTTTGTCTCCGGCATCGGCACCGTCATGATTTCCAAGAGTTTGGCTTCCAATATATCGTTCAGGCTTGACGGAGTCGCGATGGTGACGAGGCCAGCCCCCACCCGCAGCGCTGCTTGTGCAGCCATCGCTGCGGCCCCCGTTTTTCCGACCGCACCCGCGATGATACCGGCATGTCCATACGTGCCCTTGTGACCGGATCGCTCACGTCGTGGGAGACACTGTTGAACCCACTCCGGTGTGATCAGCGCCACTCGACTCTCCAGGGCATCGACATACGATGGCGGTATTCCAATGTCTACCAGGTTGATGTCCCCAGCCAGGTCGATCCCTTGATTCTGGTAAAGCCCCACCTTCGGAAGCCCAAAGGTGACGGTGAGCGTGGCGCAAACAGCCTGGCCAAGCGCAGTTCCCGTATCGGCATGAAGCCCGGACGGCACATCCACGGACACGATGGGGCGTCCCACTTCATTCATGCCCTCAATGACTTCGCTGTAGCGACCCGTGACGGACGAGGACAGCCCTGTCCCAAGCAATGCGTCCACCAGCAAGTCGCTTTCCCGGAAAAGCGAAAGCGCGGCGTCTTTGGATTTGTAGGAGAGGACGGAGGTTCTGTTGGCGGCCTTCACAAACTGCCGGTACATCAAAGCGGCGTCACGGCTTAGTTCGGATGGGGAAGCCATCGTCAGGATGCGGACATGGGCCCGGCGGCGTCGGAGGAGACGGGCGGCGACGTACCCATCACCACCATTATTCCCCTTCCCGCAGACCACAGTGATCGTTTTCCCGCTGACAGGACCGCCCCACCGCTCGATGCAAGAGGCCACGCCGGACCCTGCTCGTTCCATCAGCGTGGTCGCGGGGATACGAGCTTCTCCAATGGTCCGATGCTCGAGTTGCTGCATTTGTGCAGCAGTGACGATTTTGATCATGAAAAGCTAATGATTATCAATTAAACGGAACCTTGATGAGAGACGAGATGTCCTTAGCCCAACAACGTCTTCATTTCCTTCACGGCTTGGGCCAGGCCCACGAGAACGGCACGGGCGATAATACTGTGCCCAATGTTGTATTCAACGATTTCAGGGATATGCGTTAGCCGCTTGATATTGCGGTAGTTCAGCCCATGTCCGGCATTCACGCCGATTCCGAGTTTATACGCGAGTTTTGCCGCGAGACTAATAGCATCAAATTCGGTGTCGGCTTCCTTCGAGCGTGTTGCATTGGCGTAACGGCCCGTGTGCAGCTCCACGAAATCCACTCCAATTTTATGGGCGGCTTTAATGTGGGTCAAATCCGGCTCAATAAACACGCACACGGGGATTCCACCATTACGGAGCAAGCTGACAATGTGCTGAATGCGTTCTCGTTCGCCTACGACATCGAGGCCACCTTCCGTCGTGAGCTCTTGTCGCTTTTCAGGAACCAGTGTCACAAGGTCCGGCTTGATGTTGAGGGCAATCTTCGCCATTTCCACGTCAGCCGCCATCTCAAGATCAAGCTTCGTTCGGGAAATTTCCCGAAGCAGGTGAAGGTCCCGATCCTGGATATGGCGCCGATCTTCTCGCAGATGAACGACCAACCCGTCTGCCCCTGCCAGCTCGACGAGAACGGCGGCTGCCAACGGATCGGGATCGGTTCCACCGCGCGTCTGTCTCAAGGTCGCCACATGGTCAATATTCACGCCGAGCCGAGCCATTCACCCTCCTTCACAGCTATGCTACTGGGTAAAATAAAAGACAAGAGACAGATGAGCGAGACAACCCCAACGCTATTAGTAGCAGAAAGGGGTGAGAGGGGGCAAGAACGGTCAAGGCAAAGACGTTTCCGTGGCAAACGACCTCATCTTTGACGGGATGTTTTGAAAATGTAGGAAATTGACTGGACTAGACTGCTCCATTAAAATAGGCACTTCTCTAACTTCCACACTCGGTTACCGCGGCGAGCTGGGTGAGCATTCTCCCGCACGAACAGTCAAAGGAACTTCATGGGGTTGGGTGACGGGTTTTATCGAATCAAACGATTGCCTCCGTATGTCTTCGCTCAGGTTCAAGCACTGAAGCTGGAGGCCCGGCAACGAGGCCAGGACATCATCGACTTCGGCATGGGGAATCCCGATCAACCGACCCCTCCACACATCGTCGAGAAAATGATCGAGGCCGCGCGTAAAGGAAAAAATCATCGCTACTCCGCGTCGCGAGGGATCACCAAGCTCCGGCATGCGATTTGTGGATGGTATAAGCGAAACTATGATGTCGATCTCGATCCAGAGACGGAAGCGATTGTCACCATCGGATCAAAAGAAGGCCTGGCGCATCTCGCTCTGGCCATCATTGGGCCCGGCGACGTGGTCATGACTCCCACGCCGACCTATCCCATTCATATGTACAGCTTCATCATTGCCGGGGGCGAAGTCTGTGGCATAGAGCTTCGCCAGGACAGTGATTTTTTTGAGGATCTGACGCGCGTCTATCGGCAAACCTTTCCTCGACCTAAGATCCTCGTCATCAATTTCCCGCACAACCCGACGACAGCCGTGGCGGATCTTGGGTTTTTTAAAAAGATCGTGGCATTCGCCAAGGAACACAACGTCATCGTGATTCATGACCTGGCCTATGCTGATCTGGTATTTGACGGATATAAAGCCCCGAGTTTTCTTCAGGTTCCTGGAGCAAAAGACTGTGGGGTGGAGTTTTATACCCTATCAAAGGCCTATAATATGCCGGGCTGGCGAGTCGGCTTCTGTGTCGGGAATCGAGAAGTCGTCGGTGCGCTGGCGAAGATCAAGAGCTACCTCGATTACGGTATTTTCCAGCCTCTGCAAATTGCAAGTGTGATTGCCTTGAACGGGCCACAAGATTGTGTCAAGGACACCGTGCATCGCTATCAAAAACGGCGCGACGTGCTGGTCGGTGGGCTCAACCGCATCGGGTGGTCGGTTGCGAAGCCGTTGGCGACGATGTTTGTCTGGGCGCAAATTCCCGTACCCTATCGTCACATGGGGTCGCTGGAGTTTTCGAAACTCCTGCTTAAAGAAGCAAAGGTCGCGGTGTCACCAGGAATCGGCTTCGGTGAGGGAGGCGATGAATACGTACGATTTGGACTCGTGGAGAACGAACACCGCACACGCCAAGCCGTGCGGGGGATCCGTAAGGCCCTCAAGCTTGAGGGAGACGAGGAATGAAGTCGCGGATTGGAGTGGGGATTATCGGGTTTGGGACGGTCGGGACCGGGGTTGCCAAGACACTTCTCAGCAATGCCGATCTCATTCGTCGCAGAGTTGGTGTGCCGATTGAATTGGTTCGTGTTGCAGATCTGGATATCGCGAAGGATCGAGGGGTGTCAGTAGCCTCTGGGGTCCTCACGACCGATGCCAAGCAAGTCTTGGCGGATCCCAATGTTGATATTGTGATCGAACTGATCGGTGGGTACGACACGGCGAAGCGAATCATACTCGAGGCCATCGCTGCAGGGAAACATGTTGTCACGGCCAACAAGGCGCTCTTAGCACTGCATGGTGAAGAAATTTTTGCCGCTGCCACGCGAACGGGTGTAGAACTAGGGTTCGAGGCCAGTGTGGGTGGTGGAATCCCTGTGATTCGGGCGTTGACGGAAGGGCTGGCCGGCAATACGATCGAGTCCATCTACGGGATTATCAATGGGACCTCCAACTACATTCTGTCGAGAATGACCCAGGAAGGGGACGACTTTCAGGCGGTGCTCCAAGACGCCCAGCAGGCAGGTTACGCGGAGGCGGATCCGACGTTTGATGTTGCCGGGGTTGATTCCGCGCATAAACTAGCGATCCTGGTCAATCTCGCTTACGGCACTCCTGTTAACTTTAAGGACATCTATACGGAAGGGATCACGAACATCACCCCGACCGACATCGTGTATGCCAAGCAGTTTGGCTGCACGATTAAATTGCTGGGTATCGCGAAGTGCGTGAATGGAGAAATCGAAGCGCGGGTCCATCCCACGATGCTCCCCTCGACCTCGCCCATTGCACAAGTCGAAGATGTATATAATGCCATTCAACTCGTTGGAGATGCTGTTGGTGATGTCGTGCTCTTCGGGCGTGGCGCTGGGTCCATGCCAACCGGGAGCGCGGTGGTCAGTGATGTGATTGCCATCGGCCGTAATATGCTCAAAGGTGCGATCGGTCGAGTTCCAGTTGCCTCATTTCAACAGGACCAACGGCGACCGCTGCGGCTTCGGGCCATGGAAGAGATCAGCTCGCTCTACTATCTCCGGTTTACCGTGGTGGACCGGCCTGGCGTGTTGGCGCAGATTGCAGGCGAACTAGGACGCTGCGGGATCAGTATTTCTTCCATGGTTCAACAGGGGCGCCGTGAGGGGCAGACTGTGCCGGTTGTCATCAAGACGCACATGGCCAAAGAACGGGATGTACAAACTGCGCTTCGCGAAATCAACCGGCAAGCGTTCGTAGCTGAGGCGACGAGACTGATCCGTGTGGAAGGTAGAGACGAATAGCCGATGAATCGTTGGCGCGGGGTCATAGAGGAATACCGTAAATTCCTTCCGGTGACTGAAAAGACACCCATCATCAGCTTGGGGGAGGGCAATACTCCGCTGATCCCTGCCGCGCGGTTGGCCAAGGCCATTGCACCGGGCATTGAACTCTATCTCAAGTTCGAGGGGGTTAATCCCACGGGGTCATTTAAGGACCGTGGGATGACGTTCGCCATTTCAAAGGCCGTGGAAGGTGGTGCGCGGGCAGTTATGTGCGCATCGACGGGGAATACGTCAGCCTCGGCTGCAGCGTATGGGGCGCGAGCCGGACTATCTGTGTATGTCTTGATCCCTGCTGGCAAGATTGCGATGGGCAAGTTGTCCCAGGCGATGATGCATCAGGCGACAGTTATTCAAATCGAAGGGAACTTTGACCAAGCCCTCACCCTCGTCAAAGACTTATCGGCCTCACTTCATATCGAATTAGTAAACTCCGTGAACCCATTCAGGATTGAAGGGCAGAAAACCGCAGCCTTTGAGGTCTGTGATCAGCTCGGCGATGCCCCGGCTCTTCACGTGTTGCCGGTCGGGAACGCAGGGAACATCACGGCGTATTGGAAGGGCTATACAGAGTATCGTGCGGCCAGTCAGATCACTCGACTGCCCCGTATGATGGGGTTTCAAGCGGCTGGTGCCGCTCCTCTTGTCTTGGGTAAGATCGTCGAACAACCTCAAACTATTGCGACGGCCATTCGAATCGGCAATCCGGCGAGTTGGTCAGCGGCGTTGAACGCCGTGGAGCAGTCTTCCGGGGCGATCGATATGGTAACCGACGAGGAAATTCTTCAGGCGTACACACTTGTGGCGTCCACAGAAGGGGTTTTTTGCGAGCCGGCCTCAGCGGCATCGGTAGCTGGCGTAGCCAAGCTTCACCGGAGTAAGGTGCTACGGGAAGGCGACACAGTGGTATGTACGCTAACAGGACATGGGTTGAAGGATGCCGATACAGCCATCTCCGTGTCCAAACAACCACTCACTGTCAAGGCGACGCGTGAGGATGTTGCTCGTTTACTGAACGTGTGAAAGGCGTGTAGACTCGATGAAATATGTGATCGTACATGCTGGTGGGATGGCGGACCACCCACAAGCAGAACTCAATGGTCGGACACCACTGCAAGCGGCAGTCACTCCCCATCTCGATCAGCTTGCTCAAATCGGAGAACTCGGTCAGCTGATGATTCCCAGCGAAGGGGTTCGTCATGGAGGTGGGTTGCTCGGCGCGGCGATCCTTGGCTATGACCCGAAGAAATACTATCAGGGCCCTGGGCCGCTAGAAGCGGCCAGTTTGGGTGTCTCGGTGACGGGACACGACGTGGTCTATCGCTGTACGATGGTGACGTTGCGTCCGGACGCTGGCAAGGGCGCTGAGATCAAGAAATTGGGCCCGAGCGTCATGATGGATGATGCGACGGGCGGTTTGATTGAGACTGAAGAAGCCCGAGAATTACTCGAGGCGATCAATGAGCAGCTTGGCTCAGAAACCATTCAGTTCTATCCGGGCGCCGGTCATCGCCACCTTATGGTCTGGGTGAATGGCAAGCCGCGAGCGATCTGTAACGATCCACAGTCCGTCCTTGGTCAATCCATTGCCGATGCCCTGCCTACGGGAGACGGCTCAGACATTCTCCGAAAACTCATGGATGCTTCGCATATGATTTTGCGCGATCATCCGGTTAACGATGAGCGGATTGCCGAGGGGAAGAAGCCGGCAAATTGTGTGTGGCTATGGGGCGAAGGACGAGCCGTTCTGTGGCCGAGCTTGACGGAAAAATACGAGGTTGCCGGAGCTATCGTGGCAACCAGCGATGTCTATCGCGGGGTCGGGATCTGTGCTGGCCTCGAGGCAGTCGATCCTGAGCGACTCGCCGATGGCGATCTTCGTACCAGGGCCTCCGTGGCGCTTGCTGAGTTCGCCAAGAAAGATTTTGTGTATGTCCATGCCCGGTTGACGGACGAAATCATCCACGGGACCGATATCAAGGCCAAAGTGCGTGGGATCGAAGAGTTCGATCAGCATTTGGTTGGTCCGCTTGTTGACGGGTTAGCTAAACAAGGCCCCTTTCGGTTCTTGGTCGTGTGTGAGCACGGACGAGGGGTGAATGGTCAACCATTCTATGCATTCGGTGAGGGAAGCAAGAAGGTGGCCGAATCAGCGAGTCGTCGCTTCACAGAGGTCGATGCTCAAGCAGCCAACATGCCTGCCCGTGACGCGACCAAGTTCGTGAATAAGTTCTTCTCCAAAAACTGACCATCGTGGCGTTGATTGTCCAGAAATACGGCGGTACATCGGTTGGTACAACTGAACGTATTCATCGGGTGGCTGACCGGGTCGCTCGCACGCAGCAGGAGGGCAATCAGGTCGTCATCGTACTCTCCGCGATGAGTGGAGAAACAGACCGCCTCATTAAACTCGCGCATGAAGTGACCGCGACTCCCGATGATCGTGAAATGGACATGCTGCTCTCCACCGGGGAGCGGGTGACCATTGCCCTGTTAGCGATGGAGTTACGGGGCCGCGGTATCAACGCCCGCTCCTTTACGGGACGGCAGGTGGGCATCGTGACCGACAGTGCCCATACGAAGGCGCGGATCGCGAGCGTAACGGCCGGACGGCTCCGCGAAGCCCTGGAGCAAGGGGTGGTGCCTGTGGTAGCGGGGTTTCAAGGCATCAACGAACGGTCGGATGTGACGACGCTGGGACGAGGTGGGTCTGATCTTTCCGCGGTTGCGGTCGCGGCGGCGCTGAAGGCAGATCGATGCATCATCTTCACCGATGTCGACGGGGTCTATACCGCTGATCCCAATATTGTCCCGGCCGCGAAACGTATCGACAAGATTTCCTATGAAGAGATGCTCGAAATGGCTAGTCTTGGTGCGAAAGTGCTGCAGACCCGATCGGTGGAATTCGCGGCCAAATTCAGCGTGCCGGTCGAAGTGAATTCCAGTTTCAAAGAAGGAAAGGGAACGCTCGTGACGAAGGAAGATACGGATATGGAAGCGGCGGCGGTTTCCGGAGTCACGGGGGATCGGAATCAGGCAAAAATCACGATCATTGGTGTTCCGGACAAGCCGGGCATTGCCGCCAGGATCTTTGGACCCGTAGCGGAGGCGAACATCAATGTCGACATGATCATCCAGAATGTCAGTCATGCGACTCTGACAGATCTCTCCTTTACCGTTCCGCGGGCAGATCTAAAAAAAGCCGTACCTCTTATCCAAGGCGTGGCGAAAGACATCGACGCCAAGTCGGTCTCCGTCACCGAAGCCATTGCGAAAGTCTCGCTCATCGGCGTCGGCATGCGGTCTCACTCTGGCGTCGCGGCCAAGATGTTCAACGTCCTTTCACGTGAGGGGGTCAACATCATGATGATCAGTACGTCAGAGATCAAAATCTCCTGCGTCATTGATGAGAAGTACCTCGAACTGGCCATGCGCTCGCTCCATTCAGCATTCGGCCTCGATCAAATACAGTCCTGAACGATTCAGCCAAGGCCCGTGCTCCTCATCGAGACACACCTGTAGTAGCTAAATAAGTACGAGAGCGGATCGCTGTTTCTCCTCAAGAGGCTGGTTCAATGATGGAGTCACGTTGTCTGCCGCTCAACGTCTCGACAGAAGAGCCCATCTCCTGATACCCTTCACCATCATGGCTCGAAAAACCTCTCGATCAAGCCCTTCCCGGGCTTCTCGCGATTCACGGAAGATTCCTCAACCACGGCTGTCACCAAGTCAGACTGCGGCATTGGAAATCTATGACACCACGTTGCGTGATGGTGCGCAGGCGGAGGATGTCAGTTTTTCAGCGGAAGACAAGGTTCTGATCGCGCAGAAGTTGGATAGTCTGGGCGTGCATTTTATTGAAGGTGGCTGGCCTGGTGCGAATCCGAAAGATATTGAATTTTTCCGGATGATCAAGACCATTCCGATCAAGCAAGCGGAAGTCATCGCTTTCGGATCAACCAGAAAAGCCAGCAATCCTGCCCGCAAGGATCCAAATCTTCAGGCACTACTCGCCGCTGACACGAAGATCATTACGCTCTTTGGGAAGACCTGGTCGCTCCATGTCACTGATGCGCTCGGTATTTCGCTCCAGAAGAATCTGGCGTTGATCGGTGATTCCATCGCCTATCTTCGTGGGAAAGGGCGCCGGGTATTCTACGACGCTGAGCATTTCTTTGATGGCTATAAGACCAACTCGGACTATGCCTTGAATACGATTAGGAAAGCGGTAGAGGCCGGGGCAGAGCGAGTCATCCTCTGTGATACGAACGGGGGCACGATGCCATGGGAAATCCGTGAGATCTGTGGCGTGGTGCAACGCGAGTGCGGGGTGCCCCTTGGTATCCATGCCCATAACGATTGTGAAATGGCCGTGGCGAACTCACTGGTCGCCATCGACATGGGGATTCTTCAAGTGCAGGGAACGATCAACGGCATTGGGGAACGGTGTGGTAATGCCAACCTCTGTTCCATTATTCCGAATCTTGAGCTCAAGATGAAACGCCAGGCCTTGACCAATACCTTGAGCCATCTCAAGGATGTGTCGGGATTTGTGACGGAGATCGCCAATCTGATGCCCAATAAGCATCAGCCGTATGTTGGAGATTCTGCATTTGCCCATAAAGGTGGGGTGCATATTCACGCGGTGTTGAAGAATTCGGCCACCTATGAACATATCGATCCAGCTCGCGTCGGCAATCGGCAACGGATGTTGATCTCCGACTATGGAGGGCGGAGCGGCCTGCTCGACAAAATCGAAGCGTATGGGATTAGGCTCTCAAAGGATCACGAGAAAGTTGATGAGCTGGTCCATACATTAAAGGAACGAGAAAGCCAGGGTTATCAATTCGAAGGTGCGGAGGGGTCCTTTGAATTGTTGATGCGAAAGGCGATGGGGAGCCACAAGTCGTCATTTCAACTGCTCGGGTTTCGGGTGATTGTTGAGAAAAAGCAGGAGGATGGCTTGCTGTTGTCTGAAGCGACGGTGATGGTGAAGGTGGGGGACGTGGTCGAGCATACGGCCGCGGTCGGAGCAGGACCGGTAAATGCGCTCGATCATGCGTTGCGAAAAGCCTTGGAAAAGTTCTATCCCCAGCTTCAGGAAGTGAAATTGCTCGACTATAAGGTCCGGGTCTTAGCAGCGAACCGGGGGACGGAATCAAAAGTGCGTGTCTTGATCGAGTCGGGAGATCACAAAGACATATGGGGAACGGTAGGGGTCTCCGAAAACATCATCGAAGCGACCTGGCAAGCCCTCGTCGATAGTATCGAATACAAGCTACTTCCAAAAACTAGAGTATTTTCGTAAGCATTCGCCAAATTTATTCTTGACAGGTATCATAACCTCACGTAACTTAAGACAAACTCACCGCTACGAGTAAATGGAATGGTTATCGTGGAGCGAGCGGTGGTTGGTCGTTGTTATGTAGGGGGGTGGCATGAGAAAGGCGGATATCGCTGAGGAAATTTTTAAACAGGTTGGCATCTCAAAAAATGAAGCGGCTGATATCGTCGAGTTCGTGCTGAATCTCCTCAAGTCGGTACTGCAGAAGGGAGAGTCGGTAAAAATCGCGGGGTTTGGAAATTTTGTCGTGCGCAGCAAAGGCGCACGAAAGGGACGTAACCCACGGACTGGAGAAGAGATTGGGATTACCCCCCGGCGAGTCGTTACATTTCGGCCAAGCCAGGTATTCAAGAAGTACGTCAATTCGTAAGAGGACATCACCCACATTGTCGACCAAACCGTGAGGCCGGTCATGGGAACTGAGCCCAGGCTGGGCAGCAAGGTTTTCTATAAGATCGGCGAGGTCAGTCGGCTGACAAGACTTCCCTCGTATGTACTCCGTTTCTGGGAATCTCAATTCGCATTTTTAAAACCCAAAAAAAGCCGAGGCAATCAACGACTGTATGTTCAACGAGATATCGAAACCGTTTTGCACATCAAGCGCATGCTCTATGAAGAAGGCCATACGCTCGAAGGGGTGAAACGGTATTGGGTTCGTCGTGGGAGGGCGGCCACCCGCCGGCTGAAACCACGGGAGATTGCGAAAAAGTTGAGGGGGGATCTCCAAGTCATTCTGAAGATTCTTGATTCGCATTCATCATAAATCAGAAGTGAGGCTGCATTTCACCGAAGACAATCATGAGAGAATCTGCGACAATGACTGGCTCGAAAGTTGAGAACACGTCGGGGCGTAGCGCAGCCCGGTAGCGCACTCGCTTGGGGTGCGAGTGGTCGTGGGTTCAAATCCCGCCGCCCCGACCAGTTTGCAGAGTCTTGAGGGAATGAAGGAAGGGCGCTGATTTCTCTGTTCCGTCGAAGCTGCCTCGGGCAGCTTTTTTTATTGCAATCCTGCCATGCGGATCCTAGTGACCAACGACGACGGCATCCAATCTCCAGGGCTCACGGCCTTGGCGCAAGCCCTGGCTACGATCGGGGAAGTGTGGGTTGTCGCTCCGGATCGGGAGCGCACGGCCGTGGCTCATGCCGTGACCCTGCATAAACCGTTGCGTGTTAATCGTGTGGCTCCACGGACGTATATGGTCAATGGGACGCCAGTGGATTGTGTGAATCTAGCTGTGCTCAAGGTGATGCCGAAGCCACCGGCAATCGTTGTGTCGGGCATTAACAAAGGTGTCAATCTTGGCGATGACGTGATGTACTCAGGGACCGTGTCGGCTGCAATGGAAGGAACTATTCTTGGCATACCGTCTCTTGCGGTCTCGCAGGAAGGGCAGGCAAGATTTCGCTTCGAGATCGGCGCGATCTATGCTGCTCGTGCTGCGAGTCTCGTGATGAGTCACGGACTTCCTGAAGAAACCCTCTTAAACCTTAATATTCCAGATCGGGCTCAATCCACGATTAAAGGAGTGCGGGTTACCTGTCTGAGCCGACGCCGCTTCCATAATCCGATCATTGAAAAAGTCGATCCCCGTGGGTACCCGTACTACTGGATTGCCGGTCAGCGGGTCTCGTGGAGTCGTAGTAAGGACGCGGATCACGAGGCGGTCGAGAAGGGATACGTATCTATGACACCAATTCGGTTGGATACCACCCACTATGGAGTATTGGATCACTTTCGAGCGTGGGAACCTCTCATCGCCCGAGGTGCACGAACAGGTGTTGCCTCGAAATTCAGCCGCCGTCCAGCCAGGGAGGTGGGGAGGTGATCGGAGGTTTGATCGAGTCGATTATTAGCGTACTGAGCCAATTTATCATTGCCTGTATCTCGAGGTTTGGGTATGGAGGGATTCTCTTCACGATGGCGGTTGAGAGTGCCTGTATTCCACTCCCAAGTGAAATTATCATGCCCTTTTCGGGGTATTTAGTTCTGAGCGGGCAATTCACGATGCTCGGGGTGACGTTGGCTGGCGCCATCGGCAATGTCTTAGGCTCCATCGTGGCGTACTATGCAGGGGTGTGGGGCGGAAGGCCATTTGCAGAACGTTATGGCCCCTATTTTCTGGTCTCTCATCATGATCTCGATATCGCTGATCGGTGGTTTGCGAAGTATGGAGAGGCCGCCGTCTTTTTTGGGCGCATGCTGCCCGTCGTGCGCACATTCATTTCATTGCCGGCTGGCATCGCCAAGATGAATTTCCCTCGATTCGTCCTGTTTACCTTTGTCGGCGCGCTGCCCTGGTGCTATCTCTTGGCATACATCGGCCTTCGGATGGGAGAACAGTGGGAGCACCTGCGAGATTACTTTCATCAATTTGACATTGTGATCGGGCTCGTCCTCGCTGTAGCCATTGGGTATTTCCTCTGGTCTCATTGGCCTAGACGACGAACAAGCCCTGGGGCCTAAACCTCATGCTCAAGCTCTTCAATACCCTGACCGGTCGGCAAGAAGTATTCGAGCCGATAGACCCGAACAAAGTCCGCATGTACGTCTGTGGCGTGACCGTTTATGACTATTGCCACATCGGTCATGCGCGTAGTGCGTTGGTCTTCGACGTGCTCCGTCGTTACCTGGAGTCTTGCGGCTACGCCGTGATCTTCGTGAAGAATTTCACGGACGTTGACGACAAAATCATCAAACGAGCCAACGAGCAAGGGACGTCCTGTGACACCGTCACGGACAAGTATATCCAGGCCTATCATGAAGATATGGGGAAGCTGGGAGTCAAGCCTGCAACGGTGGAGCCGAAGGCGACGGAACATATCGGCGACATTATCCGGCTGACGGAACGATTGGTGAGTAAGGGGATGGCCTACGCCGTCGATGGAGATGTCTATTTTGAGGTGGCGCAGTATCCGGTCTACGGGCGGCTGTCCAAACGACGACTCGAAGACCTGCAAGCCGGTGCTCGGGTGGACGTGGATGAGCGAAAACGCCATCCGATGGATTTCGCCCTCTGGAAAAGCAGCAAGCCGAGTGAGCCAGGCTGGGAAAGCCCCTGGGGGCCTGGTCGGCCCGGGTGGCATATTGAGTGTTCCGCCATGTCGATGCAGCATCTTGGGGAAACCTTCGACATTCATGGTGGTGGGATGGATCTCATCTTTCCTCATCATGAGAATGAAATTGCTCAATCGTGTGGGGCGACGGGAAAAGAATTTGCACGCTATTGGGTCCACAATGGGTTTGTCCAGGTCAACAAAGAGAAGATGTCAAAATCGATCGGAAACTTTTTCACGATCCGTGAGATCTTCGAGAAATCAGAGTGGTCTGAGGAGGTCACAGGTGAGATTCTTCGATACTTTCTGTTATCGACGCATTACCATGGCCCGCTAGATTTCTCCGATCAAGCCTTGAAGGAAGCCAAAAATGCCCTGAACGGGTTCTATGATCTCTTTGGGCGCTTAGCTGAATCAAACGGCAGTGCACCATCGGATCAGAGTCTGGACCAGACGCTAGATCGTTGTCAGGTTGCATTTAAGGCTGCAATGGACGACGACCTCAATACACCCGTGGCCATTGCTGCATTACAAGGTTTGCGGAGTGTTGTGAATAAATTGACAGAAAAAGGGTTGTCGAGCGAGGAGCGCAAGAGAGTCAGGCAGGAATTTCGTTCCCTTGGCAATGTCTTAGGACTTTTTCAGATAGATAAGTGGCAATTCGGTGGTCCGTCTGTTGTGCCGATAGGCCAAGCTAAAGTGACCAGCGAGGCATTACCGGTAGGTGCAAAGAAGTCTGGACTAACTGATACCGAAATAGAAGATTTGTTACGGGAGAGAAACGAAGCACGCGGAAAGAAGCAGTTCAAGCGGGCCGATGAAATTCGGCAGTCGCTGGCCGCTCACGGCATCATCATCGAGGATAAGCCCGATGGCTCCAGCCGCTGGAAGCGCTAATCCTGAAGAGCTTCTGTATGGGCTCCATGCAGTACGCGAAGCGTTGAAGGCTGGTAACAGACAGCTCCAGCGGATCCTGGTTCTTCGGGTCGACAAACAGTTCACAGATCTTGTCCACTTAGCTCGATCTCGCCGGGTTCCGGTTCATATCCAGCCCCTTGCTTCACTCGACCGGCTAGTTCCCAATGCCAAGCATCAAGGCATTGTCGCCTTTACGGCAGTAAAAGCCTATCAGACTCAGGACGAGATTCTTGATCGTGCAGCTCAGCGACAGGAGCCTCCCTTACTGGCAATCTTGGATGGAGTCGAAGACCCGTACAACCTCGGGGCCGTGCTTCGGACGGCGGAGGGGGCGGGTGCGCATGGTGTGTTTATTCCAGAACGAAGGGCCACGGGACTCACTTCCGTAGTGGCAAAAGCCTCGGCCGGTGCGATTGACCATATACCAGTAGCGCGTGTGACGAACCTGAGCAGGCTCCTCGACTCCCTCAAAGCAGCTGGCGTGTGGATTTATGGGGTCACACCGTCCGCTCAGAAGGTCTATACGGAGATTGACTATCGGGGACCAGTCGGTTTCGTTCTCGGGGCTGAGGGGACGGGAATTCGATCAGGCGTGATCCAGCACTGTGACGAATGTGTTCGCATCCCACTCCGCGGGAAAGTCCAATCGCTGAATGTGTCAGCCTCAGCGGCAATCGTCCTGTATGAGGTGGTACGGCAACGAGAGCGGACCAGCCACACGGCAGGAAGATCAACGAACTCGTAGCGCTCCCCCCTGGATAGCCGTCTTCAGCAGTTGAGCCGTATTCGACACGCGCAACTTCTTCATCATATTGGCACGATGAGCTTCAACCGTTTTGACGCTGATCTTCAATCGGTGACCGATTTCTTTATTCTTAAAACCCGCCCAGATCAGTTCAAGAATTTCCTGCTCCCGTGAGGTCAGAGATTCTGGCCGTCGGGTTCGTGGCGGAGGCTGAAGATCAGCGAGAGATTTCCGAGGACGGGGCTTTGTGCTTGTTTTAGCCATGATGTTGAGTTCTCCTTTGATCGTAAGCAGTTTCAGGTATACTCGAAGTCAGTCATTTTTAGATGAGAGCAATTATCGGACGAATGTTAATAAAAGTAAAGAACGGCAATTCGGCCCTAGTAGGGTTGCTAGGTAGGGAAAGAACTCTGGGCAAATATGCATGACAGCCAAGACGTCCTCCTGCTCGTGATCAGTGGTGCCTTTGGTGCTGTGGTTGGAAGCTTTCTTAATGTTTGCATTTACCGCTTGCCAAGGCATGAATCAGTAGCCTGGCCTGGGTCCCATTGCCCAACCTGCTCCCATGCCATTGCATGGTACGACAATATCCCGATCCTGAGTTATGTGGCTTTGGTTGGTCGGTGTCGACACTGTGGGGTACGTATTCCGCTACAGTATCCGGTCGTAGAAATGTTAAACAGTCTGGGATATATGGGGGTAGTGGTGTTTTTTGGGCTCGCCTGGAGCACGGTGGCGTATTGCGTGCTCTATTCCGCGCTTCTTGTGGTCGCCGGAACTGATCTCTCCCATAAAATCATTCCGAATGCGGTGACATTCCCAGGAATTGTACTTGGGCTGATCAGTGCCGGTACGATTCTGCCGCTCGGCCTTGTCAACGGAATCATCGGGTTGCTTGTTGGTGGGGGCATTCTCTGGCTGCTCGCCTGGGCCAGTCCGTATCTCTTTGGAAAAGAGGGGATGGGCGGGGGCGACATCAAGCTTCTTGCTATGATCGGAGCTTTTTTGGGATGGAAACCGGCCGTCATGACGATTATGGTGGGGTCGTTTCTGGGGTCGGTCATCGGCGTTGCCCTCATCGCATCACGGGTGATTCGACGGGAGGACTACATCCCTTTTGGGCCGTTTCTGGTCTGTGGTGCACTGGTGTCCCTCTTCTTTGGGCAGTCATTGCTCGACTGGTATCAAGGCCTATTGGCCGGATAGTGGCACTCCTGGCCGATTACAGCGATTCCACTGTATCCTTTTAGTCAAGGACTGTATCTCTTCGGTTTGGTGGTTCCCATCCTTCCTGTGACTTCCCATCAGCCATGATGCTCCACAAGCTGGCTTCTTCAAGCGTCCGTTTCTCCCATTGCTTCAGTAGGTTACGACACTCCAATTCTCGCTGCACCCCGTAAAAGTATGGCCTCCGCCGGGTTGATGGTAGAGCGGCACGAGTCTTGAGATACCGCCACGTCAGTCGCACGCTCAGTGAACCAGAGAGGAAGATATGAGGCAGGAAGGGAAGACGTTAACGGAACTCCTCGTAGTAGTCGGCATCGTCGGTATCGTGGCGGGCATGGCCCTGCCGAACTTCATGAGCCTCAGTGCTCGTACTCACGTTCGCTGTACTGCGGAGGAAATAGCCTCGGAGCTACGCTTGGCAAAGCAACTGGCCCTGACCAACCGCGACCGGGTGCGTATCCTGCTCGATCTCGACCAACGGGAACTGATCACACAGTTTGTCCGTAGTGGGCTCACGCATCATATCTATCGTTACAGTGACAAGAATCTGGTCATCGATGAGCCAAGCGCAGGGCTGGAGATCCTCTTTCACCCCAGCGGACGGTCAGCCACAGCGACGACAATTCACCTTCGTAGCCGAGATGGTCAGAACCAAAAACTAACCGTGAGCATCACCGGTCGGGTATCCATTCTATGAGACAGACAATGAACGATCATGGCATCAGCTTAGTGGAGGTGATGGTGGCGATGATGATCTCCGGCATTGCCCTGATGGGAACTTTGGGTACGGTGGAAATTGCCACGAGATACGCACAGCAAGGTGTGGCGAGTAGCCAGGCGTTGGAATTTGCACAGGCAAGGTTGGAAGTGAAACGATCGGTTCGCTGGGAGCTGTTGCTTGAAGATGACCTGGATCGAGATGGAGTTGCCGAAACCCACATGGCGGATGACGGTACAGGATTCGATGCCGTACCAGGCGATGGTATCTATACTGCCATGTATGAACGAGATGGAATCACTTTGGTCTGGACGATTGAGGCGGATCACCCCAGAGCCGTGAGTGCATCTGGCATGGTGAGGATACGAGCCGTCGCGACCTATCTGGGGAGAAATGGAGAGAAAAAAGAAGTTCAGATGGCAACGATGCGAGCGAACCCTGGTTATGTGGGGCAACGATGAATCGCAAGAGTCCGATGCAAAATCCCATCCGACGGACATCAGCGCGCAGTAGAGTCTCTGGACAGTCTGGACTCACGCTGATCGAGTTAATGCTGAGTCTTGTCATCGGCGCCGTCGTGCTGGCCACCACCTTCAATATTTTCACAGTGGTGAAGACCCATGCGGACAAGCACTTCACGGCCGTCAGACAGCAGCAGGATATGAGACTTGGCCTGGAAGTGTTCGACCAGGAGGTTCGTCTGGCGACGGCTGAATCAATTGAAGTCGCGGCTCCAAATCAGATCCTCTTTCATGCGAATCTCGGCGCATTTCGGACCAAGACCACCAGCGCGCTTCTTCCAGGGCAGTCGGTGATCGCCGTGCAGGATGGGAGTGGATGGAGTGTGGGGAAGACCATCGTCGTGTGTAGTGCAATAGTCTGTGAATCACATCGCCTTGCACGGGCGGGACAACGGAATCAGTTGACCTTGGTAGAGCCGATCGAATCGACCTTCTCAGCGGGCGCATCCGTGGAAGTTCGCAATCGAGTCGTGTATTACGCCAAACGTGATGAGAATGGAGCCACGCAATTCATGCGTATGGTCGATGGAGGAGCCAGCGTGATGATCGGACGCCTTCAGGCCTTTCAGTTCTCCTATTGGGACGAGATGGGGAAAAGAACGAGTGCGATGTCCCGCGTGAAACGGGTGGTCTTAGAAATTGTCGCCGATCAACCCCGGCGCACGATGCTGCGGGATGTCTCTCTTCAATCGTAAGCGAGGAATCACATCATGTCACAACGAACTCTCGTGGGAAACCAGCAAGGGATTGCGCTTCTTGGAGCGATGGTCATCGTTCTACTCCTGTCGCTCATGGCGGCAACACTCCTCAACCTCTCCGGGCAGGAGGTCGTCAGTGCGGGTGCTGGAAATCAGGTTGCCGTCGCTCAGCAGCTTGCTGATGCAGCAGGGGAACTGGTGGTGGCTTGGTTTCATGATCCACAGTCGACCGCTAGAGACCCACGGTTTGGGCTCTTTCGAGAGAGAAGACAGAGTGATGTCCAAGGATCGCCGTCATTCTTTGATCCCAACGGCCGTTCACAGTTTGTCGGGACGAGCGACCAGCCAGATGTCCTGCTTCAAGCAGAGAATCCAACGGATGAGCGACTCTTGAATGATCCGGAGGTCGGGCTATTCCGTGCCATGAGTCATTTGGGGCAGGTCAAAGAGGTCAAGGTCTATGCGCCGTCGAATCCGGGCTTGCTCTGTACCGTTGATGCTACGATTGCCACACGGGCCACACCATCGGTCCGACAATCGGTCTCATTGCAATTGGCTGCTTGGAACCTTCGGCCGTTGAGGGCTGCAGTGCAAGTATCCAGACAGCTGGGAGAATTTCGGCAGGGGAGTGAGTCCCCGGTCAAAGTTCATTGGGGAGACTTGCGGGTGGGAGACAACCTCGTGCTGAGTCACGAAAGCGATATTCCGGCCAAGAGTGCGATCGCAGTCGTAACAGGGCAGAGCTATGATGAGACGGCTCAGCACGAGGATCCCTGGATGGAAGCGTGGGTTGGAGGACAGGTCCAGGTGACTCAACCGGCTTCAAACGAGGCATCGGAGCTTCCATCAAATCTTCACGAAAGGCAGTCGCCAATTCCAGGAGTACGACTGGATGAATGGACCTACGAGGAGCTAAAACGTATGGCAAAACGCTTTGGGCGCTACTTCGCGATTGACCGAGAGGGGCTCTTGTATCCCCAAGGTGTGGTCGAACCGGGTCGAGGGCTTTCTCCAGATGAAGTGTTGAAGTCTCAGGGACCGGGGGATCAACAAGGGTTGATCTTTATCGACACGCTCGACCAACTGCCACCACGCGTGGACAATCTCGGCGTCCTCCAATTACACGCCTCATATCTCGAAGGCATGGTTGTGATGCAGGGACATATCTTTCTCAACCCCCGGGGAACTGGAGCGGCCATCAAGGCATTCACCCCACCCCGAACCAGTCCTGAGGGGACCATCGCTCGGATGCCCATTCAGCTCTCAGGGATTCAGCTGAGCGGTGTACTCTATGCCACTGGCAACATTACGGTGACGGGACAGGCGAAGGTGTACGGGGCCGTCGTCACAGGTGGAACCATTACCGGAACAGACGCACGAGGAGCGCTTGAAGTATGGTACGACCATGACCTCGGACAGGGGTGGTTTCGCGGTGTGCCGGTTGTCTATCGCGCTCCAGGAACATGGGTTGTCAAATATTAATCGATGATAGTGGCCTCCGCCTGTAAGCACGAATTCAAAAACACATTCTAGTTGTCGAAGTAGAAAGAAGAGCTACAATGATCGCACAAGCTACTGGACCACACAATAGACGAGAAGTCCTGTCTGTTGCAAAGCTGAAGAAACCACAGATGAACAGGGCACCACGAAACAAGACCATACAACGGAGCCTCTTGGATTGCATCGCCTATCGCGGTCTCGTGAGCCAAGTTGAATTGGATGCGGCCGTGGAAGAGTCTCTCTCACGGGAAGTCGACCTAGAGACTGTTCTCATCGACAAATATCGTGTCCCGAAACCAGCGCTCGGTTCAGCACTCGGTGAGTTTTATCAATGTCCCTATGTTCCCTATGACGAACGGATGATCATTGACCCGGAACTCCTAAAAAACCTCAGTTTTGACTACCTGCGGAAAAACGCCTGGATACCCTTGAAGCGACAAGGGACCGTGCTCGATATCGTCATCAATGATCCACATGATTTAGAAAAAGGGTTGGATATTCGGCGCGCATTTCCAGGGACCACAATCCGATTTTCAGTCGGGCTTCGGCGAGACATCGAACAATACCTTCTTGTGGCCACAGGTCAAGCCAATGGGGGCTCGATCACCGACATCCTTGGAGAGCTGGTTGACGAAGCCAGTATCGAGCGAAACGCGGAAGTCGAGCGAAGAGAGATCGATGAAAACGACTCTGCTATCGTCCGGCTGGCCAATCAGATCATCGCGGAGGCCTATCGCTTAGAGGCATCGGACGTTCACGTCGAACCCTATTCGGACCGGAAAGAAACCGCCGTACGGTTTCGAGTTGATGGGACCTGCTTTACATATATGCGGATTCCGGCCACCTATCGGCGTGCGATCGTCTCGCGGTTAAAGATCATGGCAAATTTGGACATTGCCGAGCGACGGAAGCCTCAAGATGGGAAGCTTCGTTATAAGTTGGCAAAAGACCGCGAAATTGAAGTGCGGGTGGCGACAATCCCAACGGCAGGAAATAATGAGGATGTTGTGTTACGGCTCCTCACCGCCAAGGAAACCATGCCGTTAGAAGCTATGGATTTTCCCCTTAGCGTGTTACAGACCGTGAAGGAACTCTCCGAACGGCCCCATGGCATTTTCCTATGCGTCGGGCCGACCGGATCAGGGAAGACCACCACGCTTCACGCCGTGATGAAGCACATCAATACCGACGAGCGAAAAATTTGGACAGCGGAAGATCCCATCGAGATTACACAGGAAGGGTTACGGCAGGTCCAAGTGCACCCAAAGATCGGATTTACCTTCGCCTCGGCGATGCGGGCATTTCTTCGGGCTGATCCGGATGTCATCATGATTGGAGAGATGCGCGATAAAGAAACGGCGGACACCGCCATCGAAGCATCGCTCACCGGCCATCTGGTGATGAGCACATTGCACACCAATAGCGCAGTAGAAACCGTAACACGATTGCTCGATATGGGGTGTGATTCGTTTAATTTTGCTGATGCGATGTTGGGCGTGCTTGCCATGCGACTCTGTAAGCGCATCTGCTCTCACTGCAAGGAAGAATACCATCCGTCCCAACAGGAATATGCCGAACTTGTTCAAGGATATGGAACGAAATATTGGGAGCGGCTCGGTGTCAGCTACTCCGATGACCTGAAGCTGTATCGTGGAAAAGGATGCGAGGTTTGCAATCAAAGTGGTTTTAAGGGGCGGGTGGCACTGCAGGAACTCCTGGTTGGCTCGGAAGAGATCAAGAATCTGATTCAGAGTCGGGCCCGCACAGCTGAAATTCTCAACGTCGCCATGCAGGATGGTATGGTCACCCTCTTACAAGATGGCATTCAGAAAGTGCTAAAGGGGCTGACGACATACCGCCAAGTCCGGGCCGTTGCGGTCAAGTAGCGGGAATCCTGCCGCGGCTGATCAGGGCGTGTGCTCGAGTACAGAGACGAACGAACCTAAACGAATCAGCATCTCCGGCGTAATCCGAATAAATTCAAATCCGCATCGTTCATCAGAGATCCACCGAACTCCAGCGAGCTCAATCTCGATGGGCGAGGCATCGTCAAGCAGATCGATCCAGAGGGCGAGATGGGACGAAACTGATGGGGGCTGTGCTGTCATTACGGCACAGCCCTGCCTCGAGAGATTAATGACGGTTCCGTCCGTTCTGTGAGTAAGATCACCAAGTGCGCATGGAAGCTGGATGGCAAATCGCTGAAACTTTCGATGGCTTCTAAACGTCATAGGTCACTCCATTAACCAACAGGGCGGACCACCGATCGGCAGAAAGGGATCATACATCCCCTTATGAGCATACCAAGTACGCTCGTTATGTCCTTCCCGTCCGTCTGCACCATCCCCGCATAGACTTGTGCGAGGTCGTACACCGTCTCAGCAAAAACATGTTACTCCCGCGCATGACATATGTCCGGCAGTGCAGAGTCTCAATATGAAGAGAATACCATCAAAGGAAAAAGTTACGTATCAGAAAAACGGGGTTATGAATGATGTAACAATGCACGACTTCATGGTCATAAGACGCTTCATGAATTGTCAATCAGATTGGAGGAGATAACACAGTGGGCCCACTCTCGTACAGGAGCTGCAGAACGACTAATCTGGTGAGAGGAGAGGCTAGGATAACATTGCGTCAATATGGGGCAAAAACTTCTAAGAGACCCTACGTTTCATCAACGATGGAAGAAACGCCATGAGTTGAGAGATGTTAAATCGAACAAACAGTATGTGTTGATGGATGTACTTGACATTAGGGCTCAATCTTCTCTCCTCACTTCTACTACGACCGCTCGACCTTCACTGACTTCACCACTCATGTCTTTTAGGACACGGGAGACTCGTAGTCGGAAAACCAAAATGAAGCACTCCTAGATGTCAGAAAATGTGCTTTGTCGGTGACGAAAATTGTCCACATTTGCTCCTGAGGCGAATCGAGTACCCAATGTGATTAAGTTTATCGATACTTCTCATATAGTTACGCTCAATGCGGAAAGTCGTATGTCGGCACACACCTTGCTCAATCTCATCTGAGCGCTATTGGTGTCATGGTTTGAAGCGATACCATCATGAGCATGAAATCTTGCTTAGCAACGAGGAAGGTCTGTCAGGCAGGGTACACGCTCATCGAGATCATGGTTGTTATCGCGATTGTTGGTATCCTGTCTGTGCTGGCGATCCCGAACTTCACCTTGTGGATCGCTAAATATCAACTGAAGCAGGCCGTAAGTGAAATCGCTGCTGATTTAAACATGGCTAAATTTATCGCGATGAATCGAAATCGTCAGGCCACCGTCACAATTCAGTTAGTCGGATCTACCGTGCAAGTCAGTGGGCTTGCAGGGGGGGTCGAAATTATTCCTGCCAAGACGTTTATGGGCAGTGTCAATGGACTTCCTGGTGGGACAGCCACGGTGAATTTCTCCTCAATGGGGATGAGTTCAGCGACGACTCCTCAGACAATTCAACTTCAGAATGACAAGGGTCTTGTGTATGCGGTGTCGATCTTGCCGTCGGGCAAGGTCAATTGGTGCCCAAAGGCGAGTTGTCCGTAAACAGGTGTCGTAGTGCCCGGCTGCACAAACGGAGAACGATCTGCGATGAAACAGTCCCAAGCCGGATTCACATTGTTGGAAAGCATGCTCGCTGGTGCAATTCTGACCATTGGGCTGCTTGCATTATCTGCGATGCAGGCCATGTCGATGAGCAGAAATGTGGGCACGAAAGAAATGACACAAGTGAGCAATCTTGCGGCAGACATGATTGAGCGGATCCAGTTTAATCGCCGGAATGTCACTGCATATCACAATATTACCGTCAACTCTTCCACAACGACCTGCCCGGCTGCCGCGGTGAATGTAATGGCAAATGGTGATTGCACACAGTGGAGAACGCTTCTATTGAATTCTGGACTGTCCAATGTCTCTGGGTCTGTCACGCTCAATCCAGTCCCGCCGGCCGTAGATCCTCAGGGGCTTACGCGAAGCACGGTAACGGTACGGTTGAATTGGCTTGCGACTCAACGAGGCGAAGGCACGATGGCGATGAATAAGGCGATGACGTTGGTAACGGTTATCGCCCCGGAGTGAAGGACCGCGCTAATGACTAGGCACGCGACGTCAGAAGTCATGCATCGGTGGGGTAGCGAGCTCGGCTTTACCTTGGCCGAAGTCATGATCGCGCTGGCCATCTCGACGATCCTGGCAGTAGCGGGATATTCAATTCTGATCTCAAGCGATAAGTCAACAAGAGCCAATGAGCAGATCGTGGGCACCCAACACAATGTTCGAATGGCCATGGAATTGATTTCAAGGGACATTAAGTTGGCGGGGTTTCGAATGCCGCAGGCTCCGAATGCTCCGGTTGGTGGAACAGCGGGGAATTGTTCAGCGAGTGGAACTCCAACCGCAATCAGACCCGTTGACAAAGTATCCACCACGTCTGTCGCTCCCAACGACGATGGGGCAGACACGCTATCGCTGGTGGTACCGAAGACCATGCCTGGATGGACGTTGTCCGCAGTAGTTCCATCGGGAACGTCTTCATTTAATGCCCTTACATTAAGCACAACGGCCGTCGCGGATATGAAGACCGATGGAATGGCCGATGGATCGGGAGCCTATATCTCAATCGGCGGCGTCGTGGCTGGCCAGGTGACCACCAGTAGTGGATCAACGATCAACCTTGCCAATACCTATAACTTGCCGATGACATTTGCTGCCGGTACGCAAGTGTATCTGCTGCAGTGCGTGACTTATTCCGTAGGGACGACAACAGCGGCATGCGGAACCGATGGTCCTTGTCTCTTGAGGACAGTGGACACGGGGACGGCTCCGGCCACGACCACGAATATCGTCGACGGCATCGAGGATATTCAGTTCGCGCTCGCGTGCGACGGTTGTAATAACACCGTCAAGTCGGGAGTGCCAGACGGTGTGGTCGACGATTGGAATGGGAATAATCAGTTTGATACGGGTGATTGGCAAACCAATCGGGTATGGGCGCCGCTGACATTCAATCCTGCCACGATCCGACTGGTGGAAGTCAACATCGTCTCCCGTCAAACATCAGCCGACCTCGGAACGGGTGAAGGGCAGAAGGCAGGAATTCAAACGGCGGCCCCATTGACGGTAAGTGACCATCTGCATTCCAACGACCCTGGATATTCCCTGGCCACGTATCAACAATTCCGCCGTCGCCTCCTCACACGAGCAGTCGCCGCGAGAAATATTGAACAGTGAACCTCCTGAGAGCATGAATATGAAGCTAGTACCATCGGAGCGATTTGCAGAACGCGATGAGCGAGGCATTGCCCTGCTCACGGTTCTTATGGTCATGCTGATTATGACGGTGTTAGGCATCGCAGCAATGACCATGACAGGACTCGACAATCGGGTGGCAGGGTTTCAGCGAACGACAGAAGCCGCTGCCGATGCGGCCGAATCGTGCGTGAGCACCTCCGTCAAAATCATCCAGCAGACAATTGAAGATGGCGCTGTGCCGACGACGGTGGTGAGCGCGACTGGACCTGTACCGACTGTCGCGGAGACGGCTGCCAATCCATCACTTACCATGGAAATCATGGGGCAATCGAACAATCACACGGATACGATATCCGGTACTGGAGCCGCCGGCCCTGATTACATGCAGACCATCAATGGGTACTCCGTTCTGGGGGACATCGATCGACTGTATATTCAGGCGAAAGCAGGGTCTGGGATGCAATTTGCAGCGGGTTACGAAGGGGTGGGGACCGGCAGCGCTGCCGCCGGGTCGGAAGTCGTCTATCGGGTCGATTGCCGCGCAATGCTGGGTGCGACCGGAACAGAAAGCCGAATAGTGGCGGTCTATGCCTGTACGGTCAACGGAGAGAGTTGCCAGCGGAAAATCTAGGCAGCAGAGGTTGCGCTGCTACAGTCAGAGACGAGACCAGAATACAGACGCGGCGGGGTCTGAGGTAAGGGGGGACGGAATATGAATAAACTGAAGATCGCTCTCCTGATCGCAGCTATCGGCGGGATGGTTCAGCAGTCCGCCATCGCACAAGTGACGATGAACAACTACACCGCGTACCCACCATTCATCACCAAGACGGTCCCACCGGCGGTCTTGATCATGATGACCAAGGACCATCGCCTGTTCTTCAAGGGCTATAACGATCTCGTCGATCTGGACGGAAAGAAGGATTTGTCCGGCGTCCCCAACACACCGACCGGCAGGACGGACGGAATAGAAGTCACGTATGCCGACTATATCGACTACGTGGGGTACTTTGACTCCAAAAAGTGCTATTCATACTCGTCCCCAGCAGACAACTCATTTTCAAGCACAGGACGGTTTAACCCATCTGGTGCAGCGGTAAATTCTGGTAGCTCGGGAACGAGTTATGGACATAGCTGTTCAGGGAACTGGAGCGGCAATTTCCTCAATTGGGCGACGATGGCCAGAATCGACATCATCAGAAAAGTTTTGTACGGCGGGAAGCGAATCCAGGACGACGCTGGCACTGCGACATCGCTGACCCCGACGAGCGGCAATTTTGGAACCACCGTGTTGGGAAGAACCATCCTGCCTCGTGACGCTCATTCTTGGGCCAAAGTCTACGAAGGTGGCGATGCGAATGAATTTGTGCCGAATAGTTATATCAGTAGCAATGCCGTCACGATCTGTAACACCAATAGCTCCGGTACGGAAACGGTCGGCTTTATGATGGTCCTGCGAGGGGAGTTTAGGAATGCGGACAGCACCGAGTCGAGGCAATGTAATGCAGGTGGGGGGAGTTTTTCCGCTGGCGATGTAGCCGCAACCTATCGTGTAGCGGTGAAAGTATGCGATGCCTCCGTCGGGCTTGAGGCCAATTGCGACACCTACCTCGATGATGTGACGCCAGGTCCTTCGAATAGGTACTCGATGAAGCCACAGGGCCTCCTGCAGCGTATGGCGGTGAATGCCAACGGGAGCGCCGGCACAAGAGACGATACGGTGACGATGCGGTTTGGGCTTATTTCCGGCAGCTACAATAAGAATTTTAGCGGAGGCGTGTTGCGGAGCAAGATCAGTGACCTCTATGGGCAAGAGATCAACCAACGCACGGGCCAAATCCTCGGCACTTCAAAGGTCATCAAGTCGGTCGACATGTTCCGAGTCGTTGGCTACAGCTATTCCAGTGGCTATAGTGCAGGGTCTCCAGAGAACAGCTGTAATCCCCAAGGGGGTGTGCCGGCTGAAGCAACCTGCCGCAGTTGGGGGGAACCCTTTGCGGAGATGTTCTATGAGGCGATCCGGTATTTCCGAGGGTTGGCTGGGAGTGGGAATGCGACCACTCAATTCTATGCAGCTAGTCCGGACAATGGAATTCAAAGTTATGCCATCGGTGATGGGACATTTGCGTTGAACACGTTCCCGGTCGTCGCCAGTAACGGGTATGGCGATCCCTACGGAGGGACCCCTCCGGTCTGTGAGTATTGTGCCAAGCCATTCGTGCTGATGTTTGGAGATGCGTTTCCATCACATGACTCGGATCAATTGCCTGGAGCCCATGCCTGGACATCTGCCCCTACACAAGTCACGCCGACCGCCAATGATACCGGGTTGAATTTGTCGAGCCTTTTGACGGCTTCCTCGATGAACACGTTAGATCCCATCAGCTCGGTATTCATCGGCGAAGTTGGCGGGGGGACGGCGAATAGTCTCTGCTCCGCCAAATCAGTAACGAGCTATTTAAACCTCCGAGGGTTGTGCCCAGAAGAGCCGAATAAGTACGGGACCTATTATCTGCCTCTACTGGCTCATTACGCTAAAACGAACGACCTTCGAGGTGCATTGGGGAACGATACGGCCAATTCGGTGAAGCAGCATATTACAACATACGTAGTAGCATCTAGTGCTCCTGTGCCGGTGTTAGAATTCACGGTGGGGGGAAAGAAGGTGCAGTTGACGCCGGCCTTCCATAGTGGTTGCCCAGAGGCTGCTGCCAATGCACCGCCCAGCGACTCCAATCGGTACAACGGCTGTACTACAGCTGGCCAGGGCGCATGGGCCAGTTCATCGGCTACGGGAGGGAATAAGGGCCAGTTGGTGGGATTCAATATTTGTTCGGTCTCCGGCGACGCAGATTGGACGACTGAATCCGGGAATGGCTACACCTATTGCTATGAAAGTATGTGGGATGATGCCACCTATGGTGGCGACTTTGACCTAGATATTCGCTACCGCATATATATCAAAACGACGGGAACGACGATTACGGTTAAAACAAAGCCGATCTATGCATCTGCGGGAAATGGGAATTGGGCAGGGTTCTATATCAACGGCGTGACGGCCAATCATAGTGTCACGACACCTGGGCCTGTCACTCTGAATAACATTCTCACGGGATCCGGCGAATATTACGACATTCGTTGTGGAGGCAGCATTCCTGGATCGACGGGGGGTACTGCTTGTCAACGCTACAATACTACGGGAGCGTGGACAAATCAGGGAACGGCTCCCTATCCGACGATCTGGGCAGAACGAACTTTTACCGTCAACGGATCGACGGCGGGACTATTGAAAGATCCGCTGTGGTACGCCTCAAAATATGGCGGCTTCAAGGACAGTGATAAGCCATCGACGACAGGGTACAACTTGCCGGACAAGACGTCAGAGTGGGATGCCGACGGCGATGGCAATCCTGATACTTATTTCTATGCGCAGAATCCGTTGGAGTTAGAAGGGAAACTTGCGGCCGCGTTCGCGGCGATCCTGAACCAGACATCGTCAGGTACCGCCGCATCAGTGCTGTCCTCGTCTAGTACGGGTGAAGGCGCCCTCTATCAGTCCTACTTCTATCCCACGCAGTTCGAAGGATTAAACGAGGTCAAGTATACGGGCTATGTCCATGGGCTCTTCGTCGATGCGTTTGGCAATCTGCGAGAAGATACGAATGGAGATGGCCGCCTCGTCCTGACGGAGGATCGTATCGTGGTGACACGGTATGACCCGGTGCAGGACCGGCTTGTGGTCGATGTCTATGTAGATACGAATGGTGATGGGAAAGCCGACCCGACGAGAGATACAACCGTCCCGCCGGATGGGCTGTTGGATCAGGCGTTCTGTGATGACAGCCCGCATCAGTGTGATCTAACACTCGCGGATGTGACGCCGATTTGGGAGGGCGGGCGTCGCCTGGCAATGATGCCTGCGGCAAATCGAAGCATCCATACGTGGGTAGACCTCAATAACGACGGTGTAAACGATCCAGGGGAATTTGTGACGTTCACGAGTGGCAATCAAAGTAAGATCGCTGGGTACCTGAATCTCTCCGGGGCGCCGGCTGCGTTTACGGCCGCGAATGTGATGAGCTTTATCCGAGGAAACCAAGTGACCGGACTCCGCAATCGGATGCTTACGGTTAAAGACGACAGTAACGTTCCAACTCCGATGGTATGGAAGCTTGGAGATGCCGTGTATTCCACACCTGTGGTGGTTGGTGCTCCGAAAGAACGCTACGATGTCTTATATGGTGATGTTTCATACGGGACCTTTTATCAACAGTACAAGAACCGAAGGCAAGTCGCGTATTTAGGTGCGAACGACGGAATGTTACATGCATTTAATGTAGGATTTTATAACAAAGGTAATGACGCATCGACGGCGACTAAAATTGAACATGGCTGGTTTTCTAACAGCGCGACGGCTGATGGACGTGGGGTTGCTCGGGGAGATGAGCTGTGGGCCTTTATCCCCCAGGAGCTCTTGCCGCATCTGAAATGGTTAGCTGATCCAAGCTATACGCATGTGTATTACGTCGACTTGAAGCCGAAAATTACGGACGCACGAATTTTTACAGCCGATGCTGATCATCCTGGTGGTTGGGGGACGATCCTCATCGGGGGATTTCGTATGGGGGGGAGCTGTGGAGGCTGTACGACCGGGCAGGCGACACCGATGACCTTCACTGGTGACTTTACCGGTGATGGTACAGTGGATGCCGCACGCACGTTTTATAGCGCCTACTTTGTCTTGGACATTTCCAACCCTGAGGTGGCTCCCAAGTTACTGTGGTCGTATTCGGACAGCACACTTGGCCTGACATCGAGCTATCCAAGCATCGTTCGTGTTCGACCGTTAGGTGGAGACAAGACGCAAAGCAGTGACGAGGAATGGTTTGTGGTGTTTGGATCCGGTCCGACTAGCTACGATGGAGGAGTCGGACAGGTTGGCCGTATGTATGCCGTGAATCTGAAAGACCGCATGACGTCGGCTGCGTCAGGGACTGTCACCCAGTTCGATGCCGGCGGCGTTGCGTCGGGAGCCCCGAACTCCTTTGTCGGCGACCTTGCGACAATTGATCGGGATTTAGACTATCGAACAGACGTTGTATATGCGGGGAAAGTCATCAATGCGACTCCCTGGGAAGGGAAGTTGATTCGCCTCATGACGCATTGCTGGCAAGCAACGACTCCTGTGTGCAGTACGGATCCAAATCAATGGGGGGTGCCGTCGGGGGGGACGCCGGCCAGGGCACCATCGGAAATTCTCTATGAGTTCAAGGATGGACCTGGGGTGAAGAAGGCGCTAGGGGCGATTCCACAGGCTCCAGCACTTGCGCTGGATGACACGGGCAATACATGGGTATTTGCCGGGACCGGGCGTTATTACACACAGCAAAGTGGAACTGGAGATAAGAGCGACACTTCTCAGCAATATCTTGTGGGTGTGAAAGACCCTCCCTTGCTTGGCTCGAGCGGCTGCGATGATACGTCCATCACCAGCTGTCGCATCAGCGATACTGTGGCAAATGAGTTGGTCGACATGTCGACGGCCACCATCTGCTTGCTCGGTTCCGGGACATGTGATGGGACGACGACCCAGCAAGTTACAAGTGTCCCAGCAATGTCGGGTGGGGGAACCTATGCCTCTCTGATCTCTCTGGTTCAGAGCAAGAAGGGGTGGTTTACCAAATTAACAGTACCTGCTGGCGGGTTGCCTAGCGAGCGCGCCGTAGCCAATCCTGTCGTGATTGGTGGCATTGTCTTCCTCCCAACATTCCTGCCGAGCGGTGATGTCTGTATCGCCGCAGGGTCTAGCTCCTTGTATGCCCTCTATTACACGACCGGTGGCGCCTACAGTACGCCGGTTATAGGAATGACCGGGCAGAATATTAATACGAAAACCTCACTTGGCGAAGGCCTGGGCACGACCGTTGCGATTCACCTAGGTGCTCAGGGCAATGGTACGACCGGGGCAGGCAGCACAAGTGGTGTCAAAGGCTGTTCACAGTCTAGTACCGGCGCGATCAATTGCGTGAATGCCGGCACGGCGACAACGGCAGCCAGTCACTATATGTCCTGGATGAATCAACGTGATTAATGGAGCAACTGTTGGGGATGTTGAGCAAGGGGCCAATCTGACTGAGTTGGCTATGTAGGATGGAATGATGAGTCAGATGCAAGTCGCCATAGCCATTGGGGTCGTGTGGGCAGGCATGACTGGCTGTACCGCAGATCCCCAGCAGGTAGAAGGCAATGCGTCAGCTGATCCTGCCGCAAATCATCCACCAGTCGTGCACACCCTGAATGTGGTGCCGGATTCCATCGTCTCTCAGGGAGTCGTGATCGCTGTCGTGGAAACGAAGGATCTAGATCACGACGAAGTGCGAGTGCGCTATCAATGGAGCTTGAACGATCGCCTTGTGCCAGGCGCGTCATCCGCAGATTTCAGTGCCAGTCAGCTTAAACGCGGTGATCGGCTTTCTCTCGAGGTCATTCCCTTTGATGGAAAAAGCGAAGGGCCACCAATCCGGATCACACGTCTTGTCGGGAATGCCCCACCTGTTGTCCAATCAGTAAGACTTGAGCCACTTGGTGCAAAAGCTGGGGATCACATTCGAGCGGTGGTGGAGGGGGGAGACGCAGATGGGGATGCTGTTCGGTACTCGTATCGATGGGTGAGGAATAATCAAGTGGTGGTTGAGGGAGAAAACGATTCGTTTGAAACGACAGGTTTTGCGCGTGCTGATTCTATCGCCGTGTTTGTGATGCCACGTGATGCGACAACACATGGGAAAGAGGTGTTGTCCCCATCCATCATGCTCGAGAATCATGCTCCGAAATTTATCTCAAGCACTCCTGCGGCACTATCTCAAGCGCTATTTTCTCATGCAGTTGCAGCCATCGACCCCGAGAATGACCCGGTCACCTACTCGTTAGAAATAGGACCGCAGGGGATGACCATCGATGGGCAGACAGGACATATCCGATGGGTGATTCCTCCGGCGTTGAACGGGACCCATCATGTAAAAGTGGTGGCAAAGGACACCCATGACGGATGGGCTTCTCAAGAGTTTGATGTTGTGCTCCACCTGCCGGCTACTTCGTAGTCTGGCGACGAAGTCCCCCAATCACCTTTTCGCCTCGCACAGAGGCGCAACGTACAAAATCTAGTAAGTCTTCCCCCCTTCGTTCGCCACGGAATTTCTGAACAGCCGGTGGGGCATTCCGTCGGTCATTTCGAATGCCGTGTGACTTCTTGAAAACCTATGTTCGTGTCAACGCCCTATTAGCAAGTCCGCTGAATCCAGCGAGAGATGACTTGATTGTCAGGTGATAAGTGGGTTTGTTAGGATAGGGAGAAGATGCTCCTAGCCAAACCAGCGTGAGAAAGCTCAAACTACGAGAAGGTACCGATACCGCCGTCCTGTTCGGTTCTCATGATCGCCATCTCAAGCTCATCGAAGACGAGTTGGGCGTACGGCTCTCCGCACGTGGGGAAGAGCTGACACTTGATGGGTTGCCCGAGGCGGTTCGCCAAGCCGAACGCATTCTCCTTGAACTTGCTTCTCTGACACACGAAGGCATTACCCTCCAAGCCGAAGATGTCACCCATGTCCTCACGGCGTTGCGCCGAACGCCTGAGGCCTCTCTCCGAGATCTTCTCGATAAATCGGCGATGATCGTCACCAAAAAGCGATTCATTGGTCCCAAATCACCAACTCAAAAAACCTATATCGAAGCGATCGAGCAGCACGATATCGTCATTGCGATCGGGCCGGCCGGGACGGGGAAGACCTATCTTGCCATGGCCATGGCTGTGAGTGCGCTCCTCAATAAGGAAGTCAGTCGGATCATCCTCGCCAGACCTGCGGTCGAGGCAGGAGAAAAACTCGGTTTTCTGCCCGGTGATATCTATGAAAAGGTAAACCCCTATCTGCGGCCGCTGTACGATGCCCTCTTTGACATGATGGAAATGGAGCGGGCGAATCGGTTGATTGAACGAGGCGATATCGAAATTGCGCCCCTCGCCTTCATGCGTGGGCGAACGCTGAACGATTCATTTGTGATTCTGGATGAAGCACAGAACGCGACGGCTGAGCAGATGAAGATGTTTCTAACACGGCTTGGATTTAACTCGAAAGTGGTCATCACCGGTGATGTCACGCAGGTGGATCTGCCGAATGATCGGGTGTCCGGACTCATTCAAGTCAAGGACATCCTTCATGGCATTGAAGGAATTGCCTTTGTCTATTTTGATGAGAAGGATGTCGTACGGCACCGGCTGGTTCAGGAGATCATTAAGGCCTACGATCGTCACCAGACCCAACTCAGCAGAGATCCACAAGAGTCACGAGACCAGCGCCTATCCTCCCAGCGCCATAATCCTCGTTCACGCACCTCTCCCACGACCGGGGCATCAGCTATGACGGACGCAGAAAGTTCGGGTTGATGGCGATCTATCTCCGCGTGAGGCTCACGCAGCATCTCGTGCGGCAGGTGCGATTGGCCGAGTTGGCGCAACGGGTGTTATCGGCTCTCGGAGAGAGGGAATCCGAACTCAGTCTTGAGCTCATTGGTGATCGTCGCATGCAACGGCTCAATCGTGAATATCGCAAGCGGGATCGTACGACGGATGTACTGGCATTCCCAACACGTGAGGCGATTATGCCGAACGGGCTCACTTGTCGGACAAGCTTGCTCGGTGATGTCGTGATTTCATTGCCAACGGCCGTTCGCCAAGCCAGGGCGGCGGGGCGATCCGTTGATGATGAGTTGGCGATACTCTTAGTGCACGGAGTGCTTCATCTGTGCGGCTACGATCATGAACGGAACGTGCGAGAGGCGGAGCGGATGGCTCGTCGAGAACGGGCGGTCCTGCGTCGTATCAGTCCGATTCCTCACATGGTGACTCTCCACTGACGCGGCGGGTTGATCGATCAGTGATGAGTCGGCGATGCGTTTGGTGTATGGGTGTTTCATCTGTGTGTGTACGATCATGAACGGAACGTGCGAGAAGCGGAGCGGATGGCTCGTCGAGAACGGGCGGTCCTGCGTCGTATCGCTCCGATCTCTCATATGGTGACCCTCCGCACGGGACGACGGATAAGGGGCGACTGACTATGGGATGGTTTCAGCGACTCAGCGACGGGCTTGGCAAGACGCGGGGTGTGGTTCAGCAATCACTGGATCGCTTCCTTGGGCGCACACCCGACCAAGAGTTATTGGAGGACCTCGAAGCCTCGCTACTGACGGCTGATCTCGGTGTCCGAGTCGTCGAACGTTTGATGCGAAAGGTCAATGAGGAAACACGTGGGGCTGAGGGAAAAACGACGGAGGGACTTCAGAATGTCTTGAGTCAATCGCTCTACGGGATCCTAAAACCCGTTGCGGATGTCACGCTCGATCGTCTTGTCGCCGACGGTCCTACGCCATTTGTCTTCTTGGTCGTCGGCGTGAATGGAGTCGGTAAGACCACAACGATCGCCAAGATGGCACAGCGGATGGTGCAGTCTGGGCGACGGCCCCTGCTTGTCGCAGCAGACACCTTTCGAGCAGCTGCGATCGAACAACTGCAAGTCTGGGGAGATCGCATCGGCGTGGAGGTCGTTTGTCAGCGGCATGGCGCTGATCCTGCGGCCGTGGCGTTTGATGGGATTGTTGCAGCCAAGGCGCGCAAGGTCGATGTGGTGCTGATCGACACTGCCGGCCGATTACATACGAAGTCGAACTTGATGGATGAGTTGCGGAAAGTGAAACGAGTGATCGCTCAGGAGTTTCCTGGCGCGCCCCATGAAGTACTCCTAGTTTTGGATGCCACGCTCGGGCAGAACGCGCTGGCACAGGCCCGTCAATTTCATGAGGCAGTGGGGGTCAGTGGCCTTGTGCTCACGAAGCTCGATGGAACGGCGCGGGGTGGGATTGTCGTGGCGATCGCCGAAGAACTGACAATTCCCATCCGTTTGATCGGTGTTGGAGAGGGCGTTGAGGATCTGCAGGACTTCAATGCCGAAGCCTTTGTGGCTGCGCTGTTCGGGAAGACTGAGACCCACTCGTAAACCGCGCATTGTCTTCTCTCATTTCCCCCTCTCGTGCTACGCTTGTTCAGGATAGCTAATGTTTCCAAAGCATGAGGGTGGATGATGATGAAGCTCTTGATCGTAGATGACGATCAAATGAATTGCGACCTCCTCCAAGAGTTGTTCAGTCGACAAGGATATGACGTCATCCTCGCCACGAGCGGGAGAGAGGGTCTCGACCTATTTCGCGAGATCAACCCAAAAGTGACACTGCTCGATCTTCGTATGCCAGAGATGGATGGATTGACCGTGTTGAAGGAGATTCGGGCCATCGATCCTCACGCGCCCGTGATTATCTTAGGCGGTGGGGCAACCGATGTGCATGAAAATCAAGCGCGAGCCTTGCGGGCCACCGATTTTATCCGGAAAGGCTTGTCGTTGGACATTCTTGTTGAAGCGGTCAACCGAGTCTCAAAGCTTCCAGGGCCGTTGGTGGCGACACAGCCTCCGTGTGCGGACGGAGAGATCGAACTGCAAAGCAGAGAGTCGGTTCTGGTGGTGGATGATGAACCCCTGGTCTGCGATCTATTCGTCCAGTTCTTAAATCTCCGCGGGTATCGTGCGTTCGGTGTAAGAGGCGGACAGGATGCCCTCCGGATGGTCGACGAGGTGCACCCAGATGTGATTCTGCTCGATATGATCATGCCGGGGATGTCGGGGATCGATGTGCTTCGAGCCCTGCGGGACAGGGAGTATCCGGGCGGTATCATCATTATGACGGGGAGTCAAAACGAGGAGCTGTTGGGAACGGCGTGGAGCCTGGGTCCCCAGGAGCTGCTCGTCAAACCAGTTGACCTTGACCGCCTTTTGATGGCGATCCAGCTTGTACTCGTCTGCCGCGAGTGCTAAAACGCTTCCTGATGAACATCAGGAAGCGAGTTGTTCCCCTTTCTTTCCTCACGCTGTTTTTAACCGGTGCTGTCGAGGCACAGGTTGCCGCGGCGTTCCCAGTCGATCAAGAGAGTCCACTGCTGCATCATCAGCTCTCCGTTGAGTTGACTCCAAGCACGCATGAAATTACTGCTACCGATCAGATTGAATTAGAGATTGAGCCGAACCGTTCCTCACTCATCTTCACTCTTGCCCCGACGCTGCACATCGAATCAATCAAGATGGAGGCACCATCGACGGTAGGGAGTGAAGGGCCAGCTGGCATGACTGTGCCGTTCAGCAGGGTGCGCTCTGGAGAGGTGTCTACTCACCAGGTGGTCGTGACTCTTCCAAAAGATCATAGCCGGAAGCTGGCACTGACGTGGAGCTATCGTGGGCTCATCCAAGATCCTCCAAAGGAACCACGTCACTTACGATTTGTGACGCCAAGCGAAACGGCAGGACATATCGGGGAAGAAGGGGTGTACTTGAGCGGGGAAAGCCAATGGTACCCGGATCTTCTCGGCTCGTTTGGGACCTATCGCATGACGGCTCGCGTTCCACAAGGATGGACAGTCGTTGCGTCTGGGCGGAAGGACGGCGAGGTGACGAGCACGGGGAAGGTGTCCTCCACCTGGGTTGTGCCGGACCGATCGGAAGCCTTCACGTTGGTGGCCAATCGCTTTGTGACGAAGTCTCGCGTGTGGCACAGTAGCACCGGGCAGCGGATCGACCTTCAGACGTACTTCTTTCCCGACAATGCTGGGTTGGCCGATGAGTATCTCGATGCGACCGCACAGTATCTTGAAGCCTACATCAAGATTTTGGGGGACTATCCCTTTGAGGCATTTGCCGTGGTGGAAAACTTTTTCGCAAGTGGTCTCGGGATGCCGTCCTTCACCCTCCTTGGCAGCGGGAGCATCAAGCGACACTATGTACAACCCTATGCATTAGGCCACGAAATCGTCCATTCCTGGATCGGTAATTCGGTGTTTAATCAGGATGATTCGGGGAATTGGGTCGAAGGGTTGACGACGTATCTGGCGAATTATTACTGGCATGAACTGGTGCATGACGATCGGCAAGCGTTAGAACAGCGTCGCATGATGCTGCAGGGCTACAATCTTTATGTAAGGTCGGAGGACGACTACGCGGTGTCTCAATTCCTGAGGAAGCATGACGAGAAGGATAATGCCATCGGGTACCAAAAATCGGCATTTGTGTTTCATCTGCTGCGGCAAGAGATCGGAGAAGAGTCGTTCTGGCGAGGCCTCAAGACATTCGTCAGGGAATACCGCAATCAACCGGCGGATTGGGTGGCGATCGAAAGGGTGTTTTCTCGAGAAAGTAGTCAAACGCTGCGATGGTTTTTTGGACAATGGATCGAGCAGTCCGGTGCACCAGTCATCTCATTGGGAGAGGTCCGTGCTCGCCGAGTGAACGGAGATACGAGCAAAGAAGCCTGGCAGCTGACGGTGCAGATTCAGCAAAGTGAAGGGCCTTTTCGGATAACAGTCCCGATCCGTATTATCATGAAGGAATCGACCGAGAGCAGGTCGATCAGGCTCAGCCTCTCACAAGCAAGTGTTGCCGAATTTGTCCTGCCTGATCAGCCCTTGCGGGTGGAGCTCGATCCTGATCTGATGACGTTTCGCCGATTGGCACGACGTCAGTTGCCGCCGATGCTGAACGGCTATGTGACGGATCCACGCAAGGCCGTCCTACGTGCGTTCTCAGATCCTGCTTCTCCGTTGCAACAGATTGTCTCGCGCGTTGCTGATCATGAACTTCCGGAATCTAAACGCACGACAGCTATTGTGTCGGAAGCGTCCTCACTTCCTCAAGAGGGATCGGTCTTGGTGCTAACTGGGGCGGGTCAGCCTCAGGCCGTTTCCAAGCTCGTGCGAGACTCGTGTGGAGACCAGGTTGATCTCAAGGAGACTGGTTTCCAGATTGATGGCCACACGTATGATGGACCAAAGATGGCCGTCCTCTTTTCCTGTCCTCGTGCACAGGTACCGGGCAGCGTCATCACGGTCCTGTACGGTGTCACCTCAGGCGCAGTTGAGAAACTGTCACGCTTCCTGTTCTATTATGGGTGGCACAGTTACGTGATATTCCAAGATGGGACCGTGATGAAACGCGGCCTATGGCAAGGAACACCGGATGTGAAGGAGGTATGGGTTGATGCGACGTCGTAGTACCGAACGGTTGTGTGTATGGGGCATCTGTGTCGTGATGGGGCTCCCGCCATTCGCACTGGCAGGGGATCAGTCTCAGGACTCGACTCCTCAGGTCCGCTCCAGCGAGCATCATCTGGCCAATATTCGGCAGTTGACGGTCGGACGGCAAAACGCCGAAGCCTATTTCTCCTTCGACGGGACGAAGCTGATCTTTCAATCGACAAACAATTGGTCGAAGGATTCGCAAACGACCACGCGTAAGCCGACTGAAAGCGGTCTCGGGTGTTATCAGATGTATGTGATGGACTTGGAAGGTGATACGGTTCGTCTCGTCAGCACCGGTAAGGGGGCTACAACCTGCGGCTATTTTTTCCCGGGTGACCGACGGGTGCTGTATTCCTCAACGCATGCCGCGGGGAGTGAATGTCCACCCAAGCCGAAACGAGACGGCGCCTATCGCTGGGCGCTCGACGACTACGATATTTACTCCGTCCGATTGGATGGGCAGCAGATGCAACGGTTGACCTCTTCATCGGGGTATGACGCGGAGGCGACCATCTCGCCTGACGGGAAAACCATCGTGTGGACATCGGTCAAGGATGGGGATCTCGATCTCTACACGATGAACGTCGATGGGACCAACGTGCGACGGCTGACGGATGATATGGGATATGACGGTGGCGCATTCTTTTCTCCAGACAGTACCAGGGTCGTCTATCGCGCGGCCCATCCAAGTGATCCAACCGAGGTAGCCAAGTACAAAGACCTGTTGGCACAGCGGCTGGTTGAACCGGGGCAACTGGAAATATTTGTGATCAATGCCGATGGATCACACAAGCAGCAGGTCACCTCGAACGGCGCGTCGAACTTTTCTCCTTATTTTCACCCCGATGGTAAGCGCATCATCTTTTCCTCGAATCTCGAGACGAGAGGGGAAGGCGGTCGTCCTAGTTTCCATCTCTATCTCGTGCGTGATGACGGCACAGAGATCGAGCGCCTCACCACCGAAGGACACTTCAATAGCTTCCCCATGTTTTCTCCGGATGGCAAGCGACTTGTCTGGGTCTCCGATCGACATGCGAAGGCACCGGGGGAATTCAATGTGTTTTTGGCTGATTGGGTTCCATAAGTCGAGCCAATCAGCAATGAGCGAGTGGTAGGTCGTTCGACGACTTCACGGGCCTTGGTTCAAGTCGCAGCGTGATGAGCGTTCCGCCGCAACCATCCAATCCTACTGTTGCCGTATTCGCCCAAGTTGGTTGTTCCTGTCTGGCCTTGGGCATCAGCTTGTTCGGCCTGGCCCGATTTGATCTCCCGATTACCAAGTACGTGCGCTCAGTGACGATTCACCTTCCTTGGGATCAACTGACCATTTCTTGGATGGCGTTCACCAGCAATTTGGGAGACTGGATTGGCCAAGGGTGGCGCCTGGCATTCTTGAGCATCCTCCTACTCGCTCTCGCATGGGCCCTTGAAAGGCCAACTATCAAGAACGCGGCGATTCAGACGATGATCGCCCATGCGATCGCGGCCCTACTTGCGAATGTGCTGAAGCACCTCATCGGCAGGCCCCGTCCGAAGTTTGTCCACTCGGGTGACTGGCAGATGAGCTTCTCCTTCGTCTCCGGCCTCGACTCCTTCCCATCGGGACATAGTACGGCGACATTTGCCATTGCGACCGTGCTGGCCAAGCGCTTTCCCGTCATGAGCCCATTATGCCTGGCGATCGCCTTGTTCGTTGGGATCAGCCGTGTATTACGGGGGTCGCATTTCCCGACTGATGTGATGGGAGGGGCTGTCATCGGGATTCTCAGTGGTTTCGTAGCAGCCGCGCCACTACGTCAATGGCGTACATCATTGCGAGACGGACTTCACTATGCCGCAATCACTGCCTCCAGTGTGCTCGGTATGCTATGGACCCTGTCACATCAGATGGAGGAGGGAGTGACTGGTCTCGTGTTCGTGCTGATGGGGATTCTCTGCGTTGTCGGGGGAGTGTGGAGTCGGAAAGATCGTTGGCTGAAGGATAATGATTTCAGTCAAGCGTCATGGCAGGCTACTGTTTCCATTCCTCTCATGGCCTTTGGAGTTGCTGCTCTGACCACGTCACCCCTTGTGGTCGCGTCAGTGGGCTGCGTGTGTGTCGCAACTTGGCTTCGGACTCGCAGGCATGTTCAAGAACCGGCTGAACAGGCTAGGAGATGGTACGTCATACGGGAAGGCGCAATTATGGGGAGTCTGGGGCTTGCCATAGTGTTGTTGGTAGATGCGCGAGGAGTCCTCCCGTTTCAGTAATCATGGTCTCATGCGTGACTCATCTGAGGGACACCTCAGGCGAAATAGTGCGCAACGAGAAAGTCCCCTTGGTTCGACTCTTCAGAGCAGCTCGGCGAGAGATCAATGAGGCAGAGCCTTGGAGGGGTGGGGGCTGTCGACCGCCACTCCCTGAGGTGCAGCGACAACGGGCTGATTGCTGAGCAAGAGAAAGCCGTATCGTTTGAGGATAGGCTGAAATCCCGCTGCTTCTTGTGGCAAGGTCTCTTGAAGATATTCCGGTAAGAGAATCATGGTGCGGCCGTCTTTGCCGAGAGCGGTCCGCAAGCGGTCGAGCTCATTGTGCGGAATGAAGCTCACGGTGCGTCGGGCGTAGAAGGCGAACGAGGGGCGCGTGGTGCCGAATGCGATGAGCTGGTCCGTTGGGGTGAGATTCAACCCGGCGGCATAGGCCAGCTCTTGCGGCGGCGCAATCGCATAGCGATTGAGTCCCGGTATAACGGTGAGGATGGCAACGAGGAAGACGCTCGCCAATGCGCCTCCGGCCGCGCCGAACGCGAGTCCCCGCTTCTCATCGTTCAGTCCAAAATATCCGACCAGCCCCATGGCGACGACGACGATCATCGCGCCAACATAGGGGCCAGGACCAAGATCGAATTGGGTGGCGAGAGGAAACTCCTTCACCATTGTCCCGGAGAATTTGGCGAAGAGGGCAGGGGCACTGGCCAACCCAATCGCGACGAGATACCCGATACCCATCAAAAAGTGAATAGAGGAGCGCAATCCTTTGGTTGAGGGCTCATGTAATCCTTGCGTCCAATAGGAAGCCGCGAGGATCGCACAGGCTGGAAATAACGGGCCAATATAATGGGGTAAGCGAGTGGATGAGAGGCTGAAGAAGATGAACACGCCGACAATCCAGAACCCCATAAACCAGTCCAGCTCCTCCTGAGAAACCTCGGAGGCCTCGGATGCGGAAGGTGCTTGGATCAGGCTCTGCGCCGTGCGGAATGCGCGCCAGCTGATGTAGGCACGATAGAGTCCAGCAGGCAGGAAGCTACTCCAGGGATAAAACCCGAGCAGTAACACAGGAAAGTAGAACCACCAACCCACGCCATGTCCCTCCATGGGAGCGAGGAATCGTCCTACCGTATGGACCTTTGCTTCCGAAGAGTAGGCATCTCCGTGGATCAAGAACATGGCCGTGTACCAAGGACCGGCTAGGATGACAACGAGCAAGGCGCCCGCAAGGGGAGCGCCGCGTTCCCAAAAGATGTGCCATCGTCGCGTGGCGATGAGGTAGAGGAGCGCCGTGATCAATGGAACGGCAAATCCTACCGGCCCCTTCGTCAAGGTAGCTAAGGCCATACCCACATAAAATCCCCAGATCCAGTGTCGACCTGAACCCGATTCATGCATGCCGAGCCAAAAACTATAGAGCGACAGCGTGGTGAAAAAGATCAAGACACTATCGGTAATGGCCATACGTCCGAGCGCCAAGATCTCGATGTTCAGCAGTAACATGAGGGCGCCATACAGTCCAACCGTTGGTCCGCGTAGCCTGGTCAGAAACAGATAGTGCATGACGATCAGGGCGACCCCGAAGAGCGCGGATGGAAATCTGGCGGCGAACTCATTGACCCCAAAGACGTGGTAGGACGCGGTCATGAGCCAATAGACGAAGACCGGTTTGGCGACCCGGAGCTCTCCATTGAACGTGGGGGTGACGAGATCACCGGACGCGAACATCTCACGCCCGGCTTCGGCATTGCGGCCCTCATCACGATCGGTCAAGCCCATGCCCCCGAGGCCAATGAAAAAGAGCAGGCTAGACAAAAGGAGCAAGAGCAGTAGGGGGATGGGTTGAGGTGATGATTGATCCATGATCAGGGTAATCAGTATCGATGGGCGAAAACAGTCGGCGAACAGGCAACGGCTTTCCAGGTGATCATGTTTGCGGTGTGGACGGGTTCTTGGTTTGGTCCGTCCGGTGGATGAGGATCAAATTCCGTACATACACGAACGTCCCAACGCCTTGTCCTGAGATAAAGACCGGATCTTTCCGGTAGATGGCGTAGGCGAGGGTGATCAGTCCTCCGATCAGACTCATATACCAAAAAGAAACCGGGACACGGCTTTCAGCATTCCGTTCTGAGGCGAGCCATTGCACCACCCAGCGGCCAAAGAACAGGGCTTGGCCGAAAAACCCGATCCCAACCCAGATTGTTTCAGTGGTCATGAGGCGCTTGGAGGGAGATGCTCATGGTCTGTTCCTGCAGGAGCGTCTTCAGTCTCGTGGGGTTTGGTTGTTGGTTGCGAAATTTGTACTGAATCACGCGGTTCTGCATCCACCGCACCGCAATCAGATCGTACAGTGATTTGAAGAGACGATTGCCCATTCCATATTTCGATACGCCGTGAATCCGGGGATAGTGACGAACGGGCACTTCGGTAACCGTGAACCCGTACATCAACGCGAGAGCCGGGAAGAATCGATGCATGCCCTCAAACAGCCGGATTTCTTCCAGCACCGGGCGCCGGAATACCTTGAGCGGGCATCCCGTATCGTGGACCCCGTCGTGTATAAAATAGTTTCGGAATCGATTGGCGACCAACGACGAGAGTTTTTTCACGAGCCCGTCCTGACGTTGTTGCCTCCATCCGCACACCACATCATGGGTGGTCGTATGCGGCAGAAGTTTCAAGATATCTTCACAGTCCTGTTGGAGGTCGCCGTCGATCTGGATGATGAGTTCGCCGGAAGATTGGAGAAAGCCAGCCTCCAACGCACAGGTTTTTCCGTAGTTGCGATCAAAATGGAAGACACGGACTTGCTGGTGCTGGGTGGCCAAACGGTCCAGTTCTTCACTGCTTCCATCGGTGCTCCCATCGTCGACGAAAATAATTTCATACGGACGGGAGTGAGACAGCTCGTACGAATCCATCACTTTCATCAGGCTGGCGACGAGCAGAGACAGGTTCCCCCGTTCATCCTTGATCGGGATGATCACAGAAGCCCAAGGGGATAGTGAGGTCATAGTGCGCAAAACCAAAGCACGCAATGCTGCATTGGACAGGGCATTTTAGCGGAAGGGAGAAAGGGGGTCAAACGCTGGTGGAGAATGGTTCAAGGGTGCAAAAGAATAGGGGTCACTTGCTGGCGGTCACGACGGTGAAGCGCATGGTGCCCATCAAACTCATCTCGTTGATTTGCTCACCGATATGGATCTCAACTTTGTATCGACCGGGCTTCCAGCCTCCGCTGGGTGATGACAATCTAAGGTACCCACTGTCATCCTCTAAGGCGATGCGCATGGCATCCTCGCTCACCAGGGTTTCCGGCGAGAGCCCAGCCACCTGTTCGGGTGTGCAACGGCCAAACACCGTGAAAGCCTGATAGTGTTGATGCAGGGTAAAGACGATGACAATGGCCGTCACATCCGCAGAGAATCGTTCCGTGGGGTTAATCGGCAGGATCTCATGGGTACGCTGGAAACCCAAGCGCTCCTCAAAGTCCTCCGCCAGGGTAATCGAACGAAACAAGCCCTGTGGGGGGGCATCAAAGTCGTAGGTCTTGACGTCTTCTGTGCGGTTTTGAAACTCGGAGATCGGCACATTGCCCGTGAGGGGGAGTTCCTCGCTTGTCACCACCGTGCTCCATAGGAAGGCGAGCATCATTCCCATGCCAGCTACGGTTGATTGTCTCGTCACCATGTCTGTCTGCTACACCCGACGCCGTGGTACTGTCAAGGAAACAGGGAGCCAACGACCCATTGCGACGTTTTCGAGCCATCTGTTAGGATTTCCTCCGCTCTTCCTCCGATTTCTCGACAACAGGTATGAAATGGTGATGGAACACAATGTTGCAAGACGCTGATGCCCTTCCACAGTTAATTGGTGACTACAAGCCACTCGACCAGTGGCAGACCCATCTCAATCAGATTTTCTACGGGTTACGAGGAGACCAGCTCCGATCCTACTACCAGACCTTCGCGTCCGCAGACTTTAGACTGGGCCATGCGTTGGCCGCTGACTACTACGAGCAGGTCACAAAACGAGAGAGGGTTCAGGCTCGTCAATCGTCACCCCTCTCGCCCCTCACCGTACTAGAGTTGGGTCCTGGCAACGGCAATCTGGCTGCATGCTTCTTGCCCCACCTTCAGGTATTGGACAAACAGGGGACAATCTATCCCCGTCTGCGGTATGTCCTGGTGGATTGGGAGCAGCCGGTGTTGGATGGCGCGCTAGCCCATCCAGCGTTAGCGGCGCACCGGGATCGTGTGGATAGTCACTGTGGTTCGATTGAACAGATGGCCGGCCTGGCCGATGGAACGGTGGACCGTATCTTCTGCAATGAGCTGTGGAATGATCTGCCGACGAAACTGTTGGCGAAACACGGAGGGGAGATCGAGGAAGAGTATATTCGCCCGAACTTGAGTGAGTTTCTCCATGCCAAGATCCAGGATTGGTCTGGGTTCGTCCGGGCTTTTCAAGAGAAGGATCTCGAGGCACTCAAGACGTTTCCGCCATTTTTAGATGAACTGGTTTGGGAAAAGGAGTACCGGAACGTCGAGTGGAAAGACGTCCCTTACCGTAAGACCATCGTGGAGTTTTTGCAGTCTATCGATCAAGAAGTCTTGGTGCCGGTGAATCTCGGTGCCTTTGTGACGTTGAAGGAAGCCAAGCGATTGCTGGCCCCAGATGCCGTGGGACTCAGTGTGTTTGATGCCGGTACGGACGACCGGAAGGTGCTGAACGATCCGGAGAAGCCGTGCTACGGCCAATTCGGTGGGCAGTATAGTTTTATGATCAACTTCGCGCTGGTCGAGGCCGTGGCGAAACACCTGGGCTTCACGCAGACCACCCTCGAGCCGCAGCGGGAATTTGTGGGGCGATCGTTGAACACGAACGTCATCACCCTGATGGATCTTTTGGCCACTCATCCGTCTGCAGGGCCGAGGCTCCAACCCTGGGAACAGGACCGCCTTGTGCTGAAGACCATTCGTGCGCTGAATGAGACATTTGAAAGCCCCTATCGCCGTCGGCTCTCGTTTCCCTTGGACACCACGATCCCACCGGAGGAACGAGAGGCCTTGGGGGCAATTCTGCGTTCATTGAAAGACAATGGGATACCCGACACCGTGGCTTACGTGAGCGAAGAGGAACTTACGCGCGCGCAGAGAGAGTTGGAAGAAATTGGCTATGAACCAGATGCGATCGCGATGGCCATGAGCGCCCCTCCCAGCCCGATCGAATATTGCCACTTTGCGTCTCGGTAACAGGCCACACCGGCTGCACCAGGCACAGGCTCCCGTGGGATTGTTTGATGAGGGAGGTTGCATTCAGCCTACCGATGCATCCAGAATGCAAAGCATAGATGCGCGTGAGCCAGCGTCACGACGTCCAAGACACAAAGAGATGAAGCTGGCGGAACATCAGGAGAAGATCATGAGTGCCTTTGGTACAGGCATCGCCGGACTCGTGGGGACCGTGGTGTTTCTCATGGGGATGTTGTCCTTTGCCCAAAGAAGATGGCTCGTTGGTTGCGCATGGTTGATTTCGGGCGTGTTCCTGATTGGCCTCTTAACGTTCCTCGACAAACCGGGATCTCATCCATCAGAACCGGCCACAGTCCGATCGACGGGCGGGTAGTTTCCGCCACGATATCGATCATCCCTCCCCATTCTAAAAATCTGCGGACAGTAGTATCCCGTGCGAGGCTATATGCTTCCAGCATCTGGTCCAACCTCACAGTTCGCACTGCCTGGTAAGCCCGTCTCTTGTATCCAAATAGATTCAGGGCGAATCTAAAAGGATACAGTAACTTTGGAATAGTGGGCATTGCAGCGGATAAGCATACGCGCAATGGAGTAAAAGTTTAGAAAGTGTATCTACTTATACGTCAATTTTGGCCCAAAAAGTGATGGCACCAGCCTTGCTGTGAGTGCCGTACAAGAAGAGGTAAGGGGTTTCAGGTGACGCAGTGTTTTCATTCAGCGAAGCAGGAGGGCCCATCATGGCAGTGAAGCAAGAATATATGTTCTTAAAGCTGGGCGACATCAAGGGAAATGCCACCACAGTGGGATTCGAGGACCAAATCGTCCTGCAAAACATGTCCTATGGAATCAGCCAGAGAGGATCCTGGGAGGAAGGGGCGCAACTGTCTGGCCGCGTTACCACCTTCTCGGATGTGTCCTTCGTCAAGTTGCTGGATGTCGCCAGTCCTTCCATCGCGACGGCCTGCGCTGCGAAGCAGCAATTTCTAAGAGCTGAGATATCCGTGACAGCGGGCACAAAAGACGCGTATTACAAACTCACATTGGAGAAAGTTCTGGTCACTAGCATTTCAACTGCAATTAGCGCTGGTGAGGGCCACCCGAGTGAGTCGTTCACTCTCAGTTTCCGCAAAGGCATCTGGGAGTACGGTAAGGCTAGAGGTGGCTACGATCTTGAGACGAACCAGAAGGCGTAAGGAAGGACAGGACTTGTTGCATAGTTGTCAAGCAACTTGATCGAAGTCTTTGAGGCGTGACTAGTTTCCGACGGACCTGTACAAGTCTGGGCGGGAAATGGAGCGCCAGGTATGGAAGCCCCGAATGGTTCCACGCATCAACAACTCAATAGGAAAGAGGAAAAGACGACCCTCTGCGTCCGTGTAAAATGGTGCGTGGAGAGGAATCGTTTAGTGGGTGAGATAGCCGCGACACCCTGATAGAGGCCATGCGAGCGCTGCGAGATGGTTTTCTGATTCGGCCGTAGTGGGTGGTGAGATCAACTGATTCTGATACCACTGGACAGGCCTAGGGTAGTAGACAACTGGCGTCTGGCCGTTGCGTTGCCCTTTGCACTAGGCAGATTCAGATTTACCCAAAACAAGAAAATAGGGTCAGCTCTTGGACTGTGCATTTTGAACCACTATCGCTCTTGCCACCACCTGAATCCCCAAGCCAGTTAGCACAAATGCTGATCTCCTCTCACTCATGGAGTCGCCCCGGTCGCTGATGCCCAGCTCATTCATGCAAACGTGTTGGTGCGCGCCGTGACTTCGCGTACAGTAACCGGGTGCCCCCCCCTGCGTGTTGCGGCACGGGAAGGTAGCTGGAGACGGTGAAGCACGATTTAAGATCTGACCCTAAATTGTGTCTCTGGTATGTGCATTCTTCCACTGAGGAACAGAATCGGTGAATGAAGTGTCCTGCCTCCTGAGCATTGTAACCTGTTTCGCGCGCTGCTCTCGTGCGAACATCGCAGCGGCTTCGATCGGAACGAAAAGGTGGTTGTGGCCCTGACCTGAAGAGACGACAGATCTCATGGATACACCTTCGGTAATAGTTTTGTCGTATGACCAATGGATGAACAAAGTGGTGCTACGTAATATAGCTAGCAACAACGCCATGCCTTGAGTATAATGCCGCGCAGCCGACTTGAGTGCAGCTAGACTGCCACTCGTGAGAACCCATGCATAAGCCGTTGGCCTGGGAATCAATCATAGTCTCGTCTTGTTCTGAAAGGATTCCATCATGGACATGAATCTCTCCTACGTCAGTGCGTTTATCACGACGCACGTCATCCCATTCACCTGGACCTTGCTTGGAGCGATCGCCATTTGGATTATCGGCGGGTGGGCTATTCAGATCATCCGGGCGGCCAGCTCAAAGGCGATGGTCGCTCGCGGCATGGACCATACGCTGGTGGGGTATCTCGACACCACGGTCGGGGTCCTTCTCAAGGTCATTTTGCTGGTTGCGGTCTTGGGCACGTTAGGGGTGGCAACGACGTCCTTCGCCGCGATTATTGCCGCAGCTGGTGTGGCGATCGGCATGGCCTGGTCCGGCTTGTTGGCCAATTTTGCCGCAGGTGTGTTTTTGATCGTGCTACGCCCGTTTCGCGTCGGCGATATGATTACTGCCGGCGGCACGACAGGCGAAGTGCAGGAAATCGGGGTCTTTGCCACGACGCTGCACACCGCCGATAATTTACGAGTGGTGGTCGGTAACAATAAAATTTTCTCCGACAATATCGTGAACTATTCAACCAACGCATTTCGCGGTGTGGATCTGCGCGCGCAGCTTGCCCATGGAGTCAATATCCAGGATGCAATGACACGGCTGAAGCAGGCGGTGACTCTCATTCCAAACGTTGCGACCGAGCGGCCGCCACTCGTGGAAATTCTTGAATTCAACGCCTATGGAACGCTCCTGGTCGTCCGCCCATTCTGCCATAACCGGCACTATTGGCAGGTCTATTTCGATACGAATCGAGCGATTCAAAAGGTTGTTGCCGAGGCAGGTTATCCCGTGCCCGAAACGCGTCAATTGATCAGGACGGCGAAAACAACCGATGTGTTCCTTCAGTGAGTGGGGAGGAGCGAGTGTATGTGGCGAGTGATCCACCTGAGCGTTGAAAAGAGTGGCGAGAATTTTTATTACCCCAACAACTCATTGAGGGGGCGAATCGTGGATCACACATGACTCAGGCATTACGACTCCGCCTTTCCGGCTGAGGCCGCAGTAACCGTCACACTCTCCGATCGGTTTCCCTCTACACGAATCAGGCATTTCATCATTACGGCTGATCTTGGTCTATGGCCGCTTGCGAGAGCAGTATGACTCGAGTGTTGTGCGCCGCACGATTCTCGGACATTTCCCCTATCGTCCGTACCACTGCTCGTTGACTCACTAGGAATCGATTTATATACTTACGAATCACCAGGAGGCGATTGACATGAAAATAGCCATCGGCTTGCTCATCCTCGTCCTGCTTCTCGTCGGTGCCGTGCTTGCTCTGCCTTTTCTGGTCGACCTGGGTAAGTATCAAGAGCAGTACAAGCCAACCATCGAAGAGGCGCTGAATCGCAAGATCCAACTGCAAGGCATTCGGTTGACGGTCTGGCCCAGGATCGGTGCCCGCGTATCCGAGTTCGCCGTATTGGATGATCCGGCCTTCAGCTCAGGTCCGTTTGCGTCGTTGTCGTCGTTGGATGTGGGTGTGAAGCTTATACCTTTGCTGAGTGGCAAGGTGGAAGTCGAAGAGATTACGCTCCACAATCCGGTCATCACCGTCATTAAAAATAAGAACGGGGTCCTCAATGCCGCGACGATCGGGCGCAAAGGCGTGCCGGTTCCGGAGAAACCGTCCCGTGCCCCGATTCCCTCGACTGAAGGTCCGCTGAAGATCTTAGCCTTACTGGCCGTCGATCGCTTGTCGATTGACGGAGGGAAGGTGACCTACCGTGATTTGTCGGCTCCCAAGCCAACGGAGTATGTGTTGCAAGACTTGGAGCTGCTTCTGCGAGAGGTGCGACTTGGGCAAACGCCGAATCTCCATTTCGCCTCACTCGTACAACCCTTCAACATGCCGGTGAGGCTTGATGGGACGTTTGGTCCATTGAGAGAGGCGATGGACATTGACGCGATCAATTTCCAGCTGGGCGTGGGAAAGACGGACTTCACCATTACAGGAAAGGCGGACGGAAATGACGCAACGGTGAACATCAGCTCGCCGGTCGTCAGTACGGCCAATCTCCCGGTGACCCTCCCACTAAAAAGTCCGGTCGAGGTCAAGAATCTGCAGATTGCCGCGGAGGTGAAGGGTCAGGAGGCCAAGCTCAATGCCTTGTCCTTCCAGCTGTTTGAAGGCCAGGTCAAGGGGCAGGGCAAGATGATCGCCGGCGCAGAAGTGCCACCATTTAAAGGTACGGTCACGATCCAAGGCTTGCAACTGGGGCCGGCACTCAAGGCAGTGTCTGATACACCCATCTCGGTCAGCGGTACGGCAGGGGCGGATTTGTCAGTCCAGGGACATGGATTTTCAATGCCGGAGTTGACCAAAGCGCTAGAGGGAACCGGTCACCTGGCCGTGAAAGATGGGAAGATCGAAGGGGTGAATATTCTCCAGGAAGTGACTGATGCGCTCAAGGTTGCAGGGATCTCGCCCGGCGAGGCCAAAGCGACAGCCTTTTCAACCATTGAGACCGACCTTGCGATTAAGCAAGGCGTGATCAATGTACAGCGGCTGTTGATGGATAGCCATGACTTTCAGGCGACCGGAGGGGGGACGATTGGGTTTGATCAAAAGCTGAATTTGACCGTGAACCTCAATTTATCACAGGATGTGAGCCAAAAGATCTCAGGTGCCTCGCCACTCGTCAAAGTCGCGATGAAAGAGGGCCGACTCGCGCTGCCACTCGCGATTACCGGAACGGCTCAAGCGCCATCATACGGTGTGGATGTGAAGGGTCTGACCGGAAAGGTGCAGGAACAGGTGAAGAAGAAGGTGGAAGAAGCCGTCGGCGGATTGCTCAAGGGTACAACAAAGCCAGAAGACTTGAAGAAGGAAGGACAAGAGCTCCTCAAGGGTCTCTTCGGGAGATAAGCAGATGCCGTCAATGAATGCCGTGGATATGCTCACTCAATATGCCGTGCAGTATGGGCTGCAAGCGGCGGTCGCTCTGGGTATTTTGGTCGCCGGGACGATGGCATCCCGCGGGGCTGGGAATGTTGTCCGGCAGGCGCTCGAAAAGCAGACGCTGGAACCTCCGGTCCGGTTGCTCCTGGTGCGCATCGTCAAAATTGTGGTGATGCTGTTTACGGCCATGATCGCTCTGCAGGCCGTGGGTGTTCCCATTGCCCCGTTGATCGCTGGTCTCGGGGTGGCTGGCGTAGGAATCGGACTGGCCTTGCAAGGTGTGTTGAGTAATGTGATGGCCGGGCTCTCGATTATCTTCAGCAAACCCTACAAGCTCGGTGAGCATATCTCGCTGCTGGGCGTCCATGGGGATGTGGAGGTTATCGATATCTTTACAACGACCCTGAAGCATGCGGATCATTCCCGTGTCATCATTCCCAATCGCAAGATCGTCGGAGAGATTCTGCATAACTTCGGTACCATCCGTCAGGTGAAGTTGACCATTCCAGTGTCTCACCGAACCAATATTGATGAGGCGCTGGCACAGGTGAAGGACATTCTTCAACAGCATCCCAAGGTCTTGAAAGAGCCTGCGCCTGGCGCGGGCGTGTCGTCGTTGGGAGAATCGTCGATCGCGATTTCTGTAGCCCCCTGGACCTCGGTGAGGGATTACGGCGCAGTTCAAGGGGAATTGAATAAGTTAATTCTGGAGCGATTCCGAGCGCGTGGTATTGAGTTGCCGTCCTCTCAACACGTGGTTCATCTTGTGAAGGACTAGCCCGCAGTATCCATAAACAGAGCTGCGGTGATCGCCGATCCGTTGTTGCGACATGCCGGTGGCTTGTGGGCTCACCCCTCGAACCTCCGACGTCCTGCACAAGTACGCCTCAGATCCTCTTGGCTCCGATCGACGGTCTCACAATGCGGTTTGGCGATTTCTCGACGAACCGTCAGAAATAATGCGGGTTAGTGTTTCCAGGTCACGAACGTCTGGTCTCCCTCACGTTGAAGGATCGACTCAAGCCCCGGATTCGGTCTTGTTGGCGTCGGCTTGCCGGTGCTAGGATAATCTCCCGTTGGTAGAAAACAGAGAGGAACGCGAACAACATGCGAGCATCGAGGAGATGCTGAGCTTGGTCAGATACGTGTTGTGGAATAATTTTCATCCATTGCCATCTCGTGAGGTGAGATCATGAGTCGATCAACTGCTGCCGACCAATCTGTTGAAGCTCCTCGCGGTCAAACAGAGAGTCCTCTGAAGAAAGGTGAATTCCTTCATCCTGATGATCCATCGGCCAGTGGAAATCTCGACAAGATTCGGGACATTCTTTTCGGGGCACAGGCTCGAGAGCATGATCGGCGGTTTGCGCAACTGGAGCAGCATCTGATCCGTGAAGCCGCTGACCTCCGCAACGATCTGAAGCGGCGATTTGACACTCTCGAGGGGTACATCAAGAAGGAAGTCGATACCCTTACCGGCAGGTTGACGAAAGAGCAGGAGATTCGCGGGGAGTTGGTGACGAAACTGACGGGAGACCTCACGCAGCTGGCTGTTATTCTCGAGGAGAAATCCCGTCAACTCGAACAACAGGCGAGTCAGACCCAGTCTCATCTTCTGCAGCAGTTGACTGAGCAGACGGGTGAACTGGCGGCAGACGCCCAGGCTCGGCATGCGGAAGTCACATCAGCTATCGAACGAGCGGTTCGAGACCTGCGTGCCGAAAAGACCGATCGTGCGACGCTCGCAGCTATTTTACTGGAGGCGTCACAGCGGCTAGTCAACGAAGAAGCGTCCTCTGCACAGATCTAGGTGAGGAGGTGTGATCCGATTCACCAGCGTGGAGGTGTTTTGTTACATCGCGCCACGTCGTAGTCGTTTCAGTCGCAATCTCATCCATGACGATGGTTTTATCACATGTCTACCGATCCACACAGACTCCGCCGCGATTCTCGATCTTCTGAAGGACTGACGCCCGCGAACGAAGACTGGGATCAACTACGCACTCTCCTACTTGCTCCGGAACAGACGCAAATCGACGAACTCCGTGATCGGCTCGACAACCGACCCGTTGAACCTCATGACGTGAGCAGAGTCCTTCCTGAAGCGTTCGCCATCCGTGGCGTGAGTGACCAACAGATATCAACTGTTCTAACTCCGTATGTCGAACAAGGCTTTGTCACGACCCTAAGGAAGTCGCCGCAGACGATCGTGGACGCGATCGCACCCATCATGGGCCCGGCCATTCGGCAGGCGATTGCACGTGCCTTGCAAAGTATGACGGAAGCTTTCAACCACTCGATGGATGAAAGCCTTTCATTTCGCGGACTGCAGTGGCGGATGGAGGCGTGGCGAACCGGCCGACCGTTTGCAGAAGTGGTCCTTCTCCATCGATTGCGATACCGAGTGGACCAAATGTTTCTCATTCATCGGGATACCGGATTGCTGCTGCGCCATGTTGCCGCAGATGGGGTGGTTGTTCAGGATCAACATGTCCTGTCCGGCATGCTCACGGCCATTCAAGGGTATGTTCGAGATTCGTTTGGGGCCTCGCACGATCAGGCGCTCAACCAGTTTCAAGTTGGGGAGTGGACGGTGTGGGTTGAGCAGGGATCCCGTGCCTATCTGGCTGGTGTGATTCGAGGAACTCCTCCGGCCAGTTTGAGAGAGAAGTTTCGCGATGTGCTGGATCAAATTCATGCCGAACAGGCCGAAGCCTTGGTGTCGTTTGATGGAGATGCCGCCCGCTTTCAGGTGGTACAGCCGTACCTCGAACAGTGTTTACAGGCCCATTATGAATCACCCCCGCCGCGAAGTGCACTGAAGCTCTGGATTCTTGGCGGTGCGGTGCTGCTGGGATGCGCGTGGTGGGGATGGACAGCGTATCAAGCCCACGCACGCTGGTCTCATCTGCTTGTCCAACTCAAGGCTGAGCCGGGCATCGTTCTTACGAATACGACGTCGACGTGGGGCCGGCATCATCTCGAAGGATTACGGGACCCATTAGCTAAAGATCCGTCGCTCCTGATGACCGAGGCTGGTATTGATCCGTCAACCGTGTCAGCTTTGTGGGCTTCTTTTTATGCACTCGACCCTCAACTGGTCCTGGTAAGGGCGCAGGTGATATTGAAGCCCCCAAGTACCGTCCGGTTTCATCTAAATGGAGGGCTACTGGTGGCCACTGGTTCCGCATCGCTCGAGTGGATCAACGAGACCCGGCGTCTGGCTGCTCTCATTCCGGGCATTACCCGCTATCGTGACGAGGGGCTTCTCACGGTATCCATCCCTGATCTGCTGACTCGGATCAACCGCACCGCTGTTCACTTCCGTTCCGGTTCGGTAGCAGTCGAGCCATCAGAGCGTGCTGAGTTGAATGCCGTTGTGGGCATGATACAAGCGCTCAAGCAGGGTGTGTCTCAATCGGGACAACAGGTGAGGTTGGAGATCTTTGTATCAACCGATGACATCGGTGCGGCGGCGCTCAATCTCACCCTTAGTCAAAAACGGGCTGAGGCCGTTCTGACGGCTTTAGGAGGTGAACATCTGGGCGTCCTGACCACCGTCGCGACAGGGAAGGCAGGTCAACGAAGTGTGACACTACAAGCTTCAGTCGAAACGCGCTCCCAAGAACCTGAGAGTCCTCGGCCATGATGCAGAAAAAGATCTGCATGCTGGGTGGATTCGCGGTGGGTAAGACCAGCCTCGTTCGACGATTTGTGACCAACGTGTTCTCGAATGAGTATCACACGACGATCGGGGTGACTGTTGAAAAAAAGACGGTGGTGGTCGACAAGGAGGACGTCACACTCGTGTTGTGGGATCTCTATGGAGAGGATGAATTTCAACGCGTGCGGGAGTCATATCTCCGAGGCTCGTCCGGCTACATCTTAGTCATGGACGGCACCAGGAAATCTACGTTGGAGACGGCGCTCGCGCTGCACCAGACTGTCGTTCGAACGATTGGAGCGGTTCCCTTCGTGTCGATTATCAACAAAGCGGACCTTCAAGCAGACTGGGAGATCGATGAGACAGCGATTGAACATCTGCGGGGACAGGGCTGGACTGTGCTGATCGGCAGTGCAAAACTCGGGCAGGGGGTTGAAGAGGTATTCGGTCAGCTTGCGACTCAGATCGTGACACCGTCACCTGCTCCCAGGACGTCGGCATGACAGACGCTGTGTCCACTCCCGATTCACCGGACCACGCATTGTTCAGCCGAGTGCTGTCTGCGCTCGATATCGTGGTGTTTGAACGGGATGAAGAATCAGGAGCCTATCGACTCCATGGCGCTTCACCTGAGTGGTGGAGCCAGTGCGTTGATCCGGACCACAGGGCCACGTTAGATCTCAGTCGATGCTCACCATTTTTACAGGACTATCTTGTCGGGAGACATCCTGCTTGGGAAGGAAATCTCGGCACGATTGAGAAGTCTGGCCCCTGGACAGAATCCGATCAGCAAGGAGGTTCGATGACGCTCGAGGCTTCCCTCCTGTCGCTGGGCTCTCGAAAGCTCTTACTGATCGAATGCCTGGGGTCCAGCTTTGAGGACATGCGATCTATCGTTCAGCGCGCGCGGGAACGGGTGTTGGCCGAAGACCTCACTGCAAAATTGCATCGCAACACCGAAACACAGCTGATCGATCAGTTAGAGGCGAGTGAGCGAACCAAGGACGAGGCCCTCACACTCCTTCAACATCTTGGGATTGCTGCACTGGTTTTGGACGTTGGGGGCCTCGTCACCTTTGCGAGCCGTCGCGCCCTTGAGGTACTCGGAATCACAGCCACAGATGTAATCGGCCAACATTGGGAACAGGTACTCCCACTTTCTCAGCCAGATTGTGTGTTGATTCAGTCTATGCTTGAGGGGTCATCACGCATGGAATCGGGCGGTCCGTTTTGTCTTCAGGGACCTCAAGCCAGATGGCTGGCGGTGGAAATCCATCGAGACCTCTGTCATCCGAGTCGCCACATCATGGTCTTGAGTGATCGCACCGAGCTCCATGCGCTCCGTCAGGCGCTTCACGAACAGGCGTCGTTTCATGACTTGGTCGGCAAAAGCTCCGCGATGCTCCGCGTCTATCAACTCGTGCGTGACGTTGCGCAAGTCGATACGACCGTCTTGATCGAGGGGGAGACGGGGACAGGAAAAGAACTGATTGCTCGGGCGATCCATTCATCCAGCACTAGAAAGCATAAACCGTTTATCGCCGCGAATTGTGCTGGTCTCACCGATTCAATCCTGACGAGCCAACTCTTCGGTCACAAGCGCGGCGCCTTTACCGGAGCCATCCAAGATCAACAGGGGTTATTCGAAGCGGCGGAAGGGGGTACGTTGTTTCTGGATGAAATCGGAGACATCCCTCCTCAGGTACAGACTGCACTGTTGCGGGTCTTACAGGAGAAAGAAATCACCCGTCTGGGGGAGGCCAAGCCACGGAAGGTCAATGTTCGTGTGGTCGCGGCCACCCATCATAACCTGAGTGAAGATGTCGTTCGAGGATCATTTCGAGCCGATCTGCTGTATCGAATACGCATTGCGAGAGTCTCTCTTCCACCCCTTCGAGAACGACGGGAGGATATCCCGCTCCTGGCACAATCCCTACTTGGAACAATCTGTGCGTCTACAGGGAAAACCGTCGAACGTCTGAATCCAGACGCACTTCGTGTGCTGATGAGTTATTCCTGGCCTGGAAATGTTCGTGAGCTGAGGAGTGCCGTTGAATTCGCCGTGATTAGCTGTAAAGGAAACGAGGTATTCCCTGCGGATCTTCCTCCGGAGATCGCCGGTACCCCCGTGGGACTAAGCCCGTCCATCTTTATCCCGCTGTCGAGTCAGGACGAGAAAACTCGATTGTTGGCTGCCCTTTCTGAAGCAAAAGGCAACCGAACTGAGGCTGCCAAACGATTGGGGATCAGCAGAGCGACATTCTATCGTCGTCTCGTCGAGCTTGAGATTCGTCCTTTCTAGCAAGCGGCTGAAAACCTTTCAGCTTCTGTCGCGGTCAGACTCAAAAAAATCACAATCTTGGCGCCAGCCAGTTTCATCGAGCAACAGGAAGAACCTGGTGAGACCTGCTGCGACTGAGTCTCGGAGGTTGCAGAAAGAGCATTGACGGAAGTTCGAGTAGGAAGCCATAGTTCTATCTCCTCTGCCCGCCTGTCTATCTCCAGGTCGATGGTGAGAATCTCACTCAGTGTCCTGTCGCTGTCTCACCACTCGGTGAAACTGTCTCATGAGACGGGATATTGTATCAGAACGAAACACCTTCCCCGCCTCGGCAACCTCTGAGAACCGCTGAAATCTCTCAATTACACCACATAGTTCGTTAGATAAGGCACATGGCCTGAGGATTGCTTCGACAGTCGCTCGTGCCATGAACGGATGCTTTTTGATTCCATTTATATCCGTGGAGGGTCTTGTGGAGCGAGTCGTTTCTGGAGGTCAGAGGAGTTGCTGCGGCTACCCATGGAGCGTACGGGAATCCCTCCTGGTTGGGGTGGTTTCATGAGCGATATCCATCCAGGTACTGCCTCGTGGGTCATCGCGCTTATTAGTCGTCAGTACATCGTATGGAAAGCGTTACAGAAACTTTTAGCGGAGACGGAGGCTGGGCGGATTGTCGTGCAGCTGTATCACCAGGTGCCACCTAGTTCGTTACTCACCACGAATCCACCCGACCTGTTCCTCCTTGATCTGGAGCTGCACCGAAACCCTGGCGGTCCCATCCGAAAGATTAGGCAGGCCCTTTCAAACAGCAAAATCATTGTGATGAGTAGGGAAGATAATATGGGGCGTGCGCATCACGCTATTGAATGTGGCGTGGATGGCGTGATTCTGAACGCCCAGCCTCCTGCGGTCATCCTGGCCCTGATCAAGGCGCTACATTCTCCCTCGCTCCATCGGCCTTGCGAAGGCCATGAAGCAGAGGGCAGCAATGGGAGCACGTTTGTCCAGGAGCGGTCAGTCGTGGAATCGCAGCCACTTGCGTGGATCGACCTATTGACCCAGCGTGAACGAGAGGTGGGCAGATTGATCAGTCAAGGGCACTCAAATAAGGAGATTGCCCTGCAGTTGTCTATTACTGACAGTACGGTCCGTCATCATCTGACAAGTATTTATTCGAAAACTGGAATTCAGAATCGGCAGAAGCTTCTGCTACGCATCCAACAGAGCGGGCTTCCATCGTCCAACCGGCCTCCGGAAGAACCGTATTGCCGTGGCTCTCGAAGCATCGAGAGATCGTGAAACTAGGGGATGCCGTATGGTGCTGTGAGTTCGAATGATTGATCAGAACTCCCTAGCGGCTACGCTGAGCTCAATGGACTGTTGGAGGTGGAACGTATGATGACTCAAGGCCTCCTTGTGAAAAAACCAAACGGTGAAGAGTACTTGCTCACGACAGAACTCAATCGTGGAACGCGCCGCCATCGACTGGTGGTTGTGACGAAAGTCAATGGCCAGTGGAAACCCCTGGAAGGTGTGCAGGAATCGGGTTGCCGCGAAGCGATGATTGGTGCGCTCGTCGACTTTGTTGTCGATCTTTGCAGAGTGCTCAACTCATCTGATCACCAACCGGCGTCCATGGGTGCTCCTACCCAGGCACGAGTATCCGGAGGCCGTCGGAGAACAGAATCAGCGTTGCTCCGGCATAGACGCAGGAAATGATCTATGTGCCAAGTTTTAGCGATCTCGAACGGAGGAACAGTACGAAATGGTTGTATGCGATGCCCGAGGCGCACGAGGAACAAGGACCAGAGATTCAGTGGGACAGTGGCATGGGGAGAGGATGGGCAGAAGCCTTCCCTGTGAGTCGTGGTGACACCATGGAACACGGGTTCGGAGAACGAGGGGTTCGCAACAAGGAGGTGAAGAGTCACGTTATGAGTCTGGTGCAAAATCAGGAGAGTTGGATGGAGAAATCAGAGGGAGTCCGACGGCCTATTCGTGTCCTGGTTATTGATCGTTCTAGCTTGATGCTTCATGGGCTCAGAAGATTTTTCCCCGAGAATTGCCACATTAACGTGATTGGCATGGCCAATAGTCGAGCGGAGGCGTTGCAAGCTATTCACGCGGAACAACCGGATCTGGTTTTGCTCGAGGTTCAAGTCGGACAGGACAGTGGGATTGAGCTCTGCAGGATCATTCGGGACAGTCATCCACAGATCAAAGTCCTCTTCTTTACCACTCAGGATGATAAGGATATCCTGCGCTCAGCCATTGTGGCTGGGGCACACGGGTACTTGCTGAAAAGTGCCACTGCCGAGTCAATTGCGAGGAGCATTGAAATCGTGGCGGAGGGACACGCCATCATGGATCAGCAGTTAATAGACCGACTCATCACGTGGATTCGTGATGGTAGTGCTCCAGGGCAAACGCGGCGGAGAGGGGCCTGCTCGCCAGAAGAGCGGCACGTGCTTTCCCTGGTGGCATTGGGGAAGACGAACAAGGAAATCGGACAGGAGCTGAAGCTCGCTCCCACCGTGGTGGCATCACGTCTGCAGAAGATCTATAAGCGTCTTCAGATTTCTAGGCGTTCGGAAGCGGCACGGTACTACATCGATCTCCAGCAGAAATCGTTGGATTGACCGGGCCGCTCCCACAATGAGTAATGAGTCTATCAATAGAAGTATTGCGTGGATGCACGGGTGGGAAAGAGACGTTCAGGCTACAGGAGCTGAAGGCTTGTGCTAGGCAGAGGTCAAAAGGATCTATTGCAGTGTTCTCGTAAACGCGGTATATCCGTAAGTCTGATTAGTGCTATGGAAGTACGTATACGTGAAAAGGAGGATCAATGAGGCCATCGATAGTTACGCTTGGGTTGATCGCGGTGTCTTGCCTGACAACAATGGAGAGTGTTGCCTTTCCCACCGATGATGCGGCGACTGTGTCACAGGCCGCACCGGTTCTGGATGTGGTCACGCTGAAAGATGGCAGTGTAATACACGGGGAAGTGCTCGAAATGAGCGGTGGGCTTCTGGTGATCAAAAATGCCCTGGCTGCAGACCTCATCAAGGTCAAGTGGTCGGAGGTGAGTAAGATCGCTGTCTCTCATCCCCTCCCCTTTCATCTCAAAGAAGGAACCATTCTGAACGGGACGGTGGAAGAAGGGGACCCAGAGACGATGAAAGTGAAGGCGGGCCCAAGCGGAGATACCATGACGGTTCCGATGAATGCCGTGACGCAAGTGAATCCGGTCGTTCAAGCTCCAGTTATTTACACGGGGAGTCTCAATGCCGGCTACTCACAGTCCGTGGGGAACAGCCATCTTCGGAACGTCAGCATCCTAGGGGATCTGGTAGCACGGAGTGAGCAACTTCGGCTGACTCTTCTGGGGCGTTATGTCAATGGAGACAACAACGGCAGTCTGCAAGTACGGAACGCGCGAGGAACCATCAAGTTGGACTTCTTCATCACCAAACGGTTGTTCTGGTTCGCGTCGGCCTATGTCGAGAACGATTTCCTCCAAAATCTTAAGTTGAGAACAGCAATCTCCAGCGGACCGGGATACCAATTCATTGACCGTGGAGACTTTAATGGACTTTTTAAAGACATGACGTTCTATGCCGAGGCTGGTCCGGCGTATTTCAATGAGGACTACCGTGACAATACTCTCACCGGAGATCGGGCAAGCTTTCGTGCGCGTATCGCAATGAAATGGGACTGGCCGCTGTTCGATGGTCGAGTGACGCTCTACCACTACAACGAGATCTTCCCTTCAGTTCAGAATGCGTCGGATTTCTTTTTCACGATGGATAATGGCATTCGCATGAAAATTTTGGCCGGCTTGGCGAGCGGATTCCAGGTGACCACTCGCTATAATAATCGTCCCCCCGCCGGCACAGGGGACACCGATAACTTATATTTGCTCACGCTGGGCTATGCGTTTGATACCACCCGTAAACGATAATACAATGCGGTTGGTGATCTCGCATTGAGTCCCTGTCCGATAAGGAGGAGTGCCATGTTAAAAGAATTTAAAGAGTTCGCCATGAAGGGGAACGTCCTCGATATGGCGATCGGAGTGATCATAGGAGGCGCATTCGGCAAGATCGTGTCATCACTCGTCAGTGATGTGCTTATGCCTCCCCTCGGATTGTTGATGGGAAAGGTGGATTTTTCCAGCCTGTTCATCGATCTCTCGAACACATCCCCCGCGTCGCTGGCAGCGGCTAAAGCAGCCGGCGCGCCGACGCTGAACTACGGTGTGTTTCTCCAAAGCGTGTTCGACTTCCTCATCATCGCGTTCGTCATCTTCATGCTCGTCAAACAGGTCAATCGATTTAAAAACGAAGCTCCGCCGCCACCGCCACCTGCCCAACCGGTAGCCTCGAACGAAGAGAAGCTCTTGACGGAAATTCGTGATTTACTTAGGGGTCGTCAATAAGTTGAGTTATGTTGAAGCCATGAACCCAATGCCTCGGATCTCTTCATCGAGGCGCACACACAGGAGGTCTCATGCGACTAGGTAAAGGTGTCATACTGATGGCCGGGCTGGTTGCCCTTGCAGGATGTTCCTCGTACAAACAGTCCCACCCGGATGGGTACATCAAGCAGCCGACCGTCTGTATCGACAAAAAGTGGTACGGTTATTATCAGGGCAGTGCGTGTCCTTCAACAACCAAGGCAGCGACTCCAGACCCAATGGCGGATCGTTTGGCGGCGCTTGAGAGTGAGCGAGACCGGCTGGCCGGCGAGCTTGAGGCAGCACGGAGAGAAAATGGATCGCTCAGCAGCCGAGTCAGAGACTTGGAGCGTCAGCTGGCCGACCGTGAGAGACAGCTTTCGGATGCCAAAGCGGAGCGAGACCGATTCTCATCGAATCTCGCGGCAGCGCAGGGTGACACCGATGAATTGAGTGCCGCCAAGCGTCGCATCGCCGCGCTTGAAGGCGACCTTGCAGCCGCACAGTCCAACGGTGCGGATAAGGACCGGTTGTCCGCAGAGCTTGCAGACGCCAGGCAGCGTCTGGCCGACTTGGAGCGTCAGCTTGCGGATCGCGACAACGAACTCGCCGGTCTGCGAGGCGACCTGTCTGCTGAAATGGCGAAACTGAAAGAGGCCGAGCGTGGACTGATTCGCGCATTGCGGCCTCAAATCAACAAAGGCAATATCGCGGTTGATCTCAATGACGAGCGTCTCTTGATCAAAATGGCGTCGAGCTATCTGTTTGGATCGGGCCAAGATCAGTTGCAGTCGGACGGGGGTGATGTGCTGAAACGAGTGGGAGCGATTTTGAAAGAGTATCCCGAATACAAAGTGGCCGTGAATGGGCATACCGATGACAGACAGATCCGTGGGGCATTGAAGGAAAAGTTTCCAACGAACCAGGAGCTGTCAGAAGCGAGGGCTGTCAATGCCGCCAAGGCCTTAGAAGAAGGGGGGGTCAACGGTGTGACGACGGCTGGGTTTGCCGATACGAAACCGGTTGCGACGAATAGCACGGACGTAGGTCGTGCGAAAAATCGCCGGGTAGAAATCCGCGTCACCAAGTAGCGTGTACTGCGGATAAGATTGTCGTCTCGTTGGCACGGGGGCTTCTCCAATTGGGCGAAGCCCCCGTGCTGCATGAGAGGCTTCATTGGTCGCGGCACGAGAAGGTGTGTTTCGCAGCCGTCAGCGACGGTCGTCCTCGCCGCACGTTGCGTCAGCGAGTTGTCGTTTCTCAGTAGGCATCCGCGTTATTGCCTGCACGCACGCACCAGACGTTATGACGTTCTGTCGTTTTAATATCGTGGGTCATGCCCATGATGAATCCGACGTTCCACGCATGGGTCGATTTACCCGCAAACGATGTGGCCGTCCAATAGTGTGCTGGTTGGACATTGACAAAGGGATGGCCTGACGGAATGGTCGGCCCTGGAGAGACAGACGGATCCAGCAAGCTTGCCAGTTCGTGCAACGAGGGAAGTCGCCAACCCATTCGTCCGCTGATCGTCCGTTTGGCGCAGGCAAACCGCGCAGTAGACCAATTCATCGTTTTCGTTTCCAGCGACCGTTCCCACACGAGGCCGGTCTCGTTATCTCTGACTGCGGCCCCGTCAAAATCCGTTAAGACGGTAAACCGCACGTTGTTCGGCAGTTTCTTATCCCAACTTTGCGAGAAACTCGATGGAGCGTTCGGGGCGGCTGGTTCTTCATCAAATGCATATCCCAAGTCCCATCCCACCGTCACCATGCTCCCAAGCAGCAATCCCCCCACCCACACGTTCTTTATCCAACGGTCGTTTCTTCTCACGATGTTCCTCCTTATTCATCACCGATGATTCAGTTTGTGGTGCAAGCGGTGCCGATGCATCTCTTGCCCCTGAGTAACGCCTGTGGCCATCATGCACAGTCGCTCTGGCAATGGCAAGGAAAGGTGATGCCACAGCGTATCACTATTCGAGAGCAGTCAAGATGGAATGTGACACAAAACTGATATGGATTCTGTCTGGAGAGTAAAAGAATTGTTTGAGTGCTAGAGCGCTGCATCCTTGAGATTCTTGAGCAGAATGTTCTCGAGATCTCGAATCGCCCGAAGCTTCCTACTCCAAGATCATAGAGCGATTGAATTGATCGTTTGTCGGGGATCGTGTCGAGCGTTGGCCGCTGCTTCACTGGCTACGTGAAGTAAGCAGTTCTGCAAATCCATTCATCCATCGAACAGCAATTTACAAGCACACGCCGACTACAGGCCGAGGTCAGACAAGGAGGCGTGCTCATTTGGGCGTTTGCCCAGTGGCCAGTGGTACTTTCGCTCGGATTCTTTGATGCACAGGTCGTTGATACTAGCGATGCGCCGCTTCATCAGGCCGCTATCGTCGAATTCCCAGTTTTCGTTCCCATAGGATCGAAACCAGTTCCCTACGTCGTCATGCCACTCATAGGCAAAGCGGACGGCAATCCGTGTCCCGTGGAAGCCCCACAATTCCTTGATGAGACGATAGTCTAGCTCTGTTTCCCATCTATGGCGCAGAAACCGGACAATCGCCTCTCGACCCGACAAAAACTCCGAACGGTTCCGCCATGTGCTGTCGTTTGTGTATGCCAGCGACACTCGCTCGGGATCGCGCGTATTCCACGCATCCTCGGCCATGCGGACTTTTTGGACGGCAGTCTCGAGGGTGAAAGGTGGGACAGGGGGGCGGCTGATGGGATTTGTGGTCATCACGCACCTCTCCTGAGTGCCAGTAAGCCAGGAGTGAGTCAGGTGCTTGGTTTCCCCAACTCTGCTTTTGCTGCTTTCAATTCAGTCTCTAACTGAGTCATACGGGCGTTCAAGGGCCCGGTCAATTCCTCGACCTCTTCCAGCGAGAATCGCGGTGTAATGTACTTTGGGCAGTTCCAGTCGAACGACACTACATCGATGAATACAATCCGTTCCACTCGTGCGTTCATGCCGGAGTTTGTGAGTTGTGCCGCAAAGTCGGGATGCAACTTCGCGTCTTCGACTCGAGCATGACCAAGGATCTTCAGACGTGTTAGGTTTGGGTAATCCATCATGAATAAGGAAACCCGATTGTTGACGGCAAGGTTCCCGATGCTCAAGAGCTGACGGTTCCCTTGATAGTCGGCGAATACGAGCGTAGTCGGGTTAGTGACTTGGAGAAATCCTCTGGGGCCTCCACGATGTTGAATGTAGGGCCACCCAGTTTCGTTCACGGTTCCCAAATAGAAGTTATCTCTGGCGAGAATGAACTCAATCTCTGCTTCAGTGAGCGGATCGGATTCCGGTACATCCGGTATAGTTGTGACATGTCTGTAGTAGTGCATCTGTACTCGACGCACCGCGTCCGTCACCATTATATTCAGGTATTTCATAGCCATCGTCATGTCCTTCGTCAAATCGCTCTGTCATCGGTGATCCGTGGCGGACCGATCTCCGAACCCGGCCTTGCTTTAGAACACCACAGTGCTCCATTCATCGCCCAGATATCGACGCAAGTCGGAGGAATCCAACATTCCAACCGGCGCATAGTCTGTTTTAAGTGACGCGCCGCGTGATTCGACTCCGTCCTTGGCACGGAAGACATCCGCACCGCCATAAGAAACACCTAACACGACATCGCGAACTGAATTGTAGAGGGCATGGGCAGGATGTGAGACTTTAGAAAATTCGGTTTGCCAACGAGTCCCAATCCCGTTAAAGAAGATGACGACTTCATCACCCTTCATTTTGTACTCTGACGCCAGAGTCAAGGCATAGAATACGCTTTGCAAGGCTCCTTTTGGGCCATTCATCGGGTCAGACGCTATGATAATAGCCAATTTCATGAGCGCTCCTAGGAATTGGTTGCACGTTAAAGGTTGTCGCGGTCCGGCAACGTGTCGGCAAAGACCGGGCTCTCTTTCTCTAACCGTTTGATGTTGCTGTGTAAGCGCTGCATCTGGTTTTCGCTCACCGCGTAGTACACGTGCGCGGCCTCAACAGCACATACGCCCTGAGACCTATGTGCCCTAAAGATCACTGTCCTCACTCCACATCCTTGTGGCCATTCAATACAGGCCGTCTCCTTTGAAGCTGGTGATTCCTGCGTCATAGGGACGATAAAGTTTCAGATAACCTCTAAAATAGATAATAGAAGGTTATGTGAAAACGGCTAACTTGTCAACCGACATTTTATAGGTTACATATAAGGGTGGAGAAACAAGTTAATGGGGAAAGAAACACCGAAGTTTCTGTTCGTGGGGAATCATCCCTGTCTGGACTTCATCAATACCCAGATGATGGTGAATGGGGAGCCGACGGACGTCCTTGAAAGTTCTGATGGTCTTTTTTTATGGCTCGTTCATGCCGGAGTCTTGACCAAGTCTCAGGTCGATGTCGCTAGAGCTGCGCTCAATCACCGCGAAATGAGTGTCGTCCTGGGCCAAGCAAAAACCTTTCGTACGACAATGCGAGATCTGGCTGAACGAATCGTGGCCGGTAAATCCATCCCTGATGTGTTCATCACGGCGATCAATCAAATCTTGGCCCAGGGTCCCGGCTATCCGCAGCTCATTCGGAAGGGAAAAGGGTTTGAAGAGCGCTTTCACTCGGCGGCCATTCCAGCGCAAAACGTGCTGGTCTCTCTTGGCGAAGCCGCCAGCGACTTGCTACGACGGACAGACTTTACGCTCATCAAAAAATGCGGCAATCATGGCTGCATTCTCTACTTTTACGATACGAGTAAGAATCACACCCGTAACTGGTGCAGCATGCAGATCTGTGGAAATCGGATGAAGGTGGCGGCTCACTACAGGCGAAAGCGAAGCCAGTCGGAACCGTGATGAGAGCGAGAAGGTGAAAACCCGCCCTGGAAGATTAAAGGCTTAGCTGAATTGATCCCAGGTGTCGCATTGCTTGATCGCCCAGAATACAGCTTCCTTGAGTTCTTTAGGGCTATATTGTCGGGATCGCAAATCGCTTGGAGCTTCCTACTCCAAGATCATAGAGCGGTTGAATTGATCGTTTGTCGGGGATCGTGTCGAGCGTTGGTCGCTGCTTCACTGGCTGCGTGAAATGAGCAGTTCAGCAAATCCATTCATCCATTGAACCGCAATTCACACACTCACGCCGGCTACAGGTCGAGATCGGATAGGGAGGCATAATTATCTGGGCGTTTGCCCAGCGGCCAGTGGTACTTCCGCTCGGATTCTTTGATGGACAGGTCGTTGATACTGGCGATGCGCCGCTTCATCAGGCCGCTATCGTCGAATTCCCAGTTTTCGTTCCCATAGGATCGAAACCAGTTCCCTACGTCGTCATGCCACTCATAGGCAAAGCGTACCGCGATGCGTGTGCCGTGGAAGGCCCATAATTCCTTGATGAGGCGATAGTCCAGCTCCTTCTCCCATTTACGGCGCAGAAAATTGACGATCGCTTCTCGTCCGACCAAGAACTCTGAGCGATTGCGCCAGACACTATCGGCGGTGTAAGCCAGCGACACTCGCTCGGGATCGCGCGTATTCCACGCATCCTCTGCCATGCGCACTTTCTGGGCGGCAGTCTCCTGCGTAAAGGGTGGAAACGGGGGACGTGCGTTCTGATCTGATGCCATATTGTCCTCTCTGCGAATGTCTGGCGGCCGACGTCTGCATCGGTCCAAAACCTTGAACGATTCTCCCAATCTTGAGGGCGCACAGCGGGATATGCCGGTATTCGCCATTCAGCAGAAGGGGTAGAGTGGAATTAGGAGTCCTTCTTGCTCGTTGAAGGCGCACGATAAGAATGTGCTCCTTGGGATAAGAGTGTGTCTCGACATGCTCGGGATTAAGCGTGTGAGAAAGTTGCACGCGGTGAAGAGCAACCTCTTGGCCGAGTCCTTAGAATATAGTTCAGGTCAAACGCAGGGTCTGACTCATAGGCCGTTTCATAGGTCTTCAGGTTTGAGACCTGTCACCTTGGATAAGCGGACCAGCATGCGTGGACCGATCTCATCGTGATCATGAAATGCGAAGACGACGTCGGGCCACCCAGTCCGGTGTAGAATTTTATGAGAACCGGTGGTTCGTTTGATCTGCCAACCGATGCGGAAAAGCCCAGAGAGAACACGAGAAGCTTGGGTCGACGGCCAACGGCTCATGCCGCAATAAACGAGAGGTTCAGAAGCTCCTCAGGTACTGCCTCGTCATGTTCGAGGCGATCGGCCATTGTGCGAAGAGCCAAGGCTTGGACGGCTGCAAGCGCAGCACCCTTTGTCTCTCCATAGGCCATTACGCCAGGCAGCGACGGCACCTCGCCGATCCAGCGGCCATCTTCCTCTTGGTCTAACTCGATTTTAAATTGAGTAACCTTCGCCATAGGCATCCGGTAAGTCGTTGACTAGTGTTAGGCTAATCCCCACTAGGCTGAAAATCAAGTAACTACATGAACGAGAAAGGGAGTGGCCGGATGCCCTTCTTGCGCTCACTGAGCGTGCACGATAGGAATGGGAGTACTCGGGGTCAGAAGGGCGAAAATGTTGCACACAGATACTGTGCCGCCTATCTGTATCTGTTCTAAAATGATTGCTGTGCCAGGATATCGAGAGTCAGTTGGTCGGGCTTGCCGTCGAAGTATTTGAGCAGGGCATCTTTGAAGATAGTGTTGTCAGTGGTGGCGGTCATGAACAAGGTCATGCAGGACCGGAATTTCAGGTTGTCAGGGTAGGGGAAGATCTCTTCAGCGCTGCGTCCCTCCACATTCAGAACGAGCTGAGTACATTCACGAAGTCGCTGACCTAAGACTGGCTGTTGCAGATAGGCCTTGGCTTCATCCGGCGAGCCTATGGCGAATTGCTGCGCCATTACACTGCGTCCAAGACCAGCGATCTGTGGAAAGATAAACCAGATCCAGTGGCTGGATTTCCTCCCGGCGCGGAGTTCGGCAAGGACCGCATCATAGACGCCCTCTTGAGCACGGAGGAAGCGTTGGAGGTTGTAGGCGTCGGTCATAAACTATTCGCAGCCAAGTAGATTCTTTCCAGAACGATATCATGCCTGACAATGTTGGATTGCAAGACCTGACACTGTTTGCTTCTGGAGGAAATGAAACGCTGCCACCCGGAGACCTACCGGGGCTCAGACGGCTGCGTGGGGACGGCCTGAACCATCACTTTTGGATTGGCCTGAAGGCAATGCTGCAAGAATACGAGCGATATATTCATCATCAACAGGGCGTCAGAACTCAAAGCCGGAAGCCTTGATGGTTTCGCTGTACTGTTAGTCGCCCTCTCTGAGGTTATGAAGCTTTGGACATTTGTCAAGAATGGCTCAGTGAATCGATTTGTGGGGATCACCCCAGTTCTTTTGCCATCCTTTATTAGATTTCCAAGTTCGCCCTTTGCATTAGTCCCGTGTTCCCCTACAAGGATTTGCAAGAAGCAGTGAACAGCGCTGTGAGCCTTCGTTATTGCTTCAGAATACTTCCCTTCCCGAAAATCTTCGAACATTGGGGTAAGAATTTTATTCACCGGCATCCACTTTGGGTCTGATAGCGCCTTCAGTGTTGGTTTGTATAATTCCTTCTCAATAGTCTTGTCTTGTCGAGGTATGAACCCGGTGCGAGTCAGCATTTGATTGATGGCAAACTGTTCAAATATGTGGTTAATGCAGTTAGCAAAACGATCGAACACTTCGAATGCGTCACCGACACACTTAGCGCGTTCATCTGATTCGACTGTCTTCTGAGCTTGCCTCAAGTGATACTTGTCGATCAGTCCTTCTGCAAACTTGCTCAACATTCTCAAGGCAAGTGATTCTCCCGCTTCCAAGAAGATTCGACAGAAATCCTCTCCTGCAGCCCTCCTTATGACAAGGTCACTGCCAGCATTCCCCCGTGGAGCCTTGTGAAGATTCTTTCCGGGACACAGTCGAAGGTATGTGTGGTTGAGGTGGGCGATTGCGTCTAGAATATGTTGTTCCTTTTTCGTCCACCCACTATTGAGGATCTGTTGCAAAGCTGTAATTCGCTCTTCCTTCGAGACATCACTCCAACTACGAAAATCCAGCGTTGGCTGTATCGAGTCATCAAACGCTGGCGTGTTCTCGCCGTAAAGTGTGAATTTCTGGATTTCTGAATCTGTGTTACTCATAGGGAAATGTAGTGTACTTTTTCAATCCTAGGCCCTCCAGTCTTTGTTCTGGAAGTCTCAACTCTAGGCTTGCCCTTGCATTCCTGTGACTTGCCAGCAAGCGGAGGTGGATAATTCTGCCATTGCTGAACCAAAAGAGAAGGATGACAAGAACCCTAATTCATTCGCGGATGCGGAACAATAAAGGGGATAGCAGAATAAATGATGTCTGCTCGCAGCCATACTGATCCAACATATCCCATTGTTTGATCGACTAGAAGACGGCTTCCTTGAGCTTTTCAGAGGCACGTTATTGGGATCGCGAATGGCCTGCAGCTTCGAGTCCAAATCAAAACGAGAAACGGTGACATTCTACTTTTTCAGGGCGGTCTGACGGGTTCCCACCATGCACGTGTCCATCCCTTTGTGTTACGAGTTCGATAGGCTGGGTCTGCGCGAGTACTTCTATCTGTCTTCTCTCGGCCATAAAGACGCCGTTTCCGAATCAGTCTTGGGAGTATCGAGCAATGGGATACCCAACCCCTCAATCTCTTGGAAGGTTCTCCCCGCAATTCCTTGAAGGTCGCCGTACATGCCGGCAGTGGAATCAATAACCCCTCGTATCTGTTCTTCACGTTTCGCCCAGAGGCGCGTCATGGTCTTCCGTTCCCGCTCGAGGTCGGCTTGCATATCCGTGAACTTTTCGACGATGGCTTCAATGCGATGGCGAAAGCGCGGGCCAGTCAGATATTGATACACCATCTCCGTCTTCGTCTGTTGCCCTTCGCTTGCGAGGCGAGAGCCTGACAGCTCGATCAAGCTCTGTCGGAGAGCGGTGGCAACGGGAAGCGCACAGCGGGTTTCAGTCACCCAGACTCCTTCGATGAGATCAAACGACTCGACGCCCTTCGGGAGTGTGTGACTGACGATAATGGCAATTTCTGCCTTGGCCGTCCGTTGGTCGTCGCGAAGTTTGGCCAGCCAGCCGTCGCTCCAATTTTTGGTCCGTTTAGATTCCCATAAGATCGTTCCACACTGCTGGCCGAGAGGACCGACGACTCGCTGTAAAGCATCGCCGCCGAATTCGCCTTTGGGAACAGGCTCAATCGTGTCCCTCGGGAACTTAGATCTCAGCACAGCTTCTAGCTCTAGTTCCTGAACTTCGCCCTGGAGCTGCTGCGATCCCTGTTCAGCCCTGCGCTTGAGTTCCTCGATCTGGGTCTGCATGGAGGCGATGGTTTGCTCTTTCTCCATCACCTTGAGCTTGAGCCCTTCCTCAGCTTCTTTCTTGGCCTGTTCGCGGGTGACAGAAAGCCCATCTTGGACGCGCTTTTCGACCGTGAGTTCTAGCTCACGCTTGGCATCATCCAGTTCGCGCTTTTGGCGGATGAGATCCGCCTGTGCTTTCTGCGCCTCGGCGAGCTTGACCTCGCGTTGGGTGAGGAGGTCTTGAAGCTCGACCAACTCTCGTGCTTTTTGGTCGATATCTGTTTGCAGGGCGAGTTTGGCCTTCTTGGATTCCTCTGTGACGATCTTCGCGCGCTCCAGCAGCAGCTTCTCGGCCACTTGATCGTCAATCGCATGCATGGCTTGTGAGACGGCTGCTTCACGCTCACGCAAGGATTCTTCTTTCTTGGCAATGTTCGTATCTTTCAGCACCAGCCGCTTCTCATAGTCGCGACGGGTTGACTCGATCAGGGGCGCGGCAAGGGATTCTGTCAGCTTGATCTCGGTCTTGCAGTTCGGGCAGGTAATAGTGGGTTCAGACATAGAGAAATCCTGGTACTGCTGGAGTAGCTATCGAGGCAATTCCTACGCTCAAGGGGTGAATAAATCAACAGCTCAGATGGGAGTCATAGAACAGAGGGGGTTCGCGACCGCGTGTTGGATGAGCGCAGAGTATCGTTGGTCTCGACTCTTTCCTTTAGCTGAACTGATCCCACGTGTCGCATTGCTTAATCGCCCAGAACACGGCTTCCTTGAGTTTCTTGAGGGGTATATTGTCGGGATCGCGAATCGCCTGAAGTTTCTTGTCCAGGTCATAGAGGGGTTGGATCGATCGCTTATCGGGGATCTTGCCGAGGGCCCAGGCCACCTCCGTCAAAACGGACCACTCTGTCTTGGGGTCTTGTAGCTTCGCCAGTAACGGTAAGACGACCGACGCATCACCATGGAGGCCTCCGAGCTGTCCTAAGGCTTTTGCGGCTGCAGCCTGAACCTCCGGCTGAGGTGAAGTGTTCATCATCTCGACGAGCAATGGGATACCGTCTCGGCCAAGGTTTCCAATCGCGGCGAGCGCTTGTTTGGCCAGATTGCGGTCCTTGAGTGCTTCCTTCAACTTCGGCATCGCTTCATCCGCCTGCATTTCGCCAAGAAGAGACATAATCTTAATCTTTCTGGCTTGGCTGGTGTCCGGAGAATCCAGAAGCTTCATCAGACGATCGGCATGGCCCCACTCCGCCGCCAGCAACAGGGGAAATTCGTACTTCTCCAGGGCTTCCTGCAGCTTCGCCATCGCGTAACGACCAGCATCTGGTGCCTGTGCTGTCTGGGCAGCAGCGACGGCATCCTCGAACTCTGTGCGTACTTCCTTCTGCCACTTAATCTTCAATCCCCCGAGGAGGTAGGTCAGCTGACAGGCTGGTCCCTTCCAGAGTCGGGATGGGGCATCAGGCAGGTCTGCGTCTCCACCCGTCACGGCCGTGCCTTCCCAGGTCTTGCGTTGTTCGCATTTCACGCGTACGACGACGTCATGTGCTTGCCCGGAATCTCGAACGGTTGAGTATCCGACGTCAGCCAACCGTTGAACGACGGAGTCAGCGAGGGAGGTGGAATTCGTGGTGCCTTTCTCGGTGAGGGTCAGCACATCGACGAGCACGGTCTGGATCTTCTCCAACTGAGTCCGCTGTTCCGGGGTAAAGTACTCGCGGTAGGCCCACCCAGGAGACTTGAGCAGGCTCAGAACAACACACGAGAGGAGGATCGGTACAATAACAAGAAGAACTGTGTAACGGTTCCCCTTGTTCCATTCCTGCCTACTCCACTTCTTTACATAGTATGTGACGCGCATCGGCTTCATCGGGATTCGTCTCGCTGCTGAATTTTAGTATACACCTGCCGTCTCATTCAGGTATGGCCTGGACGATTCACCGTGGAAGAGAGTGATATTGACAGCTCCGCATCCCCAATGCTAATTTCGCGAGCTCTGCTTCGTGATTTTCACGAAACTTTAAGGTCCGTCCAAATAATGTAGGTGAGTCGAGAACGGTGATTAAAACAACAGTTGCGCGACGTTATGCACAGGCCCTCTTCGAACTCCTTGACCAATCCAGCATCGAAGTAACGCGAACTGCTCTCGATAGTCTGGGACAGGCTCTGAAGGAGTCTGACCAACTTCGACATGTCGTGGCGTCACCCGCATTTAGTGTTGAGGAAAAGATCTCGGTGCTGCAGGGGTTGGCTGAGCGATTGGGATGTTCACAGACCGGTCAGGCCTTTCTGGGGCAATTAGTGAAGAAGAGTCGAGTCGGATTCTTGCCCGAGATTGCCGTGGCGTTTGGAAAACTGGTTGATCAGGCAAAGGGCACTCAGCCGGTGACGGTGTCGTCGGCGACGGCACTACCCACTACGGAACAAGAGCGAATTAAAGCGCGGCTACGGGACACACTCAAACGCGAAGTGGATGTCACGTTTCAGACCGACGCGAGTCATCTTGCCGGGCTGCAGATCCGTATCGGCAGCACGGTGGTCGACAGCACTGTCCAGGGTCGCCTGCGCGACCTGCACGTGGCGTTGACACGAGAATAAAAGGAGTCGTCATGCAGATCAGGGCCGAAGAAATCAGTGCGATCATCAAGGAAAAGATCAAGGGGTTCGACAAGCAGGTTGATGTCAAGGAAACGGGCTCAGTCATTCAGGTCGGCGACGGCATTGCCAAGGTCTATGGCTTAGATGGAGCCATGGCCGGAGAGATGTTGGAGTTCCCTGGCGGACTCTATGGCATCGCGCTGAACCTTGAAGAGGACAATGTCGGCGCGGTGTTGATGGGTGACGACGTCGGAATCAAGGAAGGCGATCCAGTCAAGCGGACCGGCCGCATCGCGGAAATTCCGGTCGGCGAAGCGCTCGTCGGTCGCGTCGTCAATGCCATCGGTCAGCCGATCGACGGGAAGGGTCCTATCAACTCCCAGCACCATTCCCGTATCGAAGTCGTGGCCCCCGGTGTGAATACACGCCAATCTGTTCGTGAGCCGCTGCAAACCGGCATCAAGGCGATCGACGCCATGATCCCGATCGGTCGTGGTCAGCGTGAGCTGATCATCGGCGACCGCCAGACCGGCAAAACGGCTATTGCGGTCGATACGATCATCAATCAAAAGGGTCTGGACGTATTTTGCATCTATGTTGCGGTCGGCCAGAAGCGTTCGACGGTGGCTCGTGTGGTGAAGACCCTCGAGGAAAACCATGCGATGGAGTACAGCATGGTGGTGTCGGCGAGCGCCAGCGACCCGGCTCCCATGCAATTTCTAGCACCTTTCGCAGGGGCGGCCATCGGAGAATATTTTCGTGACAACGGCAAGCACGCGTTGATCGTGTACGACGATTTGTCCAAGCACGCCGTTGCCTATCGCCAGCTCTCCCTCTTGCTTCGTCGACCCCCGGGTCGCGAAGCCTATCCGGGCGATGTGTTCTATCTGCACTCGCGCTTGCTGGAGCGGGCAGCCAAGCTCAGCGAAAAGCTCGGTGGGGGAAGCCTCACTGCCTTGCCCATCATTGAAACGCAAGCGGGTGACGTGTCGGCCTACATTCCAACGAATGTCATCTCGATCACGGACGGGCAGATCTATCTCGGGAGCGATCTGTTCTACTCCGGTATTCGTCCGGCCATTAACGTCGGACTCTCGGTCTCGCGCGTCGGCGGATCCGCTCAGATTAAGACGATGAAACAGGTGGCCGGTACGCTTCGGTTGGACCTCGCCCAGTATCGTGAAATGGCGGCGTTTGCCCAGTTCGGTAGTGAGCTCGACAAGGCAACCCAGCTGCAGTTAGCTCGTGGTGTACGCATGGTGGAGTTGCTCAAGCAGGGACAGTACAAACCTATGCCGGTGGCAGATCAGGTGCTCTCCATCTACGCGGGTACGCAGGGATTCCTCGATGATGTGGCGGTGGACAAGGTTCAGCAGTTCGAGGCGGACCTCCTGCATTACATTCAACAGAATCATCCAGATCTGAAGAAGGAAGTGGCGACGATCGGCAAGATCGACGACAAGGTTGGTGGCCGGTTGAAAGAGATTATCACGAGCTTCAAGCAGAAGATGGGATACGGAGCCAAGTAGCCACCAGCGTTCAGCCGTCAGCCGCGAGCTGATTGCTGAGAGCCGATAGCTGAAAGCCAGAATCATGCCAAGTCTTCAATCATTACGTCGCAAGATTTCAGCCTTTAAGAATACGCAGAAGATCACCAAAGCCATGAAGATGGTCGCTGCGGCCAAGCTGAAACGGTCTCAAGACCGGATTCTCGCCGCGCGCCCCTATGCGCATAAAATGCGCGGAGTGTTAAGTAACTTGAGCCAGCGAGTGAACCGCTCTTCTCATCCCCTTCTGCAGAAGCGTGAGGGGAAGAAGGTCGAAGTTCTCGTGGTGACGAGCGACCGAGGGCTCTGTGGTGGCTTCAACGGCAATATCGCCCGCAAGAGTTCCGAGTTTGTTCGGCAGTGTGAAGCGCGAGGGCTCCAAGTGAATCTGAGCATTATCGGTCGCAAGGGACGGGACTATTTTCGCCGCCGTGCCTGGCCGATTCGACAAGAATGGACCGGTATCTTCGATAAGTTAACCTTCGAGCATGCCATCGATATCGGTGGCGACCTCACGGACAATTTTGTCAAAGGCACATTCGACGAACTCTATGTCGTCTACAATGAATTCAAGTCTGCGATCCAGCAGCGAGTCATTGTTGAAAAGCTGTTCCCGATCGATGCGCAAGAGGAATTCGGTACCGCTTCCGGAGAAGCCCCGATGAGTGGGAGTTATCTCTACGAACCGGAAGAAGCCGAACTATTGGCCGTCTTGATTCCGAAGCATTTTCAGGTACAGGCCTACCGGATTTTGTTGGAGTCTGCGGCAGCCGAGCATGGGGCTCGCATGGCCGCGATGGATGGCGCCACGCGTAACGCCGGCCAGCTCATCAAGAAAGTGACGCTATATTACAATAAGACCAGGCAGGCGGCGATTACGAAAGAGTTGATGGATATCGTCGGCGGTGCCGAAGCGTTGAAATAAGTAGGTTGTGCTGAGTGCCGAGTCATAACGGGTCGTCTGTTTTTAGCACTGGGCACTCAGAACTTAGCACTCGAGAAAAAGGGGTGAACTCGTGAGCACAGGAAAAGTGATTCAAGTCATCGGACCGGTTGTGGACGTGGAATTTCCTCCAGGTCAACTGCCCAATATCTACAATGCCCTCAAAGTGACTCAGGAAGAGAACACGGCTGCTGGTAAGCCTGCGGTCAAAATCACCCTTGAAGTTGCTTCGCATTTGGGCGAAAACCGAGTCCGTAGTATCGCGATGTCCACGACAGATGGTCTGACACGCGGAATGGATGTGGACGATACAGGAGCGGCGATCTCTGTACCAGTTGGTCGTGAAACGCTTGGTCGCCTCATCAACGTGCTTGGCGAGCCAGTTGATGAACGAGGCCCGATCAAGACGAAGAAGACCTATCCGATTCACCGCCCTGCCCCCAAACTTGAAGACCAAGAGACTAAGACCGAGGTACTGGAAACAGGTATCAAGGTGGTGGATCTCCTCGAACCCTATAGCAAGGGTGGAAAGGTCGGTCTCTTCGGTGGTGCCGGCGTCGGGAAAACCGTCATTATTATGGAGCTGATCAATAATATCGCGCTACACCACGGCGGGTTCTCCGTGTTTGCCGGTGTAGGTGAGCGGACGCGCGAAGGGAATGACCTCTGGCACGAAATGCAGGAGTCGAAGGTCATTGATCCGGACGATTTCACCAAGTCAAAAGCCGCACTGGTCTATGGACAGATGAACGAACCCCCTGGAGCCCGCTTACGTGTGGCCCTGACGGGGTTAGCCGTGGCTGAATATTTTCGTGATGAAGAGAATCAAGACGTGTTGCTGTTCGTGGACAATATCTTCCGGTTCACCCAGGCCGGCTCAGAAGTATCCGCGCTGTTGGGCCGTATGCCATCTGCCGTTGGATATCAGCCGAACCTTTCGACGGAAATGGGTGCCCTACAAGAACGAATCACTTCAACCAAGCGGGGCTCCATTACGTCCGTCCAAGCCATCTATGTGCCGGCCGACGACCTGACCGATCCGGCTCCGGCCACGGCGTTCGCCCACTTGGATGCCACGACGGTGTTGTCCAGATCACTGGCGGAGTTGGGGATTTACCCGGCGGTCGATCCGTTGGATTCCACTTCACGTATTCTTGATCCACAAATCATCGGCGAGGAACACTATAAAGTGGCGCGTGGGGTCCAGTCCGTCTTGCAGCGTTATAAAGACCTTCAAGACATCATCGCGATCCTCGGGATGGACGAGTTGTCGGAAGACGATAAAATGGCTGTGGCGCGCGCAAGAAAGATTCAACGCTTCCTATCGCAACCTTTCCACGTGGCCGAAGCCTTTACCGGCGCACCCGGGAAGTACGTGAAACTCAAGGATACAGTCCGCAGCTTTAAGGAGATCCTTGAGGGCAAGTATGACCATCTTCCTGAGCAGGCATTTTACATGGTCGGCCCCATCGAAGAAGCACTCGCAAAAGCGGAGAAGATGGGCGTGAAAGTGTAGATAGGCGGCTGAACCGAGCGTCCTCCGAGCTTGCGCAACGCGCGGTCTCGGAAGACCCTCGTTGCATGCGCGCAGTTGAGGACGCATCGGTTCCCACCTTAAGGTGGGATGAAGGAAGAGAGAGATGCCAGGGAAGTTTTTATTAGAGGTTGTAACACCGGAAAAACTCCTCTTGAGTCAACAGGTCGATGAAGTCATTGCGCCTGGCTCAGAGGGTGAATTCGGGGTGTTGGCAGGGCATTGTCATTTTCTGTCGACTCTCCGGATCGGCGAACTCCGGTATCGGGTTGATCAAGAGACTCATTCGATGGCGGTGCTTTGGGGATTTGCGGAAGTCACTCCGACCAAAGTCACGATCATGGCAGAAGTTGCTGAAAAAGCAGAGGATATTGATGTGGAGGGGGCCACCGCCAAGGTGGCCGAAGCTGAACGGCGACTTCAGGCCGGCGGATTGCCGTCCGAAGTCAAAGAGGCTCAGGTGAGCCTCGAAAAAGCTCGCCTTCGCAAAAAAATTGCTGAGCGCGCCCAAAAACCAAGTCACGCCTAGACTCTATCGATTCTCGTTCATATCTCTATCCTTCTGCGTGTCAATGTGCTCTGCTCCGCGATAAACAGCTTTCCTGCTGTCTCATCGCTTCAAAATCGAGCCCTGAAGGTGCCGTCGTGAGGGCGAAGGTCTCTCGTTCTTGAATATCCAAGTCAGTTCAAGGGTAACCACTGCTTGAGCACCACAGGGTAGCTATTTCTTCATCTGTGTAGAGATGGGCTGCTCAACAAATATTCCAGCTTCAATGCTGTCCTACGCGATGTACTGGATTTACAAGGGTTTCAAGGATTGAAATAGGCCCGACCCAGTGGTTGTATCGCGAGCACAGAAAGGCAAAGGGTTCATTGAATCGACCGGGAGACCGTTCTCAATCAGTCGGAGCGCCGGGGGGTGTGGACGACGATCGCGATTCTTGAGGAAGCGAGTCGAGAAGGCAATCAATCCACTTCGACGGTAACTTCTCAACTGATTCATAGATGCGGGATTGCCACCAGACAGCAATTTCAGCGAGATCTTCCTTCTGAAAACGGTGTTCGATGATGTCAAAGGTATCATGGCGATAAAGGACCACATCGAGTGGATATTCGACGCTGGTCGAGCTTGTGCGGGTGGCGTCGAACGCAAGAAAGCCCACCTTCATAGCGAAGTCCATGCTGGAGTCATAGCGTAATACGCGATCGAGGAGCGGTTTCCCATAGCCTGTCTCCCCGATGATGCAATAGGGGGTCCCTTCACTCACTTCGACCCAGTTCCCCTGTGGGTAGATGAGGTAGAGTTTATGCTCCTTGTCATTTTCCAACTGCCCACCCACGAGAGCGTGAAGGTTGAAAATCAGGCCTGCTTGATCCAGTGCCGCACGGTCTTCTTCTGCCACGCGGCGAATCTGCGCAGCGAACACGTTGACGGCTTTGAATAACTTGTCGAAGGTCTGATCGCCCTCGTTAATGGCCTCGTCGAAATACGTGACGGCCTTGTCTCGAACGGACCGGAGCCCAGATGTCATCAAAAACATCGAGTGACGCCCATGCTGATGAATCGAAACTTTCCCTGCGGTGATGTATTCAGCACCCGTGGTGACTCGGGTATCGGCAATCCCGACAAGACCGTCCTCCACTTTCATTCCTAAACAAAAGGTCATTGTGTCTCCGTTCCGACGATTGTACTGTGAACGTGGATTGGACGAGGGGCAAAGAATGTCTCGTAAATGGCGTCTCCTACAGAATTGAGCTGTGCTTGAAACCGATCCAAGAATTCATGCAGTCCTCCGGTAAGGCAATCCTCGAGATCACCGAAGTCCAACTCGGCGCGCAATCGCCCCAGTCGCTTTTCGGCGTGGTTCTGATAGGCCCCATGCTCTGACCCGGAGATCGCATGCAGGGAATCCTCACTCTTGATTAGGCAGTAGCGAATGGCTCGAGGGAAGGTGGGATCCAAGATCAGAAACGCCGTAACATCGTCGGGAGAGATACGGCCAAAACGTTTATAGTACATCTCCAAGGCACTGGCGGATTTCAACAGCGCGGACCACTGGATGATATCGAATGGGGTGCCGACTTCGTCGACCGTCGGTAAGAGCATGAAATACTTCACGTCAAGAATGCGTGAGGTTTTGTCCGCGCGTTCCAGCAATCGACCGAGGCGAGCAAAATGCCAACCCTCTCCATGTGACATGGTGGCATCGGTAATGCCCAAAAACAGGTGACTATTCGCCTTGACCTCGGTCAAAAAGGTGTGGAGACTTTGTCTGGACCACCCGTTTGAAAGGGCGTCCCTGACCATGAGGTAAAAGCGGTTGACCTGTTCCCACATGTCGGTAGAGATGACTTCTCGGACCGACCGAGCATTCTCTCTGGCAGCCACGAGGCAAGACAGGATCGAATTGGCATTCGTCGTATCGGCTAAGAGGAACTGGATGACGGTTTCTTTCGTGGGATTTCCATATCGATCGGCAAAACTCTCGTGATCTCCCGTCGTGAAGACCAACGGGCCCCACTGCTCCGTCGTGCCTCTAGGAAGGTCGAGCGTCATGTTGAGGTTGACTTCGATGAAGCGGGCATAGTTTTCAGCCCGTTCAATGTAACGATTTAACCAATAAATGGAGCTGGCGACCCGGCTCAGCATGAATCACCGGCTTCCTTGTATTGAGCAGTGAGGTAAGCGATGACACGAGCTTGCCCGCTCCTCATGACAGGACCCACGTGTCTTTATTGCCTCCGCCTTGAGATGAATTCACCACAAGAGAGCCTTTCCTCAACGCCACGCGTGTCATCCCTCCCGGCAACACAGATACATCACGGCCATACAACACGTACGGGCGGAGATCGACATGGCGTCCTTCTAGATGATCCTCCACGAGGGTGGGAACCCGCGAGAGGGCTAGGGTCGGTTGGGCGATATAGTTCCGCGGATCGGCTTCAATGCGCCGTGCACAGTCCTCCCGTTCTTGCTTGGAAGCCCGAGAACCAATCATCATCCCATAGCCACCAGCTTCGTTAGTGGCTTTCACGACCAGCTGGTCCAAATGCTCCAAGACATAGGTCCGATCTCGTCGATCTGAGCAGAGATAAGTCGGCACATTGGGGAGTATCGGTTCCTCCGCCAGGTAATAATTGATCATCTTTGGGACATAGGCATAAATGGCTTTATCGTCCGACACGCCAGTGCCAGGGGAGTTGGCAAGCGCTACCCTCCCTTTCTTGTATGATTCCATGAGTCCAGGGACTCCAAGCAGGGAATCGCGACGAAATGCCAGCGGATCGAGAAACTCATCGTTGATCCGTCGATAGATGATGTCGACGCGTTGGGATCCTTTGGTGGTGCGCATATGGACAAATCCATCCACTACCACCAGATCATTGGCTTCGACCAATTCTACCCCCATCTTTTGGGCGAGCAGTGAATGTTCGTAATAGGCCGAATTGAAGATGCCGGGTGTGAGAATCACAATGGTCGGATCGGGAAGTTCCGAAAGGGAACGAAGGGTCTCCAGGAGTTGACTCGGATATCCATCCACTGGCCGAACACGATACGCCTCGAACAACTCAGGGAATGTCCGTTTCATGACCTGTCTTGCCTCCAACACATAGGCGACCCCAGACGGGCACCTGGTGTTGTCTTCGAGGACGTAGTACTGACCATCGCTAATCCGGACGAGATCGATTCCCGCAATGTGGCACCAGATGCCGCGCGGTGGGCGCAGCCCCATGCAAGGTTGTAAAAAGCTCTTACTGGTATAAATCAGCTCACTGGGAATCACTCCATCTCTAAGGATTTTCTGATCGTGGTACACATCGTCGATAAACAAGTTCAACGCGCGGATGCGCTGGCAAAGCCCGGAGTCGATCCGTTCCCAATCTGACGCCGTGACGATCCGAGGAACAATGTCGAACGGAAATATCTGTTCATGGCCGTTATCGTTTCCATAGATTCCAAACGTCATTCCCATGTTGAGGATGACACGCTCCGCAGCCTCCTGACGTTTTCGTAGCTCTCCTTCAGGTAATGACGCGAATTTTTTGAGCAAAAGGGTGCTTCCAGGTCGTGGTTGTCCCTTCTCCTCGTACAATTCATCGTAAAATCCCTCAGGATCGTATTGCGAAAAGCTCATACCCATATTTCTGGCTCCAAGAGCCGCACCCTAACAAAACGACTCGCTGGCTTCAACTGCTGTGATGAGAAAAAAGCTGAAGACGGAGAGGGAGACAAAGTTGTTTATCTGGCCTCCGACTGAGAAGCGAAGTACGTCGCCTGCACGGGCGGATTGCATTTAACTAAAGGTCTTTAGTAGCGTGTCCTGTTCATGATCACGGAATTTCTCATCACGGCCGGAGAGCAGCCCAAGCGGTTGGACATTTTTCTTGTCGGTCGAGAGCGAGACACCTCCCGGTCCGCGCTGCAGCGACTGATTGAACTGGGTCGTATACGGGTCAACGACCAGGCCGTCAAACCAAGCCACAGGATCAAACCAGGGGATCGGATCACCATGGATATTCCGAAGCCGGAACCGCTCTCCATCCAGGGAGAGGCGATTCCCCTCGAGGTCCTGTTTGAGGACGATTCCCTTCTCATCTTGAATAAGCCACCAGGCATCGTGGTACACCCAGCACCAGGAAACTGGAGTGGGACCTTAGTGAATGCGCTCTTGCATCACTTCCAAACCTCGGGGGGGACGATTTCGACCATCGGTGGGAAGGAACGCCCTGGACTCGTTCATCGTTTGGATAAGGAAACCTCCGGGGTCATGGTGATCACCAAGACGGATGCTGCACATCGGGCCCTTGCGGCGCAGTTCAAGCTCCATACTATTACCAGAGTCTATGAAGCACTGGTTTGGGGGGTCCCTAAAAAAGGACGAGGCGTGATTGATCTGGCCATTGGTCGAGATAGTAAAGATCGGAAGAAATTCTCTTCCAGAACATCAAGTCCCAAAGCCTCGGTGACAGAATATGTGGTCACCCGACGATATGGTAAAGTGGCTGCGCATGTTCTTCTCTATCCGCAAACAGGGAGGACTCACCAGTTGCGGGTGCATCTGACTTCATTAGGCCATCCTATTCTTGGCGATCGTACCTATGGGGGCAGCAAAGTGATGGCCCTTGTGGATCTCGAGGTCCCACGAGTGATGCTTCATGCCAGAACGCTAGGTTTTGTCCATCCAACGACTGCCGCTAGGGAGGAATTCACGCGGCCGTTCCCGACCGATATGGAGTACGTGATGCAGGAACTCGAGCGGCTCAATGGACCAACTGGTCGGACACTCGATAGTACAACGGCTGATTGCGCCACTGATGGGGAACAATGCTAACCGCAGAGATAGTAGACGCAATCGGGGGCCTGACTGCTCATGTGAAAACCTATGCAGCGACACTTCCCTCCATCGTACATTTGACGGTCGTGCCCTACGGTGTGAAACCTACGACAGAGGCCGCCGACAACTATGAGGGGATTGTCTCTCGGACACAACACCAGAGTGCCGGGACTCCCTACAAGGCACTCAATGAATCGCTCATATGTTCATTGGAAGCCTTCGAACAAGGGAATTTGATCGGGACCGTTCAAGCGCTTCTTGCAGTGATTGACCATCTCGAGCGTATGCATCGAGACCAAGAGATTGAAGTCAGGCGACAGGATGAGAAGCGACTTGCGGAGTACCGCGTTGCCTTACGGAAAGTTCTTCCCGGTAACAAGCCTGAGCTGGAAGAAACTGGTGGAAGCTAGTCAAGCGCAGTGATGGGTGCCGAATCCTTCGTTTGCCGGATGGGCGCAACTCATACTTCGACACTCACGACTAAAAACTCAGAGACACGCGGTTAGTGCCCCATCTTTGGCCCTAAGGCATTGGCTCCAGTGGTGACCAGCTTGAATCGTGCGAGAGTTCCACAATGAGGACATTTCGCGCGAACCGTTTCATCGTCGAGCACCTCATACTCATCCGCTCGTAGCCACATGAGTTGAAAGCATTTGGAACAGGTACGGACTTGCGTTGACATGGGTTTCCTCGTACACTCAGATCAATTCGGGGGATACTGTAGTATAAGATGCCTCCAACCCTCAAGCCCGCTGTCACCTATTCTCACAAGGACCTTCCTGAAGCGTCGCAGCTTCTCGGACTCTTTCGTCAAGCTCCATGGGCGAAGGACCGATCCCTGGATGATGCGAAGGCGATGCTCCAACATACGGATCTCACCATCTGTGCCTGGGATGGCGAGCGACTGATTGGATTTGGGCGCGTCCTCACTGACTTTATCTACCGGGCGACGATTTGGGATGTGATTGTCGACCGGGCCTATCAAGGTCGGGGTGTCGGGAGCGAGATCGTCAAGCGGATTCTTCATCATCCACAACTGCAACGGGTTGAACTGTTTTGGCTCTGTACCAGGCGTCCTGGGTTTTATGAGCGACTGGGCTTCAGTTCCAAGGAACAGACCGGGATGGTTTGGAGTCGAAGCAAAAACAGTCAGCTTGAGTAGGAAGAGAGATGAGAAGGTTGCGGTCTTTTGTCTTGGCGCTGAGTGGAGACTGTGCTCTCATCTTCCGTCCTGTCCGAGGTTCAGAAAAACATCTTTCCGCCAAACAAGAAGCCAAATGAAGAGGCGTTCCAGTCGTTGTTCTGGCCACCGGTGCCGGTCGTGTGCCCATCGTTCCGCTTATAGGCCCATTCCACATTGAGGGCAAGCCGTTCGGTAAGATGATAATCCGTTCCCCAGCCTAGTCGCCAGGCGAAGGTATTGCTCGGGCTGATCCGAACGGCTGTATCCTCACCAAAGCTATTCACGTTCACGCCGAAACTCATACTGACATACGGGCTGAAAGCCACCGATCGAACCGGACGAATCTCCACTGTTGGAAGGACCGAGACGATATCTTGATGTCCGAGGCTCAAATCCGGTTGTTCCACGCTCACTCCATGGCGCTCCCACTCAAGCATCATTCCCACTAAGAACCAGCGATTGAGGCTGTACATCGCTTGGAAGTTCACCAGTGGACCGATTGAGGTCGAGGTGCCTTCGGACAGCTGTTGCGTCAGTGGGGCAAATCCAGCCCGAAAGCCGAGCATCCATCTCCCTGGTTCAATCCCGCCAAATTCTTCCGCGGCAATAGTGCTTGAAAAGGGAAGGATCGAAGTCAGCATCACCAACAGAACTGCTATTGTTCGTACTTGGTATCTCTGTCCTAACATCGTACACCTTCTCTCTGGGAGTGCCTGCTCATATATATTTTGAATCCCTCGAAGTGGAGTCTTCTGAAGAGAACCACTGCGCTCGACCGTACAGATAGCACTCTGTGAAGCGCCGAACAAGGTGATTCCGGTTAATGAGCGTGAATGAGTCGTGCCCGTTTTGCTCGTTTTGGCGAGAAGAGGACTGCGGTAAAAAACATCGCTGTTGCTAGTAACACGATCGCCGGTCCTGAGGGGATATCCCAGACGGCAGAAATCAAGACCCCACATACCGAGGTTATGATTCCGATGAGTGCAGAGTACAGCGTCAGGGTCGTCAGACTATGGGTAAGTTGATAAGCGGTCGAAGCAGGAATCAAAATCATGGCGAATACGAGAATGGCACCAACTGTCTTGAGTGAGACGACAACGGTGAGGGCAACCAGCGTCAGTAGCAGAAAAAACATCTGTCGAGCCGGGACTCCGGACGCCTCGGCCATTTCCTGATCGAACGCGATGAAATAGAGTTCCTTGGCAAACAGCAGCAGGAGGCTCAACACCAGCACGCTCATTGCCCCGATGATACGAAGCTCCTCAGGCGTGACCGAAAGCACGCTGCCGAAGAGATAGCCGTACACCTCGGCATTGTAGGTCTTCATCAGCCCGATGAAGAGGATGCCCAGTGCCATGGTCGTTGTGTACAAAATGCCAATGGAGACATCCAGCTTCATCCTACCGCGTTCTTCAACCCAACCGGTAATCCAGACCGTAGCTAAGCCAAACAGAATGGCCAGAAACAAGGGAGGCCATCCCATTAAGTAACCAAGGGCGACTCCTGCAAATGCGGCATGGGACGTTCCCGCACCAACGAAGGCTAGCCCCCGTAGGACAACAAACACACCGATCACGGAGCAGAGCCCACCGACCATCGCGGCGGCGAGGAGAGAACGTTGCATGAAGTCATAGGCGAGGAGGTCGAGCATAATGTATCGTTAGTATTAGTGATGATGGTGGTAATCTTCGACGATGACAAGGTCGTTCTCTGTAATCACCAGCTCTTTGCCGTATACCTGATGAAGGATTTCTGGCTTGAGGACTTCAGCAGGTGGACCGGCGGCAAAGAGCTTGGTCTTGAGAAGGACCAAGCGATCCACTCGTGAACGGATCATATTAATATCGTGAGTGATCAGCAGTACCGTCAGCTTGAGTTCGTCATGAAGATGTTGGACGAGCTCAATGACGTTGTGTTGCATGGTGATATCCAACCCAGTCGTGGGCTCGTCAAGTATCAGGACTTTCGGTTGCTGGGCCAAGGCTCTGGCGATGAAGACCCGTTGTTGCTGCCCCCCCGATAGATGTCCGAGGGCCGTATCCTTGTGTGTCTCCATACCAACCTGGGCAAGGGCTTCCATCGCGATCTGACGATCCTTCTTTCCTGGACGCTTGAGAAGCCCCAGCGCGCCATAGCGTCCCATCATGACCGTCTCGAGGACTGTCACCGGAAAGTTTCGATCCACGACCCCCTTTTGTGGGAGGTACCCGATTTGGGCCCGATGGTGGCAGCGGAGTTCGCTACAGGCACAGTCAAAGATGTGAAGATGACCCTCAACCGGTGGAAGCAATCCCAAGACGGCACGGCAGAGGGTGGTTTTGCCTGATCCATTGGGACCGATCACACCAACGAACTCACCGTCGTAGATGGGCAGCGAAATATCCTTGAGAGCAATCAGCCCAGGAAAACCGAAGGACGCATGATCAAAACGAATGATCGGATTACGACCATTGGAGTGGGATTCCCTTGTTTCTTCCGCAGACATGAATGGATATCCTGAAGGGCTGTTAGGCGGCTTCCAATGCACCAACTAATTGGAGCACATTATAACGAAGCATGTCGAGGTAGCTATCAGTTCCCGGCATCCCACCCGGCATGGTGGTCAATACCACCACACGCGCCTTGGTGTCCCGCGACAGGAGTTCCGGGAGGCGTTGGCTCAGCTGGATTTCGGAGGCGATCACTCGGATACGTTGGTGATTAATCTTTGCAATCAACTGTTGTAGATGGAGGGCAGAAGGCTCTGTGCCTGACGGAGTGTGGATCGTGTCAATAATTTCGAGACTAAATCGCTTCGCCAAATAGGGCCAAGCCGGATGATGTGCGATGAAACGCCGATCCGAAAGGCGTTGCGTACGTATCATTAGCTCCTGTTGTAGTTGGTGGAGTCGGTGCAGATACGCGTCGTGGTTGGCCTGGAAATCAGCGGCATGGGCCGGATCGGCGTCGATGAGCGCACGGGTGATGTGGTGCAGCATAATGACGACATTCGCAGGATCCAGCCAAATATGTGGGTTTCCACTGGACTCGGTCACATGCGCGCCGTGATGCACCGCTTCATGAAGATCTCCCCCATCGTGAAGAAGCTCTACGCCTTGAGACGTGGTGATCACGCGTAACTTGGCGCTACCCGCATTCTTCACCAGAGACCCCACCCAGACCTCCAGTCCGAGACCCACTTCGAGTAGTAACGCCGCCTTCCGCACTGCGACCAAATCACTGGGTTTGGGGGAGTAGGTATGCTCATTTTCGTAGCCGCTCAGCAAAGACTTCACCTGGACGAATGGACCGCCAACCTGTTCTGCCAGGTCTTTTAAGACGGGAATGGTGACGACGATGGGAATGGGGTCACGAGCTGCTGCCGTGGGTATGAAGAGGACGGACCCGATAGCAAGAGTCAGGAGAGAAATCACAAGGCCTTGTACGCGTGGATAGACAGCAGAAAACATCGGCGGCGACGGTATCATCCGGGTTTGGCGCTGTCAACGCTGTCTTGGGATTGCCGATCAGGGGGTGGCTTTATCGCTATCGAGATGGTTTGACGACCGGATTGTACAGGGTCAGGAGCTGAACAAGATGAGAACCACACGTGAAGACTTTTGCAATCTCTGGATCGGCCCTGTCCATTCGTCTCCTTGACCACCGGCGTGAGTTCCATTAGCGTAGTAGGCACCCGACCCATGAGATGTGATGTGGTGACGAAAGGATATCGCCGATGAAGGTCGTTGGGCTTATGTCGGGAACGTCTGCCGATGGAGTCGATGCCGCATTGGTGTCGATTGTTCGGACAGCGACCCGCGTTGAGGTAGAGATGGGGGCATTCTATTCGCTTCCCTATCCACGCTCGCTCCAACAGCGAGTCCTTTCGGCGTCGGTCTCAGGGACGGTCGCAGACCTCTGTCACCTGAATGCCCTCCTGGGAGAATGGTTTGCCAATGCTGCGTTAGGCGTCATTCGGGCTGCCCAGTTAACGACAGAAGAAGTTGACCTCATTGGATCTCATGGTCAGACGGTCCATCATCTGCCAAATGGGATTAAGGATATGGGGGTTGGTGCAATCCGGTCCACCCTCCAAATTGCCGAGCCGGCCGTGATCGCGGAGAGGACTGGGATTACAACGGTGGCCAACTTCCGGCCCCGTGACATGGCAGCTGGAGGGCAAGGGGCTCCGCTGACGCCCGGGACCCATGCCTTGCTGTTTCAGCACGCTCGCCGTGGGCGACTCATCGTCAACCTCGGGGGGATTAGCAATGTAACCTACTTACCACGAGGCACCGGCGCAGACGGGCCGATCGCGTTTGACACAGGGCCGGCCAATATGGTTCTCGATGGCATTATGTTCCGGAGCACCAATGGTCGCGTTACCATGGACCGAGACGGCCGTCTGGCAACGAAAGGACGGGTCGACTCAAGATTATTGGCCAAACTGCTGGCCCACCCGTATCTGTCTCAGGCGCCACCTAAATCGACGGGCCGAGAAATGTTTGGCGAGGGGATGCAGGCGGAGTTACTCAGCTGGCCCCAGGCGAGTAAACTGTCGGTCGAGGATCTTTTGGCAACCTGTACCAGGTGGACCGCAGAGGCCATAGGTGCGGCCAGGCGTTGGATCAAGGGTGGGATCGATGATGTGATCGTCGGCGGCGGGGGAGTGAAAAATCGAGCCATTATGGAACACCTGAAAGACGTGTTTGCTCCAGTTCCAGTCACCACTTTTGAAGTGCAGGGCTGGGATAGTAAGGCGTTGGAGTCAGTGGCCTTTGCGATTTTGGCGTATCAAACCGTGATGGAACAGTGCGGAAACGTTCCAGCGGTGACAGGAGCGGCAGCACCCAGGCTGTTGGGGTGTATTGTCCCAAGTGGGCCAGGGTGGTATGAGCGATTACGTTCCAGCCGACGGAGAAAGTAGAGGACAATGAAGCTACTGTTGCTCGTGACGATCGTTACCGTGATCATCTACAGCATTTGGCGTTATCGAAGGCAATCTCGCCGAAGAAAGAAAGATCTGTCACCCGCCGTGATGCCCTCCAATTTTACCCTGAGCCCAGCGCCACTATTAGCTGAGGATGAGGTCGCGCTGTATAACCTTCTACGAATGGTCGTCCAAGAGCGGTATCTTGTATTTGCGAAAGTTCCGCTCGGCTCATTCCTCACGGTTGAGGCGGGGGGAAAGGAACGGGTTCAAGTTCTTCGTCAGCTTGCCCTGAAGCGGGTCGACTTTGCGTTGGTGCACCCAGGGTCACGACAGGTCGAACAGGTGGTACAAATTGAACCGCAATCCCCTGAACTTCATCAGATGGAATCACAACAAATCATCGAGTCCTTGCTCGATACGGCAGGGATCAAACTGAGGAAACTTCAGGCCAAGAGAACCTACCCACTGGCTCAGCTCGCCACTCGGCTCGAGATTGCCACAGACGATTAAGACCCCAAACCCCACAGGGATCGGGTGGAAGCTACGGCGATGGCGTGGAGGTATCTTCGCTGGGCGTCATGGCGTCGATCGCCTTGTGTGCCACCTCTGACTCAGCACTATCCGGGTATTGATCGATGACACGATCAAACATCAGCCGAGCCTTCTCTTGGTCTCCAAGTTTGATGTAGGTCTGGCCGAGTTTCAGGGTCGAGGCGGGCAACTTTGGACTGAGAGGGTAGTTCGACACGACGTCATAGAATGATTGTAAGGCATCCCGATATCGCCGCGTGCGGAACTGGCATTCTCCGATCCAATATTGTGCGTTCGCTGCCAGTGCAGATTGACCATGGAGCTCAATGAAGAGACGAAAGCCGGCCATCGCCGCTTCATAGTCGCGGTGTTTAAACTCCTCCATGATGCGATCGTAGAGGTGACGGGTGGAGTCTTGACGTTGTGTGGGGGCCGCAAAAAGCTGGCCAGTAGAGAGAATGATGGAAAGCAGCAGCAGGAGGAGTCCAATGCCTTGTCTTGCAGCCATAACGGGCCTCCGTCGGTTCATCCGAAAACGAGTGAGTGGTAAGGCAATCAGTGTGCCAAGCACATGCGGAAATTTACGGGAAAAGCACTGAAATAACAGATGTTTGGACAGGTGCATCGTGAGATTTAACCTTGGGAGTGTCGATGGCGTGTCATGCTGAACACAGCATTGTTCGAGGTGGTACGTGTGCGGTCTGCACAACAATTTGGTGACAAATCGAGAACAGGAGGCGTTCTGCCTCCTCTGGGAGTTCGCGGGTCTCTTGCTGAATGGGTGTGCACGCGCATTGTCCGCCGACACAGCACTTCTGTCGGGACCCGATTGATTCCAGGTCATTCCTCACCACCCCGTGCGGTCCATAGCTGATCGCATCAGGTAGGAAGACCAGCGTACGTCCGAGTGACTGGGAGCCATGAGGGGACAGGCAACCATCAACTCTGAAGTGCTGAGGATGGGGAATCGTTTGGGATATGGAACTGAAACGCGTTACCGCCTTGTTGCTTCGCACGGTACATCGCGGCATCCGCATGCTTTAATAATTCATCAATGTCATGGTCGTCGGTCGGGTAGATGGTGATCCCAATACTGGCGCTGATCACGGCCTGATGCTCGCCCAGTATGAATGGCTCGGATAACGACTTGGTGATTCGCTGCGCCACCGTTGTGATATCCTCCTCACACGTGAGCCCTTCGAGAATGATGGTAAACTCGTCTCCTCCCATGCGCGCGACGCTGTCCACCTCGCGCACACATTCATGGAGCCGTTCAGCGACGACTTTCAATAGTTGATCGCCGACGCTGTGGCCAAGGGTATCGTTGACCGGTTTGAATCGATCGAGATCGAGCAGCATCAGGCCAAGCGGCTGCTGGAGACGTTTGCTTCGCGCCATGGCTTGAACAAGCCGGTCGCGGAACAAACTGCGGTTTACAAGGCCGGTCAACTGATCGTATTGGGCCAGGTAGGTGAGTCGCTCTTCTGCACGCTTCCGTTCTATCGCGTAGTGGATTGAGCGGGCCAATAACTCCGGTGGACCTTCTCCTTTTAGGAGATAATCCTGGGCCCCGTTTTTAACGGTTTGCAGGGCCAGCGTCTGATCATTAAGCCCGCTCAGGACAATGATCGCAATGGTTGGATTCGCTGCGTGAATTTGGCGAACTGTTGAGAGCCCATATCCGTCCGGGAGTGAAAGATCTAGGAGCACAGCATCAAAGCGAGATCGGGCGAGATAGTGGAAGGCATCACTCAGGCGTGTCACATGGGTGATCGTGAATGTTTCCAAGTTCCACTCTGCAAGAATATCCTGCGTGAGACGTGCATCGACATCGTTGTCTTCAACTAAGAGAATCTTGATCATGCCCAGTTCGGCCAGCCCCGCTCCTCACTGCTGACAACCTCTTCTCTGGATCTGTCATAAGTATAGCGTAAGGCGCTGATACAACAAGCAAATGGTGGAAGTGCTGGTGTGTAGTAGGGATAGGATTGAAGGGCAGAATCTCACATGGGGCGACACGGGAACGGCTGGTCAGCTTCTCGTGTGGGCCCGGAGCGAGTGGAGATCTAGAGAAATGAACCCTCGCCGCTCCGATGACGAGATCGGAACTCTATGCCAGAAAGATGGCGAATCAACTGACGGTGAGATCGTGGGTGTGCAAGGGCCGCAGGCTATCCAGGGGGCAAAAGGGCATAGGCGTGAGTGACTCGCTCACGACCCACGAAAACTGATGGGTGGAGTTTCTGGGTATGTTCCGATTGGGGACTGTTCAGGACCGATTGCTGCTTCACACGCATATCCTGGGTGAAACGGCCAGAGGAGAGAACGACCGACGGTATTTCCCCGTACATGTACATAGCGTAACGTTACACCCATACGAGCCGCTTCGTCCTTCACCTTTTCAGTGCAATCCTGAGCCGAGTAGCCACGGCGGGAAATCAGCAACGGAGATCCGGAAGTACTGAGCACTGAAAATTCGTTGATGCAGCCGGCGAGAGTAAGGAGGAGACAAAAAAGGCCGCTGAGGTGAATGACCCCGCTTCGCGGAGTCAGTAGCAGACAAGCTCCTTCCTTCCTTGATGGCTGGTGAGCGGTTGTTCCAATGCTCATGCTCAACCATACCATGAAATGAGTGCCGCAATCGACCTGATGCGCATACTCATTTGCGAGGTCTGGCCACTCCCAAAATGTCCTGGAAGAATGTGCCGATCTGCCCGGCAGGAAGTGCCGATCGTTGTGTACGGTCATGAAGAAAATGCCCATAAATAGTCGTTCTTCACTGGCATGAAAGTTGACGTAGGTAATCTGGTTATACCTGTGCGCTGGGCATGGATAGGGGTGTGGTACGTATGGCGTCTCACAACGGATGGACGGCGGCGAACGACCTATGGGAGTTCTTCACGCAGGATCTTGCCATCATCGGCGGTCTGCAAAGTCCAATGTTGAGTTGGATCGGCATGGCAGGGATCCTTGCCCTGTGTGGCTGGCATGGTGCCGTGCTTCTCCATGGGGTGTGGCGGATTCGACAGGCGTTAGGTCAGGTTCAGGCACAAGTGTCGAGCCTTCTTGTTGCACGCCGACAGTGGTCGAAGGACTGGATCGTGACGCCGACGATAACGAAGAAACGGTCGCGTTCGGATGAATCACCAGAGTCGCGGCGCGACCTCGACGATCTCCAGGTGTTGGATCAAGCGATGCGCTCCGAGCCTGCATTTGTGGCAGACTGGCTGTCTTATCGAAAGACATTTGCGATTGAACAGTCGGCGTGGTTTCTTGAACCGACGGTCTCTGCACAGAAATCTGCGACAGAATTCTTCTCCTTTGAGGCCTGCATGGCGGAGTACCTCAATGTCGGGTTCTATCGGCAACTTCCAGCTTTTCTGACTGGTATGGGATTGATGTTCACGTTTTTAGCCATTCTTATCGGCCTGAGCAAACTACATGCAAACGGCTCTCAGATCGAAGGCATCCCAGGTCTCATTAACGGCTTGTCCGGAAAGTTTGTCACCTCCATTGTGGGGTTGGCTTGTGCAAATGTGTTCACTCTTCTGGAAACCTCTGTGTGGTACCGCCTGGGTAATCAACATCGGCAGTGTCTCTCCTTGTTAGATGAGGTATTTCCTCAAAGGGTTGCCGATCAACATGTCCAGTCTGGCTCGGCGGCGAATGGGTCTGCATCAGCCGGGGTCACTCCCGTCCGAAACGAGAGTGACAAACAAGTAGCTGAAGTCGTGCACCAGCGGCTTGGTACGGCCGTGGCTGCCATCACCAAGGTATCGGAATCTCTCACGGCTCTGAGTGCGGTCCAGAGTAGTTCCACAATCGGCCATCTTCCTGAAGAGATCGGTCATCAGGTTCAGCAGGCGCTGAAACGGGTGGTGCACCCGTTGATCGAGGCGATCCAGGATCTCAACCGAACTATGAAAGGCCAGGCCCTTCCAGTGCAACTCTCGAAAGCAGAAATGGAAACCATATTTCAGCAGCTGAAAACCCACGGCGCGGCTGTACAAAGTACATTGTACGTCAAGACGGGCAGCGATGGGGACCCTGCGGGTCGTCACGAGTAACACAAGAGTGCTCCCATGAGACATCACAAATCAGCAATTGTACAGAGACCACATACCGAGCTCTCCGCGGTCTCCACCGGAGTGACCGATCTCATGACGTCGCTCGCGGTGATCTTCATCCTCCTGTTTGCCGCATATGTAAGCCGTGTTCATGAGGGGCAGGAAAGTTCCGGTCAGAGTCCAACAGCGCGATGGGAACCGCAACAACCGCTCGACCAAAAGCACGAAGAATATCAACCTTCTGTTCTAACGGTCAGTATGCCGGAGGTGGCGCTCACCTTTGCGTTTGGGGAAAGTAGGTTATTGCCATCTGCGGAAGCACTATTAACCGAGATGATGCCTCAGTATGCCGCTATGGTGTGTGCACAAGGAGGCAAGAACGTAGACGCGTTTGTGATCGAAGGGCACACGGATGATCTTGGAGACGATCTTCGCAATTTACGATTGAGCCAGGAACGCTCGTTTGCTGTGTTGGCGAAGAGCGTGGCGGTGGTTCGTGAGAAGCTCCCCTGGGCCTATGAGTGCTTTCTGCAAAAGGCGACGGCGAATGGACGTGGGAGGCAGGATCTTCTCCGCGATGAGGCAGGATCCTTGGATCGAGAGCGGAGCCGTCGTGTGATCTTCAAGATACATCTGCATCCTCAGTCAGAGCGCTGAGCGATGTTGATTGCTCCGTGTCTTCCAGGAGATTGAGTGGGGAGGCTCCTTGAAAGAGTTGTTTCGACGACCTGCCGGGTTTTCAGATCAGCTTCGTTACGCGTTGGTGAGCTTCCCCTGTCGCCGGCAGCGGTATCTTCTCTGGTATTGCCATCACCTCAGGGAACCCGGAGCTCCTGGCACCGTCAATTCCCCTAGCCTGCATTATTCACGATGAGCGCAACCACACTGGTTCAATAGCCGATCGGG
>CABVRZ010000008.1 GCA_902500775.1 uncultured Nitrospira sp.
CCTATCCATCATGGCTCCTAGAAGATCAACCCAGCGCTTAACCGGACAGTAATGGTTTCTCCGCTGAGATGAGTGTGTCTATTTCTGGCAGAGAAATGTGTGAATTGGTTTCTGGCCTCCACAATTGCCCTGAGTGCGTCTTTGATGTCGGGAACGATTTTGAGGATAATCTCTTTGTTTTCAGCTACCAGTTCTTTCAGCCGTTTGGCGAGGGAAAACTCATTCAAGTATTCAAATCGTTGCCGCATCACCTCAATTAGGTCCGCAGGTAGGTCTGCCGGTATCCGTTCAATCAGGAGTGGCAAAACCTCATTCTCATACCGGTTGGATTCCATGTATTCACCGCGGCGAAAACGTCGATGAAACACCTCAGCTGCTTGGCACATCGACAGAAACTTGTTCTCGGCATAGGGATGATCGCCATAGAGAGCAGATAAGTACAGAACACGAACACTCTTCAGCTGAGTTGGAGTCTCAAACCACCTTGCCAGAACAGGCTCAAAATGGTTAGCCAAGTCAGACCGCTTTAGAAGCGCATTCATGGGATGAGGATTCCTCCGTTTCTTTGGGCTATAGACTGGCATGCAATGGAAATGAGCCGTGGGGTAAATGATCGTTCCACCCGTTAACGTTCTAGGGCAGAAATTTGCTTCAAGTTGGATGTCTTCCGCGGAGCACAGATCCATGCAGACGAACGTGAAGAAGTCGAACGCGACATGGAGACTATCCAGAAGTTTTCGATAGAGTTGTGGCGTCTCAGGCTTCAGCGACAGCCAAATATTTTCTCGAATCTTCACCTCTGCCCCAAGGCCGCCAGCGATTGGTATGCTGGCAGGACGCACTGAGACTTCCATCCTCATCGATGGATCAATCCTGGCAATGAGTGGTGGAACTTGACGGTATATGATCTCAAAATCGTGGAAATCATTGGCGTGCTTGACGTCGATTCCTGTGGCTCCAAGCCACGAGCTCAAAACTGGCACTGTCGCGGAAATGCTTCGGATGTTCTCGCTTTCAACCGAAGGAAGATGGAAACCGTCGAGGGTAAGGTGCCCGAATATAGTCTGTGTTGATATGCCGGCATTTGACCATCGGTCTTGGGTCAAGTAGCAGTCGATCAAAGTAATGTCTCGACCGCTGCCGGTCGTTCCATGGATTAGAGGAAAATCATTTTCTTCTCTGAAAAATGAAGGAGTTTCTTTTTCAACGGTGAGTTCTAGGCGTGCACCGTCTTTGGGGTCGAAGCTAAGGTGTCCGGGTTAGCGCCGAGAAGGCTCTTCCGAAACCCACCAGTATCCGCCTTCATCTGAAAAAGGATTATCCAAGCGGAACCTCCCCAAGGTTCACTGGAACAAACGAATATGCGACCACGGCCACAGTCTCCCATTTCATACACTCGGCGAGAGCAGGTAATCGATATCGGCCTTTGTCAGCACGCCTTGCCCTGAGCCTCGCACCGCGCCGGCTAGGACCGCGTCGTACAACTCAAGCTTCCGTTGCTTGAGGGCCATCATCTTCTCCTCAATACTGTGCCGCATGAGAATCCGCACGATCGTGACGGTCTGCCGTTGCCCGATGCGATGCGCACGATCCGACGCTTGCCGCTCCACTGCGGGATTCCACCAGGGATCCAGATGAAAGACATAACTGGCCCGGGTCAGATTCAACCCTTGCCCTCCTGCTTTCAGACTCAAGAGAAAGACATCGGGCTGATCACTATCCTGAAAAGCCTTCACGCGGACTTTACGCGCAGCCGGTGCTGTCGCGCCGTCCAATCGGTGGTACGGCAATCCATGTTGTATGCACGCTTCCTGCACCAGGTCCAGAAAGCTGGTGAACTGTGAGAACACCAGCGCACTGTGCCCTTCCTCTCGCAATACATTTAATCGTTCCACGAGAAAGCCAATCTTGGGGGAGCGCTCCTCTGGTTGCTTTGTGAGGAGTCGAGGTGAAAGGCAGACTTGCCGAAGCTTGAGGATCGCCGTGAGGGCGATGAACTGCGCCTGCCCGGAAGTCTTGCTGCGATAGGCCTCGTCGATTGTTGAGCGAACTTGTTCGACCGTCTGCTGGTAGAGTGCCTTTTGGCGATCGGTTAACTCCAGAAACACCTCATGCTCGATCTTCGGGGGTAAGTCCTGAAGAATCTCCGTCTTGGTCCGCCGGAGAATAAAAGGTCTCGTCCGGCGTAGCACGCGGTCAAGCGTAGGACCCGAGAGACGTTTCACATCCGTCTTGAATTGCTCACTCTCACCCAAGAGTCCCGGTACGCAGAGATCGATCACGGAGAAATATTCACCCAGGTGATTTTCGAGCGGTGTGCCGGTCAGCGCGATTTTGAAGCGCCCCTTGAGTCGACGGACTGCGCCCGTCGTATCCGCCTGAATGTTCTTCACCGCCTGGGCTTCATCGAATACGATCACATGGAAGGCGATCTGCTCCAGCGCATCGATGTCCCGACGGATCAGTCCATAGGTCGTGAGCACGATCTCACCATTCCCGGCCTCGAATGTCCGTTCGCTCCCGCTATACACATGGACCTTGAACTCTGGCGCAAACCGAGCCAATTCTTGCTCCCAATTGAAGAGCAGGCTCGTCGGTACCACAACCAGATGAGGACCTTGCACCCCGCGCGCCGCCTTGAGACCTCCCTCTTTGATGGCAGCCAAGAGGCAGATGGTTTGGATGGTCTTGCCCAACCCCATGTCGTCCGCCAAGCAGGCCCCGAAGCGATGGGCATAAAGAAACGCCAACCAGGCATAGCCGTCATGTTGATAGGGGCGCAACGTTGCGTGAAGTCCCTGCGGTAATGGCGGCTTCTCGATTTGTACAAATCCCAGCAAGCCCGCCAGCACCACCTCATCTTCTGCCGGCAGCGATACATGGATTCCCTGCTCGCGCAGCAACAGCCAATCAAGGATCTGTAAGCGAGGCACCCGTACAACCTGCGCCGATTCCCGATTCGCCAGGGTATTCCCACTCAGGTCGAGAATGGCTCGTAGCCGTTCCAGGCTTGGACCATCCAAAACCCGGAGCCCGCCTTCATGTTCGATAAGTCCTCCCCGCTGCAGAGCCATTCTCCATTCATGTTCGTCAATGGCCATCCCATCACAGCGAATCTCCGGCCTGATCTCGAACCAATCGATCCCGGTCGCCTGTCGATCCTGATGCCCAACGTGGACGGAATAGTCCCACCGAACAGACTTGAGCGGTTTGTCCTCGTACAACAACGTGACTCCCGCCGTCGTCAGCTTTTCCAACAAAGCCGGCAATCGCGGAAGCAGCACCTGCGAGTCGATCACCATCGCATCATATGAGGGCATGCCGCGAAACACCTCTGGACCGAAGACCTCGAACGGAATCTGATACAGCCACCGCTCACAAGACTTGTCGATGGGTTGCAACCCCCACTGCCCAGCCTCCAGCTGCAACCGCACGTCTGGTCTGGCATACAGAGCCAAGTGCTGTTTCAGCCATTGGGTGGCCTCTAGCCGAACGCTCCGTACCCAATCAGTTTCATCCAGCGCTGTCTTGATGCGACGGTCTCGTTCCTTCGTCTCGCAGACCGTCAGTAACGTGAAGAACAACTCATACAGTACCATCTTGCGTTTCTGTGCTCGCAACGGCCCTGACACAGCGCGACCCTGCTCCAACTCCCGGATGAAGGAAAAGGTCGACGCGCTTGGAGTCAACCACCTGTCACCTCGCCGACTTTGTGCCTGAAGCATCCATGCAGACGTTGGTGCACCGGTCTCATCGAGAAGCGGCCTGAGTGTTACTCCATATGTCTGCTCCTCGTCTGACGATCTATCAGACAAGCGAACCGGCATCTCGTTCCCATCGATGCGCCACTGAATATCGTGAAGAACCGTATCGACCTGCTTGTGTATCAAATCGATCTGAGCAGATTGAAATTCCTGTCGTGAAATCGTGAAGTCCAGCTCATGGTGACGACCTTGCCATCGTCGACGGTCCTCACTGGCGGGTAAGGTGACCGCACAAGGCGCATCATCCAAACCACCGCGATCAGAAGGGATATCGAACCTCTGCAATCCATTGCGCAGTGCCAGAAAGGAGGCCCATCCACCTTCATCCTCCAAAAGGAGCAAGCGCCGACCGGTCACATCGACCACAAACTGACGAAAACGGACGATCCTGTCGAGCGTTGTGCCGTCCGCGATGCACACCGCACGAATCCTCACCCTCTCACCGGACAGCGCGATCTCCGTCTTGCTTCGGCACGTAACCGTCGGAGCCCATTGAAGGACCAGTAAGTCCTGGCCGACTTTGATCACAATAGGGAATCGGCGCTTGGTCAAACGAAGGTAACGCAAGAGGGGATCATCCCCATAAGCCGACGAAAACCAGGACGGATGAAGCAGCGACCGCAGCTCAGGTGGTACCGCAGAAGCCCATCCTGCTGCTAGCCTCATACCATTGCGGTAGATGGAGAGCTGCGAATAAGACTGGCTCGCGTCGATCACGATTTGATAGCCCGACTGCCGAGTGTGCTCCTTGCTCGAACCCGCCTGAATAGGTTGCCCGAGCAAGTCGGCTCTGAGTGCAGCGAGATGAACTTGTTCCTGATCCGGCAATTGAAACGTCTCGGGTGCAAGGAGATGTTTGGTGGTGAAACAGGCACACAGGACATGTTTGCACGGACGATCGAATTCCCAGGCCGGGCAGTCACAGAACGCAGAGAGAAACCCATCATCCAGGGAAAACACAACCTCGTACAGGATGGTGCCCTGCACATGGGCGGTGAGCGTCGCGCCATCCTTGCTCCAGGCATAGTGCCGAAGTCGCTGCTGCCGGTAGTAGTCGTGCCCCCGAACCACCGATGCTTTTGGAGCCATCGTATACACATCATCGACGGCAAGGGCACGCAATGCGGCAAGGAGAGCGGCGGCGGCAGGAACTTTGGTGATGGAGCTCACCGTGGCTTCAGCAGGAGGGCCAATCCCTTTCCTGGAACGAACCGCAGGTTTTCTTCGCATGGGCCGCCACTATAACGGGCGGGAAAGATCCCCATCAAGTCATTCGCAGGCTGTTGACAAAGGCCGCCAGCGGCGTGCTTGCATCGCTCAGCGGCTCACCGTACGGCCTGGGCAAGCGCCTGTTCACACAGGCGATGGGTGGGGCGAGTGAAAAAAGTCTACGATTCGCCCCTTCGTTCGCTACGGCCTTTCTGGACGGCCTGCGTAACATCAGATCAGGCAGGTCACCAGGCGCACCGTTCCTTTAGCCCGCATTATTCATGACAGTTCGTGACGAAACCGACGAAACGCCAGGCGAGACGGGCACGCGGAGCCCTGAGAGACCGAGGCATACTTGCAACAGTATGTCGAGGTCACGAAGGGCGAGCCTGCTCGACTGACCGCTGACAGACCGCGGCCAGGCTTGTCGCAGCGGCGTATCGGCGGGTGCAGTAGAAGTGTTCATGAATAATGCGGGTTAGGGAAACGGCGAAGAGCTTGTGAACACACTGCTAGGAAGACCGACCCTTCCCTGCCTCTATTCGCACCATAATATAGAGGGTGGAGACCACAGGGGAACCGCGCTTAATGAGTCGAATCCTCTTTGAATTTCTCGTTCACAGCTTCCATCAGGGTTCTTGCTGCCTCTGTTGCCGAGAGTTGCGTTGTATCAATCCTCACTTCTGGATTCAGCGACGCTTCATAGGGGTCTTGTAGACCTGGAACGGTTGACGCTTCACCGCGCTGACCTCGTTGATAAGTCCCCTTGTAATCGCGCTGCATGGCAAGTCCCAAGGGACATTCGACTGCGACCTCAATAAACTGAGGAATGAGGCTTCGAGCGAAGTCACGGTACAGGCGCTTGCTCGCCGTGGCATCGAAGATGACGGTAACACCATGCGAAACTAATCTCGCACCCATGAAGGCCAGGGCCCGGTAGAATAGATCTCGCTCCGCCGATGAATAGGTTGGCATCGGAGTGAGTACGCGCCTGACCGCATCGGATTCCAGCACTTCGACGGATAACTTTAACCGCTCAAGCTGAGGTCGAAGCGCTGCGGCAATAGAGCTCTTACCGGAGGCTGGCAAACCGGTGAGCCAGATGGCGAAACTATGAGGTCGAGTCATGAATAACCCCGAGCTCTCAGTCCTCAGCTGTCAGCTTTCAGTATATGCAAAGTTCGAGACCTCGTCTCCCCCCTTTTTCCAACTGTTAGCTGAAAGCCGTTTGCTGAGAGCGCATTATTTATAGACCGCAGTAATCATTGACCCGCTCTGGTTCAAAGCGTGGCACATCGAGCACATTTTCAATGAAACGAAAGAGACTGCGTCGGATGTCGATCGACAGCTTGGGATACCAGAGTGGACTGGCCACAACCAGGCCGCGAAAGGCAAAGAATGGCGCGGCTGTTTCCGTCACGTCCTTGTCGCTACTCGCGTCCACATAGGTCTCCCAGAACGATCGAAAGAGAACCTCGAACGGCCCCTGTAGCTTCCCCCATCGAATCAGGGAATTGAGCAGGTAGTTGATCGTCATGGCGGTGAGGTCATCGGCTGGTTCACCCCACTCGCCGCGCGACCGATCCAAGACAGCAAAATCCGTTCCCGCGCGGAACAGCACATTGTAGGGATGGAAATCTCCATGAACTTGAGAGAGCCGACTGGTCTTTCCACGCAGACGCCACCGCCATCGGTTGCAGGCTTCCTCCACCGTTCGTAACAGATCGTCGGTAATAAACCCACAAGGCGACGGATAGCTGTCGGTCAACCCCATGATACATTCGCCGTGGCCGATCAATTCGCGCAGCCGACGCTTGTACAAATCTGCATCCCGTCGTTTCTTGGCGTGGATCTGCGCCAGATACCGCGCCAGTGTGACTGTTCGTTGTCGATCCAACTTGCGCAGCGCTCCGCCTTTCATCAGTCGTTCGAGATCTGCGTGATAACTCGCCCCGTCAGTCCATTCGTTCAGCACGAAGAATTCACGGGCTTTTGCGATCGAAAAGAGCGCTTGGTTGGAGTCGAACGCCCCAACATCGAGAGCGTTCACATGGCGCGGAAGACGTCCATAGGAGTCATAGTCCCACAGTATCGCCTGAGCACGATCTGCCATATGTTCATGCCCGAATGGGCCGGGTTTCATCGTTTCCAGCACGGCTGACCGAACCTGTCGTCCGATTTGGAACGTCAACTTGACCGGCGTGCCATATCCATAACGCTTCTGCGTTCCTTTGGAACTCTCCTTGCCGATAACACCATAGGATAAAATCCTCGCCTCCGGCCCAAAGCGGGTCTGTAGATAACGTTCCAGAGCTGGCTTGCGCAACGTAGGCATGTCCGAATCTCTCGCAAAACATGTTCCACCGACACCGCGGTTGACTTCATCGTACCACTCACTCGTTTGCCCTCATCTGTTCAGGAACTGGTGCATTCGGCACCACCTGTCAAAAACTCACTGTGGGAAAAAGCGTCACATCGGTCGTGGAGCAGAATATGAAGTCGTCAAACATCAGACCTGAGCCTTTCCACACATCACTCCCTTGGCATCCTTCCAAGTCGGCATATCGCTTGCGACCCATGGTTACTATTAGTGACGTGAACTATTGCGATATGGAGGCACAATGGAGCTGGAAATTCATAGCCGCAATGTTGCCATGCCCCCCCGCTGGAAAACGGAGATTGAGACTCGGATGGAGGACCTTCAACGCGGTCATGATGACGTGATTCATGGTCGAGTCACCTCGACCATGAATCGGCACCACAAGAAACTTGCGAATGTGGCAGAAGCACTCATTGTGATCACGTTGCCCGGTCGCCATACCCTGACCGCTCGGAAAGAGGACAAGACTTTCGAGAAGACGATCCGAACAGCGTTTCATGCCGTCGGGGTCGAACTTCGAAGATATCGAGAAAAGCGGGCGCATACCGACATCCATCTGCCATCCATACCCCCGCATTGCTGCGTCGTATCGAAGCTGTTCCCGCATGAGGGACACGGCTTCATTCTCAAGGAGAGAGGCGGTGAGGTGTATTTCCACGCGAATGCACTGCAGGATCTCGCCTTCGAGCAACTGGAAGATGAGGTCGACGTTGTGTTCGGCCTCGAGGAGGGTGACAAAGGTCCGCAGGTAACGGTTCTCTCGCTCCCGCAACCGATAGCGGTCAAGGTGTCCTAGGATGAACATCGACAAATGTAAAGTCCCCGTCTCAACGCTGGCCCTTGCGATCGACCCCGGTCAGCTCGGCTTCGAGGATACGGGCGAACTCGAACCTCTTACCGAAATCATCGGACGGGAGCGGGTCGTGGAGGGATGGGGTGAAGGAGAAAAACAACCAAGCAGGCACATCATCACGGAGCCGTAGTTGCTATTTGTGTGTCAGTCGATATTTTTCAATCGCCAGACGAGCAATCTGTTTGCCCATCTCGGTTCCTACCTTGCCACTGTTCCGATAATGGACGCCATCATAGATTCGGGCGTTCGCAACTTCTTGCATGAACTCGTCCACATCGGCCCAGCTGCGCGTGATGTCACCCGCTGCATGACTGCTCGTGGTGAGGGCCGGCATGGGATCATGGCCGACCTCAGCCTTTAACACCGTCCCCACGGCACCAGATGTAATACAGTGTGCGCAGGGATATTCCGGATGCATGGGTGTCTCGATGAATGGGAGCCAGGACTCGTCCCGTTCAGTCGCGTCGTTCCCATCGATGTCGCCGTTCCGAATGGCGGTGAGTGGTCGCCAGAACCCGTAGTGATATTTTGCATCAAACACCGCAATCAAGCCGTCATCCGACGCTTGCGTGACAGCCGCAAACAAGCGTGCGTTCCGCGTGATGTCTCGCTCCGGGGTCTTCGCGACTGATCGCACAATGCCATGATAGATCGGCGGCATGACCTCTTCCCAGAAACGGGCAATGTCTGTCTGGGCTGCCGTTCGCCGTCGGCTGTTTTTTCTGCCCAGTGCTTTCACTTCATTGAAGTCATGTGTCCATACTTCGCTGCCCAAGTCCGGCGGTGGCCCAGGACGAAATTGCGACGGGCTTGCCATCAGCCAGGGCCTGCGAGACCTCCACTCTGGAGCCTCCGGTATCACCGTGGGCACATAGGTTCCTGCCCTCGTATGTGGACGATAGGATTCCCCTGCAGCAGCCCCGTCATTCGCCCGCCGCGCGAGAATGCCCGCCACCGCTTTTTCAGCAACTGCGATGCCGTTGAATTTAGCCGGACCATCGGCGATGGCTGTCATGGCAGTCTGATAGGCGTGATCGATCATGGCTTGTTGAGACGGGATTAGTTTCGTCAGCATGGCATGATTCGCCGCAGCGACCGCAGCCTCAACGGATGCCCCAGGGGCTGCTTCCAGTTTCAGATCGCTGACTGGATATCGCTGTGTAATGGCGTTCACCGCTTCATAGACTGAAGCTTGAACCATGGCCAGTGCCCGTTCCGCAGGCAACGGTCCTAGTCCTGCCTTCACGACGATCTCTCCGGCTCGTTCATTCCACTCGGTGACGACGTCTGCTCTGGCATCAGACAATGCTGGTGCCGTGAGGAGTAGCCCAACGAGGCCGATTCGCAGCATCGATGGATAGGCAATCATCCTTCGCATGGTATCTTCACCCCTGAGTTATGACTTGTTCTCTCATCACGCGTTCCCCGATCAAGCCCCACCGTAGCAATTGAGCAACTATCGTGCTTACGCTACCGCAATTGAACGGCTGCAAACTCTCGACACCAGCTATGGTCAGTAATAGGTACCAGACTCAATGCTTATTGAAATGGGGATATTATCCTCAAGATCGTCAAATTATCTGGACAACCAGGAGCAAGAAGCTACGGTGTCAGCCTCGGTCTGAGGAGGGCACGCTGTCCCTCCTCAGCTCCCTCTCTCGCCGAGTCATCCTAGCTCACAGGCTGGCTTGATGAATAGGTCGACCCTCCGGCCCCGATCCGCTCAATGACAGTCACGTGAGTCCGCTCATTTTCCGCCATGTGACAGCCATCGGTCTGACCGGAGGCATACATTGATCCTCCTGCTCCAATGCGCTCGACTACATCGGCCTTCACCGAATAATGACCTGCTTGGACCGACTTTGACTGGTAGGTCGACCCCCCCATGTCCGATACGCTCCGCGCCAGCCATGTGGCCTGCCTCCAACGCGAAGCTGTTTGATCCATCGATCATGCCTGCTGCAACCACCATGGCCATGAACCCGATTCTCACGACGCTCTTCCCTCTCATGATGTCCTCCCTCTGGTTTGTCATCTGCTGCGGATCATTTCGCATGCTTGAGTGGAAGATAACCGCACCTCGCTAATCAGTCCAATTGGTAGTTCATGCATACACCATAAGATATTCTTATCAACCATGGACGCTTCGTCGCCTGGCGAGATTTTCATATGCTTAATGATGCGGGGGTTGGCATCTCTCGAACGAGATCCTGTGCGCTTACAAACTGATGGGGGTAGCTAACAGTGTGTTGACAAACCCCGTGACGACCTCGGAAAGGGCGTCGTGTCTGAGATCACGGATGACATTGGCGCGCCCCACAGGCTGTTCAGAAAGGCTGTCCAGCAAGGCCGCAGTGAGCGAGGAGGCGAATCGTACTCTCTGCCGTACGGTGAGCCTCTGAGCGAGGCGAGAACGCCGCTGGCGGCCTTTGTCAACAGCCTGCTAATTGGCTTGAACAGGAAAAGGCTTACAGGACTGTAGCGCAATGGAGGCTAGGAATATTGAGGTCCAGCAACCGCATCACGGCATGTGCTCAGAAGTATGGAGCGATAGAGCCAGGCCGAATGGCTAGACTAGACTCCTGGATACTTTGATTCAGTACTCAGTGATGCGTGAACTGATCACGCTTACAACTCTCTTCCGCTAAGAGTCGCTGACCTACCGTTGCATCCGTGGGGATGCGCGCCATACAGTCCTCGAACGAATCACCTTGCGTGCCGGCGGATGGACGGTTAGCACTTTTTGCGGCGGCCGTTGCGACGAGACTTTGGTGCAACTTTTCATTATCCTGACAACTTTGTTCGGCCACCATCCGTGCCCCTTCGCTGGAATCATCTACAATTCGAGCCAAGCACGCCTTCAATAAATCCGACGGTCCAACGGGCGCTGGCTCAGCGGGAGCCGATGACATGACTGGGTCGGTTGCAGTTGTTTCCATTCCCGCGCGTTCGGATGCGCAACCGGCTATCACCGATAAGCAAACCAGTCCACAAAGCACCGTTCTAATCGGCATTCTTTTTATCATTCGCTTTCCTCCCTTCCTAACGTTGAGGCTCTCCATCAGCCCTGTATAGCGAAGTCCCCTGCTTGGAGCAAGCCAAATTGTGGCCCTAGCCCGCATTATTCATGACAGTTCGTGACGAAACCGACGAGAAGCTAGGCGAGACGGGCACGCGGGGCCCTGAGAGACCGAGGCATACTTGAAACAGCATGTCGAGGTCACGAAGGGCGAGCCTGCTCGCCTGGCCGCTGACAGACTGCGGCCAGGCTTGTCACAGCGGCGGATCGGCGGGTGCAGTAGAAGTGTTCATGAATAATGCGGGCTGGGGCAAGACCCATTCGGTGGTGTGAGGGCAGATTGCTTGCGTCAGACGACCGAGAAGCGAGTGGAAAGGAATTCCTCGAGACAGGTCTTGATTTGATCCCGCACTGTATAAAAGCGTGACGTTGCGCTTCAGACGTTCCGATCGTGACAGCCGGGTCTTCAAAGCTCCAATGAATCAGATTCCCCATGTGAGGCCAACACAGGCAGGACTCTTTCGCCCGATCACATACCGTCATCACATAGTCGAATGGCTGATCCCTAAACTCGCCCATGTGCTTGGAGCGGTAGGCCGACATATCGATCCCAAGCTCCTGCATCACCGCCACCGCGACAGGGTTTAGCCCCACAGGATGCGTCCCGGCGCTTAAGACGTCATAGCGGTCCCCAGCCAGATGATGAAGCAGCACTTCCGCCATCTGACTGCGAGCTGAATTGCCCGTGCAGAGAAAGAGCACTCGCCGTTTCATGAGCAACACGTGGTCGAGCAACAGGCCGCGGAGCTGGCCTCCGGCTTGGTCGCGCGCACAAACCCGCTGAGGAACTTGCCGTCAACAACCTGAGCGATCGTCTCGAGATCGATCCCGGTCCCTTCAAAGAGTTCTCGCGCATCGGCGGCCGTATAGACTCGTGTGGGCTCGATGGAGATTCGCTCAAACCCCGCCCGTTCAAGCTTGGCAGCATACTCCTGTTCCTCCAACGCTCCGGCAACGCACCCAGCCCATAGTTCGATGCTGCGTTGGATTTCCTGTGGGATTGCCCCTCTCACGACGATGTCCGATACCGCGAGGCGCCCACCAGGTTTCAGTACCCGGAAAGCCTCCGCCAGCACCAGATCCTTGTTGGGTGACAGATTGATGACACAGTTCGAAATGATGAGATCGACAGAGTTGTCCGGCAGCGGAATGTGTTCGATGTCGCCCTTCAAGAACTCTACGTTCGTCACCCCCGCTTTTACCTGATTGGCTCGTGCCAACTCCAACATTTCATCCGTCATGTCCAGGCCATACACTTTACCGGTTGGTCCAACTCGCTTTGCCGAGAGCAGCACATCGATGCCGCCTCCCGATCCAAGGTCCAACACCGTTTCACCGGGTGCTATCTGAGCCAGCGCCGTTGGATTGCCACAGCCTAACGACGCTGTCACAGCATCTTGTGGCAGTGCGGCTGTTTCGTGATCGTTGTACAGATTGTCTGTGATTGGGTCGAGCTTCCCTGCCTGCAAAACAGTCCCGGTCCCGCAACAGGAACGCCGCTCCTGTTTCTGCGCCTGCAGCGCCGCCTGGCCGTATCTGGTCTTGATTTCTTCTTTGAGCGTCTGTGCGTCACTCATATTGACCTCCTATCAAGAAATGTTGATGTATATGGGCTGAAAAATTAGCAACAGCGGCCTCTAGAGACTGCCGACCTTGCCACCTTCTTGAGAGAACCCACCAAATCCTCCAGTTCCTCAATCGCTTGAATGCTCAGGGAGTAATACATCCACCGCCCTTCACGACGGTCTTCGATGAGCCCTGCCTCCTTGAGGACTTTGAGGTGAAACGACAGCCGCGACTGCGCGGCTTTCATCGCATCCGTCAGTTCACAAACACACTGTTCCCCGTCTTTCAGTCGGTCAAGCAACGCCAAGCGGGTCTCATCCGATAACGCATGGAACAACTCGACAGCTTTTTTCGTCGACAGCTTAGCAACCATGCCAAATGGATATAACAATAATTGTTGATGAGTCAAGGACCGGTGGGGAGATGAGTGACATGAATCGTGCAACCTGCGGTTTACAAATTTCAGAGCGCCCTACCTCTAACAACGTAACCCCACAAGAAACCACAACTCAGGAATCTGGCACGGTTGTGCTGATGGGACCGGTTTGTCCGGTCCTGGCAGCAATGAGCGAGCAGAGTGAAAGTTTACGTTGTTCTGTCGGTAGAGTGCGATGTCTTCCCATCTTTCTTAAAAAGTGAAAGGGAGGCGGTGAGCATACTGAGCAACCAACCAAGAAGTAAGAAGGAAAGTATGCCAATCGCGACCGACCATGCGATTTGTTCCAGCGAAAATCCTCCAAAAACGATTACAACTGTGCCAGCCATCCCTATGAAATAGAGGCTCGCATATATAATGAAGGCCTGTCTCTTCAGACTCTTTGTCTCTGGCTGGGAACAGGGTGGCAAAAGATTAGTGTACCAAGTTGGTAAGGGACCAGTGAAGGCGCTGAGCAAGTGCATAAAAAGAAAGAGGGCTCCGCCGCTGAAGATCAGAAAGAAGACGGCTAAGAATCCGGTCGGATTCTCCACATGAAACAATCTGTAACCCAATTTCACTACGAACAGCGCACAAATTGAGAAGTACAGCGATAAGGCAAAGATAAATCCCATGCGTGCCATTGCGTGCAATTTCTCCAGCTGGTGCCTAATCGACAGCCCAATGACACAAATCGTAGCACAACGGTTCAGTTAAGCCATTTGAATCTGGCTTGGGATGAATGAGCAGTCGGTGCCTGAGGGGTGAAACGCCTGCAAAGAGAGTCATCGTTGACCTGCGATTTCCTAGAACGCGAGGCATAGGCTCAAGAGGTTCAAAAACCCCTTGTTTGTTTAACACTTGTAGACGCGGCCTCTTCAAAGGCTTACTCGTAATCTCCGTGAAAACTCAGAAAGAACTCTTAAAATGACAGAGCATTTGTTAGGGATTTCACCCTGTGGTACGCTCAACACAACGATTGCTCGGGCCATAACCACAACGTCGAAGGGTGCTCTGATGAAGATGCTTCACATTGTCTGTGGGAAGCGATTAGAAGACGAGATTCTGGCCCTGTTTAAAAAACTGGGGATCAACGGATACACGATCATCTCAGGCGTGGGAGGCAGTGGTGTGACGGGGACTGTCGATGCCAGCCACTCCGCCGATCACAATGCTCAGACCAATACCCTCTTCATGGTCGCACTCGGATATGAATCCACCTTTCTCCCGCAGATTCTGGCGGCACTCAAAGAGTTGCGTGCCAAGCATATTCAAGGGCATGAGGACCGTGAAATCCCTCTAAAAGTCTTTCTTCAACCCTGCGAAATCATCATCTAGCAGTGTGCTGAGAAACCCTGCCCCGCCTGGAAAAAGAATCGTGCGCATATGGAGGCTGACCAGATCTGGATGCCCCGCAGGCGATTCAGAAAGGCCGTCCAGCAAGGCCGCAGCGAGCAAAGAGGCGAATCGTACCCTGTCCTGTACGTTGAGCCTCTGAGCGACACGAGAACGCCGCTGGTGGTCTTTATCAACAGCCTGCTAGCAGATCGCACACAGGTTCGTTCTGCATCTATTCACCAGAAGGGGCGATGCCGCTGGCCCCAATCGGACCCCTTCTCAGCATTGGAACCATGGCACCTCCGAGCTAGAATCGAGTAGTATCATGAAAGGATGACTCTTGAGGCCGTTAAACGGAGCAATCAATGCGGTGGGTAAAGAGAATTCTCATCGGACTCGTCGTATGTGGCGGGCTCACGTACCTGTACTACACCGAAGTGAAGCCGGTCGTTATCTTCGGCTTGCGAGAAGACTACGCCCACGCCATCCCCCACCAACAAGTGCCTGAAGGTCTCACGAGCTTGAAAGCCGAGTCCTGTGGAGTCTGCCATACCGACATCTACAACGAGTGGAAGACGAGTATCCATGCGCAGGCCTATACCGATCCCTTCTTCCAAGCCTATTGGACGAAGGACAAACATATCTGGGTCTGCCTGAACTGTCACACGCCGCTGGAAAACCAGCAACCGACCTTGATCAAGGATATTCCTCGGGATCGAGTTGAACGTGCTGTGCAGGAACCAAATCCCCACTACGACAAGGAGTATCAACAGGAAGGTGTGACCTGCGCGGGCTGCCATGTGCGAGATGGGGTCATCATGGGACCATACGAAGACGCCAAGGCCCCCCATCCGACAAAATACGATCCGACGTTTCGCACTGCACAATTGTGTGAGCGTTGTCACAGTGTCGTGGGAGGACCGGCACAGTTTTATAACGGAGGGCCCTGTGGCACCTATCCCGAATACGAGGATGGGTACTGGAAGAAAGAGAAGGACTTCATCTGCCAAAACTGCCACATGCCGGCAATCGAACGGCCGGTCGCAGCAGGCGGCCCTATTCGTCAGGGACGCCAACATCTTTGGCGTGGCGGTCACGACCCTGCGATGGTCAAACGAGCGATCGATGTGAAGGTGGTGGCCGATCCGGCTGAACCCAAACCCGGCGACAACGTCAGGATCACGCTAACTCTCATCAATGCGGGTGCGGGGCACAAACTCCCCACGGGAGATCCCGATCGCCATTTCACGGTCGAGTTTGCAGTGGAAGATGAGAATGGCAACGTAACGGAACAACAGTCCGATACCATGGGCCGCTGGATCCTGTGGCAACCGGCGATCATCGAGCTCTACGACAATCGGCTCATGCCGCTAGCCAGCCGAGAATATACATTTGAGTATCAACTGCCGAAGGAGAGTGCGGGTCTCAAGCTCAACACGAAGATCCGTTACCACATCCAGACCGAAGGGCAACATCAGATGCTCATCGACAAGTATGGCCTCACGGCAAAAGATCCGTACAACTTCATCGTCTATGAACGGGCTGTGCCATTGATTGGCAATCTCGCCAACGCCTTTACGCAGAGCGTCGTTGAGACGCACCTTGCCTGTGCAGCACCAGGTCGCGGCTAACCAGACGCTCTCCAGGAAAGTCGTGATGTGAAGAGAGGATGAATCATGAAACGACGTACTCACTTACTCACTATCGCATTGATTCTTACCACCACTGCTTCGATAACAGATGTCTATGCCGGTCCAGAAATTACCGGCATTCCGAGAGAACCGGTGGACAAAGCCAAGATGGAAAAGGCGAGATTATCCGCACAACTCTGCGGCCCAGAATGGACGCTGTCGGACGACCGTGAACATACCTCCGCGAGTTTCTTGTGCGTCCCTGTCAAGCCAAGAGTACAATGCCCACCGAATACGCAGTTGCTTGAAACAGACTATTCAATTGGCTGTATCCCAAAGCCGAAGTAGGTAAGCACCAGTATTGAGCCACCAACCATTTATCGTGCTCCCTGAAATCGACTCACCTGAGGCTTCAAAAGGATTTCTGCCCGCCTAACCAACTTCAATCGCACCAGGTCAATTTGTAAAGAGCTTCTGTGGCTCAGTATCTGGAGAGGACAACGGCCGGTTTCCTCAGGAGAACCACTTTGACTGGGAAACAGATGGCATCGCCTGTTGGGAAGGCGGTGGCGGAGTGTTGAACAGGAAAACTCCCGCGCCTGGTTATGAAACCAGTGTCTACCAAAGTTTCTTTCTCCAGCCTCCGTTACCGAGGAATCAATCGCCGAGACCAGACGGTCAAAAGACCGTCTACGGGTCAGAGCAACTAGGCGAGCTAGTTTTGGACGAGCGCATGAGAACGCTATTGCATGGTCAGGACCACACGACAACGGGCCTTCCCACTCAACATTCGGTCGTAGGCTGCCGCAGCTTGGTCCAGCGGGAATGTCTCTACCATTGGACGGATGCCGGTCAGTGCACAGAAGTTGAGCGCATCCTCTGAATCACGGGCAGTGCCAGATGGCCATCCCTGAATCGTCCGACGTGCGCTGATCAGTTGAATTGGTGTCAGGGTCATGGGATCAGTCGACGCCCCAAGGACGATAAGCTTGCCTCCGACCCCCAACCCATCAATCATGTCGGACATGGCTTTGCCGCTCGGAGCTGTCGCCAAAATGACCGTTGCTCCACCAAGACTCGCCAGTTCTTTTGCTGGATTAGTCGCTTCTGCATCCAAGTAACGCTCGGCTCCGAGCTTTAGGGCGAGCGCGGCTTTGTCTTGGCCTCGTCCAATAGCCACTGTATGGAAGCCCATCCTATTGGCAAACTGCACACCAAGATGACCCAGACCGCCCAGCCCCTGAACGGCCACTAGATCACCGGCCTTGGCTCCACTGTGACGCAAGCTGTTGAATGTGGTGATCCCGGCACAGAGAATGGGGGCTGCTTCCGTTGGTGCTAATACGTCGGGGATGGCCGCGAGCGCTTCCGTCCGCGCAATGAGGTACTCCGCATACCCGCCATCCTCATGAAAGCCGGTCACGAGAAATTTCTGGCAACCAAAAAAGTCACCGCGATGGCAGTGGGCGCATCGGCCACAATGCCCACCGTGCCACCCCACCCCGACACGCTGCCCCTTCTCCCAGGCAACCACCCCCGCACCGACTGCATCGATCACCCCCGCCACCTCATGGCCCGTGACGCGCGGATACTGGAGTCCCGGCCAATGGCCTTCCTTAACGAACATGTCACTATGGCATATCCCACAGGCCTGCGCCCTCACGCGAACAGTATTGGGCTTGGGTTCCGGCACCGGCCCCTGGACGATCTTGAACGGACCTCCTGGAGAGATGATCTGCACGGATGTCATCATTGTCATCAACGCCTCCTTCTCTGGTAAAATATCGAGGAAGCTTACAGGTGACACAGGAACACTCTTGCTGCCTGTGGCTTAGTGCTGCCCCGGTGCCTTGCCAAGAATGTGAACACTTGGTCCATTTGACAGGGTGATCACTCGATCATCCTCCACTTCGCCTCCTAATATCCATTCAAACAATCGTTTCGCGTCGTTAAGCTCCGGATCTCTTGGAACGCCGTACTGCTCTTTCTGCATCGGTTCGTCATAGAGGCCAATACAGCCATGAGAAGCAAGGTAGCCTGGCAAGTCGCGACCGTGAATCCAGTACGACACCCCTTCACGATTGATATGAAACCTGAGCGCATAGTTCATTGGATAGGGACGGTTCGTTCCTTCAACAGTATAGCGACAGGATTGATGGGCGCGGTGAACGGCGGTGAGGCGAAATTCGGCATTAATATACTTGACTCATCATTACCATCCTGCTAGTATTCTGGCGTCACAACGGAGGACGCCATGAGTCAGAACCTTCCCGCCACTCTTCAAGAAGCCATCCGATACTTTGCCGACCAGCAACGCTGCCAAGATCTCCTCTCGGCGATGCGCTGGCCTCAAGGCCCCGTGTGTCCACGGTGCAATTCCCTTAACCATGGCTATCTGAAATCTCGCAAGGTGTACCAGTGTAAAGACTGCCGCAAGCAATACACTGCCAAGCTCGGAACCATCTTTGAAGATAGCCCCTTACCCTTGGATAAGTGGTTCTGTGCGCTTTGGATGATCACCAGCGCCAAGAATGGCGTTTCCTCGTATGAAGTCCATCGCGCCTTGAAGGTCACTCAAAAGACTGCGTGGTTTATGTTGCATCGACTACGGCTAGCCCTACAGAAGGGTTCGATTGATCGGAAGCTCATGGGGGATGTCGAGGTAGATGAGACTTATATTGGCGGGCAAGCTCGCAATATGCACAAAGATAAACAGCTCAAAATGAAACGTGAAGAAGGTTTCTTTAGAAAAGCCGTCGTGATTGGGATGCTAGAGCGAAAGGGCGAAGTCCGAACTGCTGTGATCAATCGCGCTTCGGCTCAGCTCATTGAACAAGTCGTAAAAGATAACGTAGTTCCTGGGAGCAACCTCTACAGCGACCAGGCAAACGCCTACGCCAAAGTCGGAAAAGAATATGCGCATCAGGTCATCAATCACGCTGAAACTTACGTGAAAGGCAACGTGCACACCAACTGCATCGAGAGCTATTGGAGCCTATTGAAGCGCGGGATTAAAGGCACTTATGTGAGTGTCGAGCCGTTCCACCTGTTCCGATATTTGGATGAACAAGCCTTCCGGTTTAACGCTCGAAAGGACAACGATCAAGGACGATTTATGACTGCGCTCTCTCAGATCAGTGGGAAGCGTGTCCAATATAAGCAACTACTTGGGCAATCATGGAATTAGCAAGTTTGGCGGATATAAAAGACAAGGGAAGGGGAAGCGCATAAAAGTAGTAAAGAATTGAGCAGGTAGAGAACCCTGAATATACTCTGATACAATGTGACCTTCTCACACTGTAACGATCATTCTCCTTGATGATCGTCACAGCCTAATACTATCTTAGTATAGGGGAGGCTGTGATGTCTAAGAAACCAAAGCCAGCAGAATATAAATTTAAAATCGACGCTTTTTCTCCACAAACCATCCCAATGGTTAGATTAGGAGAATATCTGTCTTCCTTGGCGAAGTTCCTAGGCGAGACAGGTATGGTTCATTTTGTTGATATGCGCCAAGGGAGTACCGTTTTATTGCACAAGATTCAGACGGAAGCTGTTCCTAAAGTCCAGGCAAGAATTGAGCGTGTTAGAAAGGGCATCGCTTCTATGGAGGAGATGAGACCATACGAAACCCTCAATGAAATGCTGCGAGAAGATAACGGTATTGGTTTTTTACATGCTGGACGAGGAAAGATTCTGAAGTTTCCAGGGAGAGAATCTGAAGATAAATTGGACTACGGAGAATTCTATCAAGAAGGTTCCATTGACGGGATCCCAATATGGGTGGGTGGAACTCAAGAAGTTATCAATATTACGGTACAAGAAGGTAAGCGAACTTTTCGCTGCACCGCGAGTAAAGATATAGGCAGGAAAATAGCGGATCATTTGTGGTCTACCCCTTTAAGGTTTAGTGGCCGAGGGCGATGGAAGAGGAGCCATCATGGGGATTGGGAGCTTATGGTCCTTAAAGTTAATAGCTTCACACCTCTAAAAACGACCTCTCTCCAAGAAGTTGTGGGCGAATTGCGATCTATCCAAGGAAGTGAGTGGGCCACCATTAATGACCCATGGGTAGAGTTGAGAAAGCTAAGGCAAGGGAATGGTGGCACTACCTAAATGGTACTGTTTGACGCAACAATACTCCTGCTACTATTGCATCCAGATACTAGCCCGCCAATTGACCCTGCAACAAAACTGCCGGTAACTAAAGCAAGAGAGCGCATTGATTTCCTAATTCATACACTCGGGGAAAGCGGATCAAAAATTATTATCCCCACTCCTGTCTTGAGCGAAGTGCTTGTTTGGGCGGGGCGGGCTGGTAGTTCGTATATTCCAGTCATTGAGAGATCTGCTGTATTCCGTATAGAGCCTTTCGATACTCGTGCTGCTGTCGAGGTTGCATTATTAACAGCAAGCGCATTGAAAAGCGGGAATAAAAAAGGTTTATCTAAAGAACAGACATGGGCCAAGATAAAGTATGACCGTCAGATTATTGCCATTGCTAAGGTTGCGCATGTTTCTACGATTTACTCAGATGATGAATCTCTTAGTAAGCTCGCTCGATCCCATTCTATCTCCGTAATAAGGCTAGCTAGCTTACCCCTCCCTCAAGAAGATCAACAGATGGGCATTAACTGGGAATCAAAGGCAGGTGAAGATGAAGCAAGCCACAAAACCGATTGAGATAATAGCCAAATCAAATCAAACGCCCTTCGACCGCTTCAAGGACGCCCTGTCTATCGTCGCATCGGTCCCGAGGTCCTCACTTCCGAAATCCACGAAGAAGCCGAGAAAGAAGTAACGTGAGGCTGATTACCTACCTGAGAAGCGAAGATGGGGAACCAACCACCCCAGAGCCCTGCGAAGATGACGGGTTGATCCATTGCAAGACGGTCTTTTCCAAAGACGGCAAGTCCAGTATTCATTTCTCTCTTCGCGTCCCCGAAAAACCGACCAAATAAGGACCGCTAGAACCGAGAAAACTCTACGAGTTATCCACGATTTCGTATCGTGATGAGTGTGGTATATTAATGCCCGAAATTCCCCTGTCGGCGTTTCATCCTGGCCATTCCCTGAAACAATCGGCACAGCAAATCGCAGAACGCCGTACTCGTAGGCACCCAGAAATTGCTCGGATAGATTGATAAGGATGAACCGTCTGTCTTGTTCCACTGCGAGATACAGCAACGGTAGCGGCGCGAAGTACTCCACGTCTTCGATTTGTTTCGGAATCTTGATCGACACCCCGGCATGGACATGGCGCCGGTCGATTCGATTGAACCGCGCGACACTGCTCCACCGCTCACCGAAAAGCGTTTCCAACGTTTCACCGGCACGAAGAGTCCAGCACTTCCATTCGATCGTCGCATCGCTTGGATATCGGATGTCGCATGGACTGTGATGTTTCTTGGGAAGTTCGGCATATGAAACGACGGGAAGGAGCACCAGCGCCGTGAGCAGGGAACGGAGGATATGATATGGACGACGCATCAGGAAGACCCGTCGCGCTTTTCCTGCTCGACTCACTTTTCCTACGAGATACGCTTCATGTTTCACATCTCTGATTACGCCCAGTATGGTGACGGCTTCATATAGCCGAACAGCAGATCCCGTCTGGCCAAGATTCCCACGAGCTTGTTGTTCCGGACCACCGGGACACGGGTCAGATAGCAGTCTTGGAACAGGTCAGCCACCTGAGCAAGCGTTTGGTCCTCCGTCACGGCGACGGGATGAGAGGACATGGCTTCTGTCGCAAGGATCTTCCGAATGTCACGTCCCTCGATCATCGCTTGCAGGAGGTCGTATTCTGTGACGATCCCCACTTCGGTGTGCGACGTGCATCGTATGAGCGCATGCTCGCTGACGATGCCGGTTAGCTTGCGCCCATTCTCCACGACCGGCACAGCCCCAAACCCCTTGATCATGAGCGAGGCAATCACATCCCCCTTCGCCCTTAGGCGGACGTACTGCACTTCTTTCTCCATAACCCGGCTCACAGTCATGGAGTCGAAGTCTTTGACTTTCACTGGGCCTTTCTTCTTCTTTTTCAGTCTCCCTCTTATGTGGAAGCACCCTGTGATCCCACCTTCTCAGAGATGCATTCTTACTGGCGCCATTTACCCCAGTCTCGTCATGGTCGCTGCGGCAAAACGCCTCAACACACCTTTCGGTCTTAGAAATGTTTCTCTCCATCTCTCTGGTAATTAGCCAATTGTTCTTCCGACTTTTCCCATGCTACAGGCATATCAGATGCAGAACTGATACCCGAGGCGGTTTCTCCAGAATCGCAGACTGCACGGAAGGGGACCAGTTATGCGGATCTTATGCGCAGTCGATGGATCGGAACATTCGCAGTGGGGGGTCCAGGCGCTTGAGGCACTTGCCAGTCGAGAACCTGAGCATGTGATGCTCCTGCACATCGTCGACCAGCCGGCACTCCAGGCCGCCACGAATAAGAATCCCGTCGCAACAAAACGTGCCCTTGCTGCGATGGAGAAGGCTGGTACCATCATGTTGCGCGATGCCGCACGAACGGCACGACTTGCCCTCGGTCAAGCAGCAACCCGGCCACGAACGAAATTCCAGAGCATTCTCGCGCATGGTCCGATCGCCCATACCATTTCGCGAATGGCCCGGCGGCTGAAGGCTGACCTTATTCTCATGGGATCGCGCGGCCTGAGCGACATTCAAGGATTCTTGCTCGGGAGTGTCTCTCGCCAGGTGGCCGCGACAGCTCCCTGTCCCCTATTGGTTGTGAAACAACCCATGACCACATTGCTCCGCGTGGCCATCGCCGTGGACGACTCCAAGCCATCACGTGCTGCAGCCCGGTTTCTTCGATCCCACATACTGCCGGAATCCGCCACCGTCACGATCCTGACCTCTGTGGAGAGTCCCGTGACGGACTTCGCGGCACGCTATCTCTCCGAATCGCAACTGGCCGAATTGAAAGGACCCGTGATGGAACGGGCCACCAGGTTGGTCGATGCCCTACGGGGTGAGTTCATCAAAGGTGGCTTTTCGGTTGTCACTCAGGTCCACATGGACCATGTGATCGAGACTATCGTGAAACATATCGAGACTAGCCATGACCAGCTGCTGGTGATCGGCTCTCGTGATTTGACGAAGAGCGAGCGGCTCTATCTCGGCAGCGTGTCCGAAAGTCTGCTGAGACACGCCCCCTGCTCTGTGCTCGTGGTGCGAGGAGCCCGTGTCTGACTTCAGCAGGCCGCCGAAGAGTTCACCCAGTTTTGTTCCCACATCGCTCAGACCTTCAACGTACCCCACGTACTCCCCGGAGAGAAGGTACTTGAGCAACTGAGGAAAGGGCGGGTAACGGAAACAACGACTCGGCTCTTCGCTTGCTGCAGCCGCGCTTAGCGACACGTTTGAGCAGCCTGCGAGATTCACCGCAATTGTCCAGCTGGCACATACCGCTTGACCATCTTCCAGATCGCTCATTCTCCTACCGTCGCCATATCGTACCAGTCGGCTCAACACTCTCCGCCCCACAGCACTCGTTTAACGGCGGTTTCCGGCGAAAGATTTCCCGGGCCATGAAGCTCTTGAATATCTGCCCAATCCCTCCTGGCGCCATTTTCGGATGAGCACGGCAAAGTAGATGACTACGCTCCCTGTCTGTTCCGATCATTTCCCTCTCGATCGGAAGCCGATCCATAATCGCTGCCGCCGTGTCCCGGATAACCGCGGTGACCTCCTCATCCAGCAGCGCCTTGGCACAGTTCACCGGAAACGCAATATGGCGGGAGATGTGCCACGCTCCGTGCGCCAGAGGGTACCAGAGACGAGGATCCCCGTAGCAAGCGACGGGGAATCTCAAGTTCAACAGCAGGGTCCTCGCTGGAACATACCGGATCACCATCAACAGCTCACGCTGTGGAAAACTACCTTGTAGAGCCACCACTCCATCGCACATGATTCATGTTCATCCCGATAGGCTATCCGCACTTCACAGATCTCGCGATTCTGTGTTCACAGACATACGTCGCACGAGATGCGCTTCGCACACCGGTGATTCACTTTGTCGAGATGAAATGGTGTGATATTCTCCTGCTGAAACACTGTTAATTGCGCTCCGCGTCCGGCAGGACGAGAACACATTCGGAATACGTAGTTGGTCTATATGGCATCACACAAGATCTCGACATGTCTCCTGCTGGCCTCCATGCTCACATCGGGGCTCTCCCTGGCTGAGACACAGACGCCGGTTCCTTCTATCAGCCACCCCATCTCTGCACAGCCCACTGGGGCACCGGTCGTCTTCGACGAACAGACACTCTTTTTCATCTACGATACAATCGGCGCGTTTACTCCGCAGGAACGGGCGCACGCGATTGCCGAGCGACTCGTGCGTTTGGCCAACGATCCCCTCGTCAAAATCTATCCCATTACGGCCGTCGATCGAGAAACGACGAGCGAACTCGTCTACGGCGAGATGGTCGTCATGGCCGTGACGGATCGCGATGCGGCGCCGACCGGAAAGACGCGACGGGAGCTTGCACAAGGCTATGCCCAGAAAGTGCAATCCTCGCTGGTCACCGGGCACGAGAAGTTTACGCTTCGATCACTCATCGTCAATATCGGCCTGGCGATCCTCGATACATCCATCTTGGTCATCCTACTCTTGTTGTTTAGCAAGATCTTCCCCAAGATCTACGACAAGATCGAGGCCTGGCAAGGAACCGTCGTGCGTGCGATTAAGATTCAGCGCGTAGAACTGTTGTCGTCCGATCAGATCGCCGCAGCACTCACCGGCATCATGAAAACTATCCGTTTTGCCGCAACGGCGACCCTACTGTACATCTATCTCACCAGTGTCCTCGGCATTTTTCCTTGGACCCACGGCATTTCCATGTCCTTGCTCACGGCCGTCCTGAGCACGCTTCAGGCCATCGGGCAGGCCTTTACTATCTACATCCCTGACGTGGTCTCGATCGTCGTCATTGTCATCGTGACCCACTACATCATCAAGCTAATCCATGTCGTCTTTGACGGGGTCAGGCGGGGCAATATCTCATTTTCCGGATTCTACCGCGAATGGGCGGAGCCGACCTATAAGATCATTCGATTCCTGGTGATCGTCTTTGCCACCATCGCCTGCTTCCCCTATATTCCCGGATCACAATCCGAAGGATTCCGCGGCATCAGTGTCTTTCTTGGACTCCTTATTTCGTTGGGATCGGCCGCTGCCTTCGGCAACATCATCGCCGGAGTGGTCTTAACGTATATGCGGCCGTTTGGAATCGGCGACCGCGTCAAGATCGCCGACACGACCGGCGACGTGATGGTCAAAACGTTGCTCGTGACACGCATACGCACTATCAAGAACGTGGATGTCACCATCCCCAACGCCATGGTGCTTGGGAGCCATCTCATCAACTTCAGCGCCTGCGCCCGCGATCAAGGCTTGATTCTGAACACCTGCGTGACGATCAGCTACGATGTCCCTTGGCGCAAAATTCATGAGCTCCTGATCGAAGCGGCCCGCGCAACGACGCACGTCCTTCCAAAGCCAGAATCGTTTGTCTTGCAGACCGCACTGAACGACTTCTATGTGACCTACGAGATCAACGCGTACACGAATGAGCCGAATCGCATGGCGACCATTTATGCGGAGCTGCACCAGAACATTCAAGACAAGTTTCATGAAGCCGGCGTTGAAATCATGTCGCCGCACTACGCCCAGATTCGAGACGGCAATAAGACGGCGATTCCAGATGAGTATCTGCCCAAGACCTATCGCGCTCCGGGCATCCGCATTGATGGATTAGGAACGCTGTTCGGGCAAGCTCAACGTCCGAGATCAGGCGACGAAGCACCTCAATCGTGATCAGCGTTGGTCGAGCAGCATCACAAACGACGCCGTCTTGATTCGGCCGACTGCATGCCTAGAAATAGGCTATTCGCCGTGGGCGGCATGCAAACTCCTCTTAGTTGCAGACCTGGCGTGGACGTCATACGCCATGGTATCCATCAGGTAGCAGTATTCTTGGAACACCGAGGGTCTCAACCATGTCGATTGAAATGATGGCCGTGCTGCTCGTCGTGCTGTCGGCGGTGATCCTGTTCGTCACGGAAAAGCTTCCGGTCGATGTCGTAGGATTGATCATCATCGCCGTCTTGCTGCTCAGTGGGATCGTGACTCCTGAAGAAGGCCTGGCCGGGTTCAGCAACACGGCGACCGTGACGGTCGGCGCCATGTTGATACTCAGCGCCGGGCTCGTCAAAAGCGGCGCAATGAATCGCATCGGGTCAGGACTCACCAGGCTTAGCCGTCGTGGTATGGCGATTATGTTGCCGACCATGATGATCGCCATTGGAGTCATCTCCGCATTCATCAACAACACCGCCGCGGTGGCCATGCTGATGCCGGTCGTCATCGGCATGGCCCATGAGGCCCGTGTCGGTCCCTCGAAGCTCCTCATGCCGCTGTCCTTCGCCTCCATGTTCGGCGGCGTCTGCACGCTGATCGGCACCTCGACCAATATTCTCGTCAGCTCCATCGCTGAACGGTATGGACAGCCGGGGCTCGGCATGTTCGAAATGACGCCGCTCGGCTTGGTGTTTTTCGCCGCAGGAACCCTGTACATGCTGATCGTCGGCATCCGTTTGATTCCGGACCGGCGAGCAGCCAGCGACCTAACACAACACTTCAGCATGGATGAGTATCTCACGGAGATCGTCCTACTCCAGAATGCGGAGTCCGTCGGCACCACGATCGCGGACTGTCCGCTGGTAAAAGACATTGAGCTCGATATTCTGGAGGTTCGTCGCGGCGCCGGCAAACTGCTGTCTCCGGATCCCCTCACCGTCCTGCAAGCGGGGGACGTCCTGCTAGTTCGATGCAACGTCGCCAAGATCAAGCACCTACAGGAGCGGGTCGGGATCGTACTCAAACCTGAGATGAAATGGCAGGATAAGGATTTGGAATCCGATCACACACAACTGATCGAAGCGGTCATCGCCCCCTATTCCGTGTTGGACGGACGGTCCCTGAAAGGAATCAGATTTCGAGATAACTTCGGCGCGACCGTCCTGGCCATTCGGCACAATGGAACTGTGGTCCATGATAATTTAAACACGCGCGTCTTACGCGGCGGCGATGTATTGCTGATCAAAGCGCGAAAAGACTCTCTGCCTCGTCTTCGTGACAGTCCCGCCTTTGTGATGATCTCCGACATGCTGCCGACCTTTCGAACCCAGAAACTCCTGATCGCACTCACGATCGTCGTCGGTGTCGTGGGAACTGCCGCGCTGAACCTCGTCCCCATCGTGGTCAGTGCCATCTCCGGCTGCGTCCTGCTGGTGCTGACCGGCTGCCTGACCATGCAAGAGGCCTATGAGGCCATCGAATGGAGAATCATTTTTTTACTGGCCGGAGTGCTCACGTTGGGGATCGCCTTAGAAAAGACCGGCGCCGCAACGTTGCTGTCCAACTGGCTGATCGCCACCGTGGGGGTCTGGGGTCCGGTCGCGCTCGTCTCGGCATTTTATTTCGTGACGTCGTTGCTGACGGAAACGATGTCGAACAACGCCACAGCCGCGCTTCTCGCCCCCATTGCCATCGCTGCGGCACAGTCGCTGGGTTTGGACCCTCGCCCGTTCTTGATGGCGATTACCTTCGCTGCCTCAGCAAGTTTCATGACTCCGGTAGGCTATCAAACAAACACGCTGATCTATGGGCCAGGCCGATATAAGTTTGCCGACTTTGTCCGTGTCGGAACGCTCCTGAACATCGTATTCTGGTTATTGGCGACCCTATTAATCCCGGTCTTCTGGCCGTTCCGTCCGGCGTAATTCGTGACCACTGCTTCAAGGGCAATGCCGGAATCGATGCACCGCATGTTTCAACAGAACGAGGAGACGCTGATGAATACGCTGCTTGACGGATGGGAGTCGATCAGAGGCTGGTTGAGTATTCCGCTCTTCAGCGCCGGAACCACTCTGGTGACACTCTGGACGCTGTTATACCTGCTTTTTATTTTTGGCCTGATGCTGTGGTTGACGAATAAACTCAAGGACTGGATCGTCTTGACGTTGCTCGCCAACAGTCGGATCGATATCGGTGTGCGGCAGGCCACGGGCACGATCGCCCGCAATGCCGTCGTGACCGTCGGGTTCATGGTCATCGTCCAAACAGTTGGCATCGACTTGAGCACGATTACGGTTCTGGCCGGTGGGGTAGGCATCGGCGTGGGATTCGGCCTGCAAACCATCGCGAACAATCTCGTCAGCGGCTTGATCATTCTCTTTGAACGCCCGATCAAAATCGGCGACCGTATCGAAGTCGGACATGTGAACGGAGATGTGGTTGACATCGCGGCACGTGCCACCACCGTCGTCACGAACGACAACATCGCCATCATTATTCCCAACTCCGAGTTCGTATCGTCAAAAATCACGAATTGGAGCTACACGACACGAAACGTGCGATTCAATTTCCCTGTGAGCGTATCCTATCGTGAAGACCCTGAGAGGGTTCGGACCCTCTTGTTGGAAGTTGCCGATGCCCATGCCGGAGTGCTCAAAGAGAACAAGCCCGACGTGTTGTTTCAAGAGTTTGGAGAGAGCTCCTTGCACTTCATTCTGAGAGTATGGACACGGGACTACACGAACCGTCCGGGAGTCCTTCGAAGCGAGTTGAACTACGCCATCAGCCGGAAATTCCGCGAGCATGGAGTCGAGATTCCCTATGCGCAACGGGATATTCATATCAAGGACGGTCATATTACCGTCAGCACCTCCTCACCTTCGGCTACACCATGAGAGCCGGAATCGTCTTAAGGATCTCCCTGCTGTTTCTTTGCATGGCTCCTGCGCCTGCCTTCGCTGAAGAATCGCGATCGGACACGGGCGCCTGGCGCTATGGAGGCATCCTCGATAGCGCCTATGCCGTCGATTTCAATTTCCCTCAGGAGAACCGTTGGCGGAGCAAGACCACCACTGTTCAGGTCAATGAACCGGTTCTCAATATGGTTATGGCGTATGTGCGCAAGGTTCCGACACCGGGATCTCGGTTTGGGTTGGAGGTTGGCGTTCAAGGAGGAGATGATACGGAGGGTCTTGTCCCCGTTTCGATACCTGGGCGCGACAAGCCGCTGACCGGAGCCGACAGCTTGCGACACGTTTCTCGGGCCAATGTGTCGTATCTTGCCCCGGTCGGCAACGGCCTCACGCTGACGGCGGGATTGTTCAACAGCTACATCGGCTACCAGTCGATCTACGCCAAAAACAATCTCAATTATACTCGGTCATATATGGCCGATAATGCTCCCTACTTCATGTTCGGCCTCGGCGCGACCTATCCAATCAATCCGTCGATGCAGGTCGGCCTCTACATCCTTAATGGCTACAGCTATCTGTCTCATATCAATAATCAGCCAAGTTACGGCTCTCAGTTGGTCTGGACACCCACAGCCCGCCTGACACTCACACAAAACTTGTACTATGGCCCAGATCAGTCCAACACGGCCATCGAATTTTGGCGGTTGTTTTCCGACAGCATCATCGAATGGAAAGAGGGGCCGCTGACGCTGGCCGTGGCATACGATATCGGTACGGAAAACGCCGCGGAGCTTTCTGGCCACCCTCGTACCTTCTGGACGGGCGGAGCGTTGTATGCCCACTGGAATGTCCACGGTCCTTGGAGTCTCGCCTTACGCCCAGAACTCTATTGGGATCGCAATGGCCGACTGACAGGGTCTGAGCAACTCTTGAAAGCAGTGACCACCACCCTCGAATACAAGTGGACCAATACCTGGCGATCAGCATTACTCCGAATGGAGTACCGATATGACGAATCGACCGGCATAGGAGGTGGTTTCTTCTCGGGAAGAAACCTTTCGCTACACGTACCGGGTGTTGCACGAGATCAACACCTCCTACTCTTTTCGATGATTCTCGCGGTCACGAGATGAGCAGGCCCCACATGACACGATCTTGCTCAACGCTGTGATCGAGCTGAGGGAGCCGCGAGGAGCCTTATTGATGACCACGTACCGCAAACGAGTACACGACGGCACCATTGACCACGCCAATGACCACGCCAAACTCGAGAGTCGCTCGACGCCGACCATACGCACGCGCGGACCATTCACGTTCTTCATCGCAAGAGGCGTCGACATGACAACCACCGAGCTCCACGGAAACTCGGGTCGTCTTTGACTCACCTGACGCAGCTTGTTACTGTAGACGACCGCATGCAACCACCGACTCATCGATCACCGACGGCGCGTATTCTTCACACACCGTCCGACCTACTGCCGGTCAGAAGAATCCTCTTGAGGCTCGGTATCGTCGCACTGCTGTTGTGCACGGTCATCGTTATTCTGTGGTTTGATCGTGCAGGCCTAGTCGATCATCACGATGGAGACGTGTCGTTCGTCGACGTCGTGTATTTCACGATGGTCACGATTACGACGGTGGGATACGGGGACATCACGCCGGTCACTTCCCAATCCAGACTCATCGATGCGCTCGTCGTGACACCGGTACGCATCGTTATCTGGCTCATGTTCTTAGGCACCGCCTACCAGCTCGTCATCCGCCGCTACATGGAGGACTACCGTATGACTGTGTTGAAAGCAAGTCTGCACGAACATATCATCGTCTGCGGTTTCGGCAACACGGGAGCAGCGGCAGTGAAGGAACTTTTAGCGAAAGGAACCGAACCTGGGAAGATCGTCGTGATCGAGCAGGACGAGATCAGAGCACGAGCCGCAACCGATTACGGGGTGGTGGCGCTTCAAGGAAATTGCGCCCAGGAAGCCATTTTGAAAGACGTAGCGATCGAGAGTGCGAAAGCCATCATTATCGCAGCCGGTCGAGATGACACGAGTGTCTTAGTGCTTCTAACCGTACGACATCTCAATCCTTCCATTCGCATTATCGTCAGTGCCAAGGAAGAGGAAAACATCAAATTATTTCGCCAAGGAGGAGCGAGCAGCGTGGTGGCCCCTTCCACGTTCGGCGGCTACACACTGGCCGCCGCCGTCGAACAATCGCATATGGTCCACTACTTGGAAGACTTGTTGACTGCCGGAGGCCGTGTCAATCTCCTTGAACGTCTAGTACGCACGGAGGAAGTCGGCAAGACCGCGACCGACCTTAGACCCTCGATCGTACTAAGAGTGTATCGAGGGAACAGCGTCGTTTCGATGATTGAGATCCAAGAGGGAGCACGGCTGCAGGAAGGCGATCTGCTGGTCATATTAAATCCCATAACTTAGCCCCTCAGACATGAGGCCCCCTGTTATGTGCGTACACGCCTGGAAGAAGGCTACGTCACACACGGCATGATCATTCCTTATTTCCTTTGGTTTTCTGAATATGTCTTAGCAATACCCATCCGGTGAGTCCAGCCATCGCTGAGGCGATCAGGGTGCCGGCCTTGGCCGCCACCAAGGCAGGTCCCTGGGGAAAAGCCAATCCTGCGATGAATAGGGACATGGTGAAACCAATCCCAGCCATCACTCCAACGGACCCGAGTTGCCCCCAGGAGACACCCTCGGGCATGGTGGCCAGTCCGCCACGGATCGCCACCCAAGACGAGAGCAAAATACCGATCGGTTTCCCCAGGAGTAAACCAACACCCACACCCAGCGCTATAGGATCAAGAAGCATCGCACTAATGTCAGCATCAAATGATATGCCGGCATTGGCGAGTGCGAATACCGGCATAATCACGAGTATCACCCATGGATGTAGCGCATGTTCCAATTGCAGTAAGGGTGTCTCGACATGCGCGACGGCGTTCTTTATACGGCGAGCAATCTGATGTCGTTCCCGATTGGCCAATGGGGGTTGGTCCGGCGATAAAACCTGTTCGAACCGCCGGAGTAGCCCCTTTCCCTTCTCAACAAACTCAGGCCCCGTCAATCGTGAACGTGCGGGGATTGTCATCGCCGCAATCACACCTGCGACAGTGGCATGCACGCCTGACAAGAGAAACGCCAGCCAGAGTCCTCCGATCCCAAAGACCGAATACACGAGCAGGTGTCGTACTCCGGCCCAATTCGCACCGATGAGCAGTATGAGAAAGACCGCTCCAAGCCCAAGGCTTAGCCAGGAAATCGTCGATGTATAGAACAGCGCAATGACCAATACGGCCATAAGATCATCAGCAATGGCTAACGCTGTTAAGAATACTTTCAGGGCTAGAGGAACGCGCGCACCGACTAACGACAGGATGCCCAGTGAGAAAGCGATGTCGGTTGCCATTGGGACACCCCAGCCCTTTGCCCCTTCCGTACCTGCGTTGAATACCGTGAAAAGTAATGCAGGAACGGCTGACCCGCCCAATGCAGCGGCAAGCGGTAACGCGGCTTGCCGCCATGAAGCCAACTCTCCAACCAAGATCTCACGCTTGATTTCCAATCCGATGACGAAAAAAAACATGGCCATCAGCCCGTCGTTGATCCATTGGCGTAAAGTCTCTTTCAGCGTTGAAACTCCAAACGCCAGGCTGACGGGAGTACTCCAAAACTCATCGTAGCTCGCTGCCCAGGGGGAATTGGCCCAGATCATCGCGACAAATGTGGCGAGTAGTAACAGAATCCCACCGGACGCTTCGGTGTGAATGAATGATTGAAAGGGCTCGATTATTGGGTGGATCAACGGCCGTTCAGAAACTCGTGTGTTTTTTATGGCACCCTCCGCACAGGAATTTACCCCTACGCCTCTCGCGCCAGGCCTGTCGCCATAAAGCGCCACGAGCTGACAGCCGTGGTCTCTATTATTGCACGCGCCTCGCAAGAGCCGTTCGGATTAAACTGAAATCTGATTGCTGAAGATCTGGCGAAAGGCCCAAGCAGCGGCATGAGCCCGGCCTGCAGGCCGAATAGTTTGCAATACGGTCGGAGCAGAACAGTCCCTGCCCACACGGTGATGGGATGATCCGTACACGCAGAGCCGATCTTTGGGTAGAGCGGTGATGCCAGGGGGCGACGAATTCGCATGCCAAACCTCCTGTGACTGCAAGAACATTTGGCTGTTTAGTCTAACCAAAACCACTGTGGAATCTGGGTTAAATGGCATCTCATGAACTTCGCCTACACTGATCCATCCACGAATGAATGTGCGCCTGTGAATACCGGAAAAATAGCTTCGTCAAGAAGACACATTCGATCAGACGATGAGTACGACGTCTACCTCGCCGGTTCGGCGGGCGACCCTCAGTGCAACCTCGTTCTGATGACGATCGAGTACGAGGTCTAGACGTGCGGTGCCGATTGAGAGATTCAGCAGTTCGACACGTTCCAGAAACGGCGGAAGAATGGGACGCACAAACTGCACGAGACCTCGTGTTCCATCAATCTGCAAACCTAAGCAGGCTTGCAAGGCCTGAAACCCAGCGCTGGCTGCCCAGGCCTGAGGTGAACAGGCCGTCGGATAGAGTGTCGGACTCTCACCTGAGCGCCGAGAGAATCCACAGAATAATTCCGGCTGCCGATGGAGATCGAGAAACAAGCTGGCGTCGAAGAGCCCGGTCAAAATCTTCATGGCGCCTTGCTTATAGCCATAAGCCGCCATGCCGGCCGCAATGATGGCGTTGTCATGAGGCCAGACCGACCCATTATGGTACGACATCGGGTTATATCGGGCCTCCGACGTCGCAATGGTTCGAATGCCCCATCCACTGAAAAACTCCTCGCGCAACAACGTTCGTGCGGTGCGCACTCCACGCTCCTTGCTTGCAATGCCGCCATACAGGCAGTGGCCTGCGTTCGACGAGCGGACCCGACACGGGCGTCCTTTCCCATCCAAGGCCAGGGCATAGGAGTCGAGGGCATCTTGCCAAAAAGCTCGTTCGAACCGCACGCGAAGCGATTCGGCTTCACCCTCCAAGTGATCGGCTTGATCGGTCTCCCCCAGCACTCTCGCGAGGTCCGCCGCCGCTCGCTTGGCGCGATAGACGTATGCCTGCACCTCGCAGAGCGCAATCGGCCCCTCCGCGGCTGTTCCGTCGGCATGAAAGATCGAGTCATACGAATCTTTCCATCCCTGATGGACGAGCCCCGTCGGAGACTGCCGCGCATAGGTCGTGAAGCCGGTACCCGTTGGATCTCCGTACCGATCGATCCATTGCAACGCCTGCTGAATATGAGGCCACAGTGTTTTTAGAAAACGAATGTCGCCGCTACGTTCATAGTAGGCTCCTGCCAGCATGATGAAGAGCGGGGTCGCATCGACACTCCCATAGTATTTCCCGAATGGGATTTCTCCGAGCGCTGCCATCTCTCCTTGCCGTGTTTCATGCAGAATTTTTCCGACCTCCGCATCTTGTTCCGGACGATCCTCCGTGGCCTGAGTCGCGGCCAGATACCCGAGAACCCCTCGCGCAGGCGCAGGATTCATCCAGAGCATCTGCAGCGCGGTAATGATCCCATCCCGACCAAACGGGACGCTGAACCACGGGACTCCTGCATAGGGATACGGCCCCTGCGGCGTTTCCGAGATCAACATGTGGAGGTCGGCGATCGATCGGTTCAACCAGTCATTGAATTGTTCGTTCGAGGTATACACATGAGCATCGTGAGCTTTGGATTTCTTCAACGAGCGGCCGGCCTCGCGTTGGGCATGATCATAGGAGAGTACGACCCGGTTCCGTTGCGGTTCGATTTCGCAAGACACGGCAATCTCCCAGGTTCTCCCGGCCTGCGAGGGAACGCTCGACTCAATACTGAATCCATTTGCCGTCACCAGTTTCGGCGCCGGAGAGCATCGGACATGCGTTCGACGGATCGTCTCATCCAGTCCCTTGTATCCGAACACCAATCCGGTTTTTGAGCGAATCGTGTTGAGCCGTCGTCCACGACGCGGCCGACGATGGCCTCGGGCCTCAAAGAGATCGGCAAAATCCGCATCGATCGTGATCTTGAGCGAGATGGGGAGTTTCACCATTCCATAGTTCCGAACATGGATACGCTCATGCCAGGTCCCATTCCACAGAAAGCGCGTCCGACACAGATGGAGCGTTCCTCGCGGGACAGGATGTGTCCCGTCCAGCGTCAGATCGGTGTTGGTCACGTCGACCGTAAACAGCGCATTGTCTTCCTTGACCGATGCACTGAGCAGCATCGGCTGATACGGACCGAGTGACAACTCGAATCGAGAAAGGAATCGTGTCCCTTCATGATAGAGACCTTGCGGACCAGGCAACACTTCATGAATATCACCGTATCGATCGAACACCGCGAAAGTTTCACCTTGCTTTAAGACTTCCGTCCGGTCCTCCGCCAGAGAGGATTCCGCACGGATATAAAATTGATTGTTCCATCGAATCACATCGTTCATGAATGGTTCCCTTCGAATTTGTCACTCGCTCGACTCATCCGTGCGGCCACGAGCCCCGTGATCAACAACATCAGGCCGATCCCGAGCACACTGGTTTCCGAGCCGTGCTGTTCCGTGATCCAGCCAAACGCAGAGATCCCTCCGATGGCGGCGGTCATGGCACCCGTCCCGTAAAGTCCTAGCACTCGACCGATCATATGACTTGGCGCCATCTCTTGAATGATCCCCCATGCAATCGGGGTAAACACTCCCATTCCGCACCCGATCAGACCCATCACCAGGCCGGCGACATACGGATCAGGCGTCCATATCAGGCTGCTCAGAGCGAGACCGCTCAACACACTCGCGGCGATAATCAGCCGCATACGATCCTTGACTGTCCAATCCGTCACCCACAACAGTCCGATCGACGTCAGGAGTAATCCAACGCCAAGGGCCGACCACAAATACCCAACCTCGACCGGTCCTAACCCAAGCATCTTCCTGGCGAAAACCGGAAACAGCGCCGTCAAGGCACTCGTACCGAACGTATAGAGCGCGGCCGTGCCAGTAAGGAGTAACAAGACCGGTTTCGTGACCACGCCATAACGAAATCCTTCGATCAGATCCTGCAGCATGGTCGGAGCAGACGACTCCTTGGGGGAGCTTGCGGCGGATGTGGAAAAACGAACCAGCATGAGGCATGCGGCGGAGATTAGGTACGTCGCAGCATTGATGCAAAGCACCTCCTGGGAGCCGTACGCAGCAATGCCAAGACCGCTCAACGCCGGACCAAAAATAATACCGAGACTCGTCGTACCTTGAAGAAGCGCATTGGCGGCGGTAAATTTCTTTTTGGGGACAAACTCCGGAATGGCGGCCGTCATCGCCGGACCAAATACCGCCGTGGAAATAGCATGGAGAAACACCAGGACAAACAATACCGATACGGTGAACGATTCCACGGGGATGAGGCAGGGAATCAGTCCAAGCAAAACCGCGCGCAGTACATCGCTTGTGATCAGCAGGACTTTTTTCGGAAACCGATCGACATAGACACCGATGATCGGCCCAAGAACAATCGGTGGGATCGTCTGCAACAGACCGATCACAGAGGTCTTGAGGGGGGATCCGGTGACCGCGTAGACGAACCACAACAGGGCGAGTCTGGAGACACCATCCCCGATCTGCGAAATGAGCTGCCCCCACCAGACCAGTCCGAAATCACGAGTCAGGAGGAGCGGACGAGTCGCGATGGAGCGACCCTCTGCATTCTCTGCCGAAGGAGTGGAACAGGCCAAGGAACCGGGACGGCCCTGCATCAGCCCTCGCCCTCCAGCCGTATTTTCTCGGTATTCACTGCACGGACCCCCGGTATCTGACGGGCCGCCTCTGCTGCCTCGAATGCGAGGACTTGGAAACGCACAGTTCCGTAGAGCTGGACCACGCCGCCCTCCGTCTTCACCTCAAAGTTCGCTGCCTTCAAGGTGGCGCTTTTCGCGAAGCGTTCTTTGATCAAGGCGGTCAGCGTCTCATCTTGCTTCTTCAGCAGCGCTTTTGCCAAGTCTTTATCCACGACAAGCTTATTGATGACGGTTTTCACACCCTGGACTGCCTGCGCGACCTCCGCGACGGCCGCCTTCTCATCGTCACTCGATACCCGCCCGCTCAACGTCACCGTTTGTTTTTCATCCTCCACCTCAATCTCGTAATGGAACACTCGCGCATCCCCCATGAGCGCAAGTTTGACTGAGAGGATCAGCGAACCCAATGTCTTTCTGCCAAGCTCTTTTTCTTTGATTTCCTGCTCGGACGGAGACAGCGGTATATCGCCTTTTGTCGCAGGAGCAGGCTGAGGCTGCAGCTTAGGTTCCGTGATTGGTTTGTGCGGAGCAGCATGACCCTCGGCAGCAGGCGCAGACTGTTGAGAGCGCGAACCCTGCTTCTCCGGCACCGGCTCCTTGCGATCGGTGGACGAGTCTGCTTTTGTCGCGGGAGTCGATTGAGTCGGTGGTTTGGCATCCGTGGATGGCTTGAGCGGAGCAGATTGACCGTCGGAAACGGGCGGAGCCTGCGGCTGACGTGAGGCAGGTTTCTCCGGTACGGTCTCTTTGTGATCCGTCGATGAGTCTGCCTTTGTGGGAGGCGCCGGTTGCGGCTGTGGCTTGGGCTCCGTCGGTGCTTTGGGTAGACTGGGTTGCCCTTCAGAAACAGACGGCGCTTGCGGAGAAGGCTTTTCCGTCACAGCTTCTTTTTCTTGTGGCTCGGAGAACGCAGGATAGGTACCGAGCGCCGTCACCAAGAACATACTGACGCTCAACACCATCGGTGTTCGAGCTAATATAGCCATGCGTAAATCCCTCCAGATAAATCGTATTCCCTCGAATGGCCCGGAACATTGTAACTGGTGGTAGTGGCTCTGTCATCTGCACAGAGCGGACAGCCCCCCCTGAATCTCAGGGGGGCTGTCGGACGATCACGTTACAGACTTTGTCGTGAGAGGTGGCGCTGATGGGCTACGCGGCTAAAGAACCCTGAGAGGGAACGACCAGACTCTGTGCGTGTGACTTGTAGAAGCTGAACAACCACGCGCTCGCGGCAGTCATGAGCAGAATGAGGCTAATACCTCCAAGGCACGTCGCCGGGCCAACCGTATCGGCCGCCCATCCAAAGCCAGCCATTCCGGCCATCGATGCGGCCATCCCTCCTGTGGCAAAGCTCGTAAAGACTCGACCAAGGAGATGCGTTGGCGTCAACTCCTGCAGCATGGTCCACACTAACGGGGTAAACATGGCTGTGCTGCCTCCAATCACGGCGATCAGCACACCGGCCGCGACTGGCGCATCAAGGAACCCAAGCGCCGCAACCGCAAGCCCACCGATCGCTAACGCGCCCGACATAAACCGCAGGCGCCACGAGACATCTCCCTGTGTCACCGACGTCAGACTGAGCGATGCCAGCAACATCCCCACACCGAGCGCCGACCACAACCAACCAAGTTGGACCGGCCCCACACCCAGGACCTCTTTCGCAAAAACCGGCAGCAGAAAAATGAAGGCGCTGATTCCGACGCTATACAGCGTCGCCGTCAACATCAGCATCAACACGGTCTTTTGTTCCACAAACACGAATCGGAAGCCTGCCAGCAAGTCATCGGTAATACCGCTCGTCAACCCATTCCCGGCTACGCGGCTGCGATCAAGCGTTTCGTACATTCGAATAGGGAACAAACAGAGTGCAGAGATAAAAAACGTGGCCGCATCGACGTAGAGCACATTCTGGGCTCCGATGAGCGCGATCCCAAGACCACTGACGGCAGGCCCAACTAACATGCCTACGTTCGTCGTGGTTTGCATGAGTGCATTGGCTGCCACTAATCGATCCTTTGCCACGATCAAGGGAACAGCAGAAGTCAAAGCCGGCCCAAAGACCGTTGAAAAAATCGCTGTGGCAAATACCAACATGTAGAGCCGATCAAGCGTTAACCCTCCCGTCGCATAGAGCACCGGAATGAGGAGGACCATTAAGGTCCGAAGGAGATCCACCCCGATCATCACCGGCTTCTTGCGAACACGATCTAAATACACACCGATCAGCGGCCCCAAAAGCAAGGGTGGAAGAGTTTGGAGCAATCCCACCACCGTCATCTTGAGCGCCGACCCGGTCATCTCATAGACAAACCACAGCAACGCCACTTTATTGAGGCTGTCGCCGATCTGAGAGATCGTCTGACCGGCAAACAGGAATCCAAAATTCCTCGTTTTGACTAACTCCCACCCCTGGCCACGGCGAGCCGTAGAGGGAACCTCTCGCAAGTCAGCGGCTGCATCAGACATGTCGGCCTCCTCCGTTCACTTTGTGTGCCGCAGCTTGGACGGCGACCCCTTCAAGAATCCGTTCGTACAAGGCGACATAGTCACGCGCCATCCGGTCGGCAGTAAATCGCTCATCGAACGACGCTCGACAGCGTCGGCGTTCAATGAGAGGCAGCTGTGCCACCGCCTCGACCATCTCATCCACCGTTTCACACACAAAACCCGTCACCCCATGATCGATGATTTCCGGAATGGATCCCCGTCGATACGCCAACACCGGCGTTCCACAGGCGAGAGCTTCGATCAAAACCAGTCCGAAAGGTTCCGGCCAGTCATAGGGACAGACCAATGCCATGGCGTTTCCGACAAAATCGTTCTTTTCGGCATCGGATATTTCCCCAACGAATTCGATCAATGGGTGCTTGAGCAATGGTTCAACCGCGGCCTCAAAGTACACCCGATCCGCAGGGTCGACTTTTGCCGCCATTTTCAGCGGAATACCGGACCGTTTGGCGATTTCAATCGCTTGATCAGGGCGCTTTTCAGGCGAGATTCGACCTAAAAACGCTAGATACCCATCACTTTTTTGGTGGGACGAATAGAGATTGCGGGGCAGTCCATGGTGGATAGTCCCAGCCCAGTTGGCCCAAGGGAGTGGCCGGCGTTGGGACGCCGAAATGGAGACCAGCGGCATTTCGCTGAACTCGCGAAAGATCGGCTCCAGCTCCGGGAGATCCAGACGACCATGTAAGGTAGTCACCATCGGGACTGCATTTCGACGTGCAACCGGAAACCCAAGAAAATCGAGATGGGAATGCACGATATCGAAGTTGCCGCTCACTCCAAGCGCTCGCTCCTGCTGCATAATCAACGGAGCATCTCGGTTGAAGATGCCGGTGTTCAATCGCAGTGCCTGCGGGCAAATCGCCTCCAGCTTGGCGCTGGTTTCTGAATCGCCGCTGGCGAACAGTGTCACATCATGCCCCATCGCAACCAATTCTTCTGTAATGTACGACACAATTCTTTCAGTCCCCCCATACAGCTTGGGTGGAACGCTTTCCCACAGCGGCGACACCTGCGCGATTCTCATGTCTTGTCCTTTCTTACACGTTCATCGACTGGCTGACCGAGTCATCAGTCGGTTTGTGAGGTGAATGAAGACTGGTTGATTATCCTATAGAGAATTTCGATCTGTTCGGTGCGTCCATGAACCGCAAATCACCTGCTGTTGCCCGTGCCTTATGAGCGTCATGTTACTCAGTACATCTTTCCTGACTCAACGGACAAAAGTTCATGATCCCAGCGCCAATATGTCCACTCTGGCATCACTTGACTCCCCATCAATCTCATGGTTGGACATAAGCAGGCTGCCGCGAGAATAATACAACGCAACAGCCATTGACGGCCCTGCCTAGTGATTGAGCCGAGCCTCTTTAATGATTTTTTCCCCTCTGATTTGCTCCAAGAAAAGATCAGGCGGGACTGGGGGAGGAAGGATCTGTACCTCTTGCCAGCCTTCGTTCTGAGCGCCTTTATGACCTTTCATCCCATTCAGCCATTGATCAATACTCTCCTGAGTCGTTCCTTCGCTGAAGGTGACCCAGAACAGAAACGGCTGCGACTGGGTGCTCGATCGATTATCAACAACCGGCACTAATTGATGTTTTCTCGCCATGTCGGCCTCGCGCGCCACCAAGCGTTCCGGGCTCTGCTCAATCGCTTTTGCGACATGTGCCATCGCCGTTTGCAATTTAGCCGTCACAATCCGGTTGTGCTCTTCCAGACCAGCTATTTGCTTGGACAAACGATCGTTGTCCGCGGCGAGACCGTGAATCGCCACTTCAAACTGCTCTTGATCCACGACCCCCGTGCCAACGGTGACCTGAGTTGGACGATCGGCATCACGCTCAGGACCTTCCTGCCGCTTCTCCATCTCTTCCTTCACCATCACGACGCTGGTGGCCACAGATTCCTGCGTCGATGAGAGTCTGGCCATGGTTTGATGTAACAGCGTCATCCCCTTTTCTTGAGACTGGAGCGCTTCTCCGACCTTCGCCTGCATCAACCTCAGTTCACCGAGTTGTTTGGCCAGCTGTTCTATTTCGGTGATGGAAGCCGTGCTAAGGGTTCCTGTTTGCACAGTCGAGGCCACCATGTGCTCCGGATTCATCCAGATCATGGTACGGTCTACCACCAAGCCGACGACGGCGACCGCCAAAAGTGCCTGTGTAAAGGCCACCGTTCGCATTCCATACGCCATCGTGGCCTCTGGACGCCTGCTCGCCCATCTCTCGGCAAGGTCAGCACAAATATTCCTGGTTCGACTCCAGAAACTTGGAGCCGGAACGAACACAGCACTGAGCGCCCCCCCCTGCACCGTATTATGAACACAGAGTTCAACGGCATCACCTGAAAGCCGGACCCGATTCGTCCGGAACCCATGCTCGGGAGCAACCAGCCCTCCCAGCAATTGTCCGTCTTCTGTGCGAAGCTGGACCGTCTCGACATGATCGACACCGTGCACATGCAGTGTCGCTTCGGTCTCCACGCCTTTTAGTTCGCCCACCCGCCGCTCATTGACGTAGACCTGTATGGGATCCACCAGACCTCGAACAGAACGGCTGGGTCGTTCGCTCATCGATTCAAGGAGTTGCGATCGATAGAGTTCCAAATCTTCTTCCTGACCCATATATACCCTCCCTCACTCTTCTTTCTGATTATGTATGCGTTAGCACACAAGAACCGTAGGGCAGAATCTCTGACCCCTTACGGCCGCACCTGCAACTCCAAACGTGGTTTTTCGCCGGCGGACGACCCGTTGGATCCTAATCCCCAGGCCGTCTGCATGCAGTCCAAACAGAGTGCCAAATGCCAAATCCGGTAATCACACCCATACCCCTGAGCAAACATCTCGCCCCATTGCGACCGAGATAAACAGGGATAGTGATCCGGTTCGCTCTTTCGGTAATGCCCCTGTGCCACACGAATCAGCCGTTCCGCCTCGCTGTTAAATCGCTGCCGGTGGCGTTGCCGCTGGTTTTCCAACTCGGCCAGCTCCGGCTTCGTCAAGCCCATCTCGTCCATCGTGCGCTGCCAACCACTCTCACGCCATCGTCGGAAATTCTTATAGATGCGCTGGCTTTCCAACCCATTGAGCCCGGTCACGGAAATGACGTCCCCTGCACCCCACCCATAGGAGTGACAGTACAAAGCAATCAAGGCATCTCGGCTGACTACTGCCCGCGCGACCAACCCATCGAGAAACCGCCCAAGGGGTTTCAGAAGATCAGGGTGATAGCAAAACGGCTCCGGCTTGCTATGCTGCTTCGCGACCAACGAATCGAACAGGAATAACGGTCGGCACGGAACCTCTGTCCGCCCACAAACGAGAAAGCGTTCCAGATATTCAGATCCCCAGCGTAGGGCAAATTTTTCATGCTCGATGTCGTCGCTCCATTGACCAGTTTCTCGCAAAAATCGCTTCGTGTACCCTGCCGCCCGATCTAACAAAACCGGCAAGGCTTGCGTTACAACTTGATCGAACTCATCTGATGTCGTCACCACCTCTTCGAGGCGGCTCACGGTTGCCGTTCGATCAGCGATCATGTAGCTCTTCCTGAGCGTATTTTGCATTGTCGCCACACCTATTGTGCCTGCATTGACACGCCGGGAGCATTGGACAAATCTATGTTCGGGGCGTGGGTTTTGTCCGTTGTTCCCACTATCATCATTCTGGTAGAAAATTGCTGTTTGCGATGCTCCTGGTTGAGCATTGCCGACCCTACGGTAATTCATCCTTTCAGCGTTCTTCAATCCCTCCCCTTGTCGACTCAGTAAAAATAGTTCGGAATACGACTCACTCATCCACCCACTACTCACATAACCTAAGCCAGAAACACTGACCCCACGTGGTTCGCTTACGGAGTAGCTGGGTGTGAGCACTATTACTCGCCCGAATTAACCTTGAACCAGTGCAGTAGGTGAAGATGGAGGAGAGAAGCCTGAGTGAACATGGCAAATAACCGGAGTCGGCACTATCGTGCTCTCGTCATGCTCTGAGCTGTACCCAATGCCTCGCGAACCGGATCGACCAAACATTTCGCGACGGCGGCATTGCCCCGTGGAGAATAGTGAGTCACCAAGTACCGATCATTAGGCTGGACCTGAGCTAAACAGGGCCTCGGGTCGAGGTACGAAAGACCGGCCTCCTGCAACACTTGCTTGGCAAGAGGCGTGGTCTCACTCGTTTCCCCCCACTCTCCACGACTCGGGAGATAGACAATGAGCGGGATCGCTCCAGCCTGGGTAGCAGACCGAACAAACTCCGTGAGAATCCTAGCATTGACCAACAACCGCATCTCTTCTGAGGAATCGGAGTTCTCGGCTGTCCACTGGGGAAACACGGAGACGACCAGACGAGCCAGATAGGAATGATCAATGAACCTGTGGTGCCACTCGCTTGGTCTGTAGCTCTCATCATACATCATGAAGGGAAGCCGAGACATCGATTTCCTGTTAAAGATCTCGTCTGGCGAAAGGGGGGGGAGATTCTTAGGCATCAACTGATCGTCTCGTAGAATAAAGCGCGGCTTCGAGAATGGCAGTTTCCAGTCTGGCATCGCTAAAAACGGATAGACCCATGTTGTGCGTCTGACATCATGGGAGATGAAGCTGAATATCACCACCTTAGGGTTCCAGTTGCGGACGTCCTTCTCATACCGCAAGTAGGCCTGGCCCAGCCCATACCCTTCAACCCCAAAATTCAAGACTTGAAACTCCTGGTTTAACGCTTGTTCTAGATGGTAGCCCCATGAATCCTCATAGCGCACCTCTTCTGCGAAGGTAAAGCTATCCCCGATCAGGGCAATCCTTGTCTTCCCTGTCACCTCGGCAAACGACACGCCTTGATGTGAAGCACGTACTCCTTCAGCGCTGGAGTAATAGAGCCCGTTGGCGCTCCGTTTATTTCGTCCAACCGTCCACCCCATCACATCATCATACTCAAGATACGTGAGACCAGCGGAAGCTTGCGCAATGAGCTTCCGATATTCGGCTGAAACCGTTTCCCAGCTTTTCGGCTTCAGGACCGTCGTCCCAAATACCTCACCTTCACTGGAACCGTGACTACCGAACCGCACGGCAATCTCTCCCGCAAACAGGCTCAAGATCACAGTCATAAGATTGAGTCCCACGACCAATGGGAAGTGGCGTGATGATGACCGACGGGCGACTATATACTGGAGAACAATGACGATCCCGGTGAGAAGACACACGGGAACGGCGACGGCCATGGCCGTCCCTGGTATGGTGGAGAGAAATACCGCAAACGGTCTCGCCCCCTTCATATATAACGCGATCGCCACGACGGCGAGAGACAATTCCAGGATAAACAGTGAGGCAAGAAGACGGAACTCCTGCTTCTGAGAAGGTGCGCGAGAAGAGATTGTCTGCTCAGGTATCGTATCAGCACCCACGACGTTTGGCTCACCCTCACGAGAGATCATTGCCTGCTCAGCGCCCAACCGATCGTCTGTTGGTTTGCTTCTGCATTCTTTACGCCCTGTCGTTTGACATAAACAGAAAGGAGTCCCGCGTTGCAAGAGCTGATTCTCACTCCTGTCTTTACAGACCTGGGATTCGGTTATTACTGAGGATGATGAGCTGCACTGAAGTCTTCGCTCCTCACCATCGTTTCACCCACTTGATCCCTTCCACGAGAGCCAGCGGTAGCAGCCCCATGGCCATCATCAGTTCCCAATCTTCAATCGGTAAGGGCACAACCTTAAACACAGACTCTAGGACCGGAATGGTCAAAATGCCGACTTGTAGGGCCAGAGAAACCACCACCGCCCAGATGAGAGCATAATTAGTCGTCACCCCCACATGGAACAACGACCACCGATCGCTCCGGCAATTAAAGGCGTGCACCAGCTGCGCAGCAACCATCACGGTAAACGTCACCGTCCGAGCTTGATCGATCGGTTGTTGCCAGACAAAGAGGCTGTACGAAAACGCGCACAGGGCAATGACCGCTAACATCAGTCCCTCGCCGACGATGGTCCATAACCGTCCACCATCCAGTAATCGCGCCTGGGCCGGTCGCGGTGGCTGTCGCATCAGATCCGGTGCTTTCGGATCCACCGCCAAGGCAAGTGCGGGAAAGCCGTCCGTCACAAGATTCATCCAGAGGATCTGAATCGGCAGGAGCGGGAGCGGCAAACCGAACAACGTTGCGAACAACATGACAAGCACTTCGCTCACATTACACGAGAGAAGAAAATGTACCGCCTTTCTGATATTGTCGAAAATACCTCGCCCTTCCTCGACCGCGGCGGCGATCGACGCGAAGTTGTCGTCCGTCACGACCATGTCCGACGCCTCTTTGGTCACATCAGTCCCGGCAATTCCCATCGCCACACCGATATCCGCTGCCTTGATCGCCGGTGCGTCGTTCACTCCGTCACCGGTCATGGCGACAATGGCCCCCGTCTTCTTCCAGGCTTGGACGATCCGGAGCTTGTGTTCGGCCGACACACGGGCATACACCGCCACACGCTCAACTCGCTGCGTCAATTGCTCATCCGTAAAGCTGTTCAGCTCTGACCCAGCTAACGCCACCCTGCCATCGCGGTGCAGGCCCAACTCGCGGGCGATTGCGACGGCGGTCTCCTTGTGATCACCCGTAATCATGGCCGTTCTGATTCCGGCTTCCTGACAGAGTCGCACCGCCTCCACGGCTTCGGGCCGCAAGGGATCCTTCATTGCGAGAAGACCAAGGAAGACCAACTCCCGCTCAACCTCCTTGTCCGAACCTGCTGCTCGGCCAAGAGGTCTATAGGCGACACCGAGCACACGGAGAGCTTGTTGTGCTAACGAGGCGTTCGCTTCGCTGATCAGCTGTCGCTGCGTCTCATCCAGCACCTCGATCCGGCCATCCAGTGTGGCGCGTGCCGTGCACCCGTTCAGTAGGACATCGGGGGCCCCCTTGCAATAGGCCGCGCTCCCTTGCCCCGTTCGGCGGATCATCGTCATCATTTTACGCTCGGCATCGAACGGGATTTCTCTCTCCAGCGGTGCGCGGTATTCCAACTCCGCCGTGGTAAGGCCAGCCTTTGCTGCCACCACGAGCAGTGCACCTTCCGTCGGATCACCGATGATCTGCCAAGCCCCGTTTTCTTGTCGCAAGGTCGCGCCGTTGCACAACACCGCCGCAGTGAGCAAGTCGCGAAGACCAGGCGGCAGACGCGAGGGCTCTATGGGATCCGTTTCACCTTTCACGTTTAGCGTTTCACGAATGTGTCCCCTCGGTTCATACCCTTCGCCTGTCACGTCGAATTGATGGCCGTCCATGACCAGGCGTGTGACCGTCATCTCATTCTTCGTCAACGTACCGGTCTTGTCGGTACAGATCACGGTCGCTGAACCAAGCGTTTCGACCGCGGGAAGTCTACGAATCAATGCATGACGCTTGGCCATTCGAGTGACGCCCAAGGCCAGCGTAATCGTGACAACAGCCGGAAGGCCCTCTGGTACCGCTGCGACCGCGAGACTCACCGAGACCAGAAACATCTCCACCAACGGTTCCCCGCGAAGCGAGCCAAGCACAAACACAACGGCGACGACGCCGAGCGCCAGCCACAAGAGCGTCGATCCGAATTGTTCCAATCGTCGCTGCAGCGGAGTTTCGGCACGCTCTGCCTCCGTGGCGTTTTGAATCATGGCGGCGATCCGCCCCAGTTCAGTGCCAAGTCCGGTCGCCACGACGACCCCACGGGCCTTACCGGAAACCGCCACAGTGCCCATGAAGACCATGTTGCGTTGATCAGCCAACGGGACCTCAGCTACCTCAAGTCGTTCCACCTGCTTCTGAACGGGCGTCGATTCCCCGGTGAGGGAGGCTTCCTGTGCTTGGAAATTCGTGGTGTAGAACAGACGTGCATCTGCTGGAATGCGGTCGCCCGCTTCAAGCGTGATCACGTCTCCTCTGACCAGGTCTCGCGCGGGAATGGATTGCAGCGTGCCATTCCGGATGACTCTGGCCATGGTCACCGACATCTTGCGCAATGCCGCCAGCGATCGCTCAGCTCGAAATTCCTGCACAAACCCCAGCACTCCATTGAGAAAGACGATGGCCAGAATCGCTGCCGCATCGATCCAGTCTCCTAGCAGGCCGGAGACAATGGCAGCCCCAATCAGTACCCACACAATGAGGCTTGTGAACTGCGAGAGAAAGAGTTTCAGTAATGAGGGGGGCGGTGCTTCGGGTAATTCGTTGGGTCCTTCTTGCGTTCGCCGATGTGCTGCATCATCGACAAGCAGACCGCTAGTGAGATCTGTCCGGAGTTCATCAGCCAAGATCTCTGCCTGCCTGGCATGCCAGACTCTCCTACCCGTTGTCCCACTCGGTCCCTGCGCTGTCGTTTCCATACGTTTCTTGTCAGGTTTACTAGAACAGTTCTCAGCAGGGTGCATGCCACACAGAGCGCCAACTGTGAGACATCTTTATACTGATCGCTGTGGCATTCTTCCACGGTCGCGAAGAACCATGGTGGCTAAATGCAACAGAAAGAGAGGAAGGGAGAGGAATGGCGCGTGGACTTTTTGTTACCCGTTGAAGAGGAGCCACAGGCCCAAGACATACGCGACGATCATCAACAGGCTATCTGGCTCAATAGGCCTAAACCGCCGTTCCGCTCGATACATGATGCCCATCAGCCCGATATTCATCATCACAATAGCCCAGAGGGCCGTGAGCGCATGGGCTGAACTCACGGTGCTCAGCAGGCTTCCTCCGCGATAGGCCACATCGGCGAAGAAGAACGCAGCCATATTGAAAGCATTGCTCCCGAACAGATTGCCGACAGCTAAATCGAATGCGCCCAATCGGACCGCGGAAATTGAGACGACCAGCTCCGGCAACGAGGTGGTGATGGCCACGAGGGAGGTACCAACAAAGGTCGCCGTCATGCTGCTTTCTTCTGCGATCCGCTCAGCCGACCAGGCCAAGACTGGTGCCGCAACGACCAAGGCCAGGGCACCCATGCCGAACCCGATCACGGCACGACGAAGTTCTCCGCGTCGATTCCCATCGGTGCCACGCGCTTCGGCCATGCTCTCGACAACGGCGGCATGTTCGCGTTGCCGACGTGTCATGTCCTCTTGCCGAAACACCAGCCTCATGCCGAACACATAGATGATCAGTAAGATCAGGCTCTCAAGTCCAACACCCAGATGAACAGCCTCGATCCGTAATAGGGCGAAAAAAGCCGCGAGGCCGGTCAAGACCATGGCCAATGTTGCCGTCAACGTATGCCCCAAGGCCGCCTGCTGCCACACTCGCTTGTGACGATACAGAAGATCAATGAGCCCGAGTGTCAACATATTGCTCATCCCGGCGCCAAAGAGGTTGCCGGCGGCCAGGTCCGGCGCGGCCATCCATCCGGCACTCATTGTGGTAAAGACTTCAGGCAGGGAGGTCGCAGCGGCCATCAATACCACACCGATCCACAATCGCCCCAGGCCACTCAGCTCGGCGATCTGATCGCCATAGCGCGACAGCTTCGTCCCGACGATGACAATCGCACCGGCCGAGGCAGCGAAGAGAAACAACGGGATGATCATACTCATTCACCCGGGTGGGGCGGGAGCAGAAGGACACACCTCACAGTCGGGAACAGGCTACCCGGCGAGGCGTGATGGTCCGATCACAATGAGGCGTGCGGCGAGGTGCCTACCATTGATCTCGGAAGAAGAGAAAGTATCCGATCGCAACCGCAATCGCTTGGAGCAGGATAAACCAGCGCAGGAGCCCCCAATGGGTTCCTGCTCGGCTCTCCACCATTCTCATGTTCGCCATCATCGACGGTTGTGAGAGAATGAACGATGCCACCAGTTCCCGAGCATCTTCTCGGCTGAGGCTTTGCTCACGCTGAACATGTTCGATCGCTTTGTTGCGGTCGCCCTCCAACAGAGCCTCCACGGCCCTCTGGGGAAGATCGATATTCCATTTAATTTCGTTCGCCATAATGAGGGGGAGTGTACCAGAAAAGACTTCTTCCCGTCTCCATGATTTCTGCCCGATATTCGGTGAGCCTTTTGAATAGACTGCCTCTCGATTATCCTTTGGGGACATCCTATATAATGGATGTGACCTACCCACCCCCCTATACCGCCTCCTCAAGGAGGCGGTCGAAAAAGGAGGATGATCATGACCACCGTCACTGCACAGATCCCTTTACACGAACACGTTCAATCCTTTGTCCGTACACCTCGCAAGATGCTGATTGATGGCCGATGGCTCGATGCCAGATCTGGAAAATCCTTTCTCACCTATAACCCCGCGACAAGCGGCGTTCTTGCTCAGGTAGCCGAAGGTGATCGTGACGACGTAAACCAGGCTGTTGCCGCAGCACGGAAGGCGTTCGAGAAAGGCCCTTGGCGGAAACTCACAGCCTCCGAACGTGGCAAGCTGATCTGGAAACTCGCCGACCTCCTCGAGTCCCATGCAGAGGAGTTTGCTCAGCTCGAATCGCTGGACAATGGAAAGCCGGTCGGTGTCGCACGGGCAGCCGACGTCCCGCTTGCCGTGGACCTATTTCGGTACATGGCGGGCTGGGCAACGAAAATTGAAGGACATACCATACCCATCTCAGTCCCCTACACACCAGGCGCACAGTACCTGGCCTACACCCTCCGCGAGCCGGTGGGGGTCGTGGCTCAGATCATCCCCTGGAATTTTCCGCTCTTGATGGCAGCCTGGAAGCTCGGGCCAGCCCTGGCCGCTGGTTGCACCGTCGTCTTGAAGCCGGCCGAGCAGACGCCACTGTCGGCCTTGCGGCTAGGTGAACTGATCTGTGAGGCAGGATTTCCAGATGGGGTCGTGAATGTTGTGTCTGGATTTGGTGAGACCACCGGTGCGGCACTCGCGGCACATCCGGATGTCGACAAAGTGGCCTTCACCGGTTCCACGGAGGTGGGAAAGCTCATCCTTGGCGCAGCGGCAGGAAATCTAAAAAAAGTGTCTTTAGAGTTAGGAGGCAAGTCACCGAACATCGTCTGCAAAGATGCCGACGTGGATGCCAGTATCCCAGGCGTATCCAACGCCATTTTCTTCAACCACGGCCAGTGTTGTTGCGCTGGTTCCCGCCTGTTCGTTGAGAAGGGCATCTTCGATAAGGTCATCGAAGGGGTGGCGGCAGATGCAAAGAAGATCAAAGTCGGGCCGGGAATGGATCCCACGACTCAAATGGGCCCTCTCGTCTCAGATGAACAACAACGGCGCGTGCTCAGCTACCTCGAGTCTGGGTTTTCGCAAGGAGCGAAGGCTGTGGTAGGCGGACACAAACTCGGAGACAAGGGCTACTTTGTAGAGCCAACCGTTCTCGTCGATACGAAACAAGACATGAAGGTCATGCAGGAGGAGATCTTTGGACCGGTCGTCTGTGCCATGCCGTTCACCGATGTCGAGGAGGTGCTGCCCGCGGCAAACAACTCTATTTATGGCTTAGCAGCAGCGGTGTGGACCCGCGACATCAGCAAGGCCCATCGTATCGCGGCAGAGCTACGGGCCGGCACAGTCTGGATCAACTGCTACAACATCCTGGACGCGGCTTTGCCGTTCGGCGGCTACAAACAATCGGGCTGGGGTCGGGAAATGGGGCACGACGCACTGGAACTCTACACCGAGGTGAAAGCCGTCACCGTACGCTTGTGACGAAATGAAGCTCCCCGCAGCACGCTACGGGGAATCACAAGGTGAAAAGTCTGCGGCGTCACGTTGCTGCGGAAGGAGCTCGTGGACCAGACCCATTGGGAGTTTCACCACGTTGCCGAAGGCCTGACAATGCAAAAGAAAACCTAGGGTATCTCAGAGGAGCTCGGAGAAAAGTCCCCATCAGCGAGAGACTGGAGGGCCAGAAAGGTTGGTATGGTGAGATCATCTCATCGATCCAGTTCTCTGTTTGGTGCCCCTAGATGTTCGGTCTCCCACTCTCGCAAGAATTTAATAGCCTGGTCAAAGTAGGCATTGTCCATCCACCCCACACCCCAATCCTGTCGACCTTCAGCATGTAGGCCTAACAACCACACGTGGCGTATAGCGACGAAGTACGGGACCGCTTGAATATCCTTCTCATAAAGGTCTCGTTCGTCTCGATAGCCTCTAAGAAATGCCGGCCACTGGTCCTGTTCCTTCTTACGCAAGCGTGCCGCCCAGCGAAAAACGGCGAGATCATACGCGCGCCAGCCCACACCGCAACAGTCAAAATCAAACAGCGTGAGCCCGTTGTCGCCCTGGACGTGGGCATTTCCCCAGTGAAGATCGCCGTGACAGAATCCTCGATCGAGAGCGGATAGCGGTAGCTGCGTGACGTGTTGTCGCAGCTGTTCCGTTACGGTCTGGACATATCTCCAATCCTCTGGTCGATGCGTAAGCATCGGCTGGAGAGAGCGGAGCGGAGCTTCAATCAGATGCTCCAAGTCCAGGGGGACGCGTCGATGTGGACTCTGAAACATCTCCGTTGCGGTGTGGATCTGTGCAACGACCTTTCCGTACAAGTATGCGGCGTTGTCGTCTTTGGCCTCGTAAGTTGGTTGTCTTCCCTGAGCGTAGGTAAAGAGGACCAGGTATCTTGGACCTTCCGGAGCATCGATGGTTCCGACGAATGTCCCATCTTGTTTTCGCACCGGAGCTGAAACCGCTATGCCTGCACGATAGACATGCAGGAGTGCATCTAACTCGTATTGAATGTCTTGAAGCGAACGCCACCCCCTCCGGTAAACCCGCAGGACATAGGTCGTCGCATTCGTTTTCAGAAGGTACGTATCGTTCAATCCCCAATGAAAGAACTGGCATTCGATCGAACCGGCAAACGCATACTCCTCGGCGACCACCTCGCCCAACGCGTCGACGGAAAGTATCGAGCGTGTTACAGAAACAGCCCCGCGCATGACTATCTCAGCCTTATGCCATCATACTGATGGTAAATTTTAAGAACGTGATGTGCAGAGCCTCCCATCACAATCGCTGTATCAGGCATGTGCGGCAAGCCCGACAATCGCACACCCGGTTGCCAACATGAGACACAACTGTGAATACAGCACCGTGTCCAGTTGAGCAAAGCGGGTATCACGGACACGCTTAAAGAACCCGACCAATCGGAAATCCCCAATCGCGCGCAGCAGCAATCCCACAGCCAACGCACGGGTCAGCCACGCAAGGGCTGGCTCAGGCAACGGGAGCGCGAGTAGTCCACCTGTTGCGGCAATCAGGACAGCGCACAATGCCAGAATAAGTGCTACCACAGCGGTCATTATGGTCGATGGGTGAAACACCGGCTTCCCATCACGTTCAGGAATGGCGGCCAGTTGTCCCACACGCCCGCCCACGGCCCAATAGACATGCACCAGCGAGATGCTGAGGAACACGGTCATGAGCACGATCGCGATGCCGCAGATCATAGTCGATCATAACCATCGGCGAACCTCAATGGAATAGGGAGATACTCCTCGTCGAACGATTCACGCAGCATGCGCTCCTTGTGGGGAATGTGATTACCAGTTACAGCGGATCGTGATCCTACCAACTGACGACTGTTTCACTTGCGTGCTAGCAGGCTGTTGACAAAGGCCGCCAGCGGCGTTCTCGCCTCGCTCAGAGGCTCAACGTACGGCATAGAGTACGATTCGCCTCTTCGCTCACTGCGGCCTTGCTGGACAGCCTTTCTGAACAGCCTGTGGGGCGCGCCAATGTCATCCGTGATCTCAGACACGACGCCCTTTCCGAGGTCGTCACGGGGTTTGTCAACATACTGCTAGCCGACATCCAAGGTCAGGCGCTTTTCAAAGCACCGCAGTATTCCCTTCCGAAAACGCACGCCACCTGCGTCGTGGTAGCCCAATCTACGATAGAAACGTAGCGAGCGGGGATTGCCGGAAAATGCGTCGAGTCGAATGGCGTCGTATCCCTTGGCGCGCCCCCAGGTTTCTGCAAATTGCATGAGATTGGTCCCAATGCCTTGCCCTTGGTGTGGCGGACTCACCATAACTCGATGCACAACCATGATCCGGCCTCCAGAGATCCTCCACTGCGTCATTGACCATTCGGAAGCTTGAAATTCATCGAGGGTCAGGGCACCAGCAAGGGTCGCTCCATGCTTGAAACCGAGATAGAGGGTCTCGGTGCGAATATCGGTCAAGAGTGTGCCGTATCCGGGATAGATCTCGTCCCACTGGTCAATTCCGACTTGCCGCATATCAGCGATGCAGTCTTGCAGCAACGCCTGGACCGCATCCACGTCGTGCTCCGTGGCAAGCCGTATGACCAGTTCATTGGTGATGTGGAGAATCTCCCTTTAGCTGGTTCATTTCGTGACCGAGATAGTTCTGGCAGATTGCTTGCTCCTGTCCCCAGAGAGCTTCAGACCGGGAACCCCCGATGAATGAGCCACATCGGCTTCCCATTGCCCATGCGTGAGACGATACAGGCAGTGTGTGCGAAGCACACTGCCTACGAGAACGCGCGGGTGCTCAAAGGTCTCGCCTGCGTGATGCATACCAATTCTCTCCATGACGGTGCGTGAGCGGGTATTGCCCACCGCCGTAAAGGCGACGATTTCGGTCATGTGGAGTTGTGTGAACCCCACACGAAGCGCACCCTGTGCCGCTTCGGTCGCATAGCCACGACCCCAATGTTGTACCGCCAGCCGCCAACTGATCTCTATCGCTGGAGAAAACGGCAATTCAGATGCCGTCGGATGCAGGCCAACCATACCGATAAACTCCTGCCCGGTTCTGGTTTCTACAACCCAGAACCCCCACCCACGTTCGGAGATCAGGCGTTCACAACGATCGGCCATTGCGTCACTTTCTGCCTGGGTAAGGGTTGCTGGGAAAAATTCCATGACCCGTGGGTCGGCATTGAGGGCGGCGAATGGGTCTCGGTCTGCACTACGCCACTGCCGTAGCCGAAGACGATCCGTCACGATTTCGATGGTCTCTACTACGGGCTCAGACATGGGTTGCCGATCATGGAACCTTTGTGTAGCGAACCGTCTCACAGACAAGATGGGCTTTACCTCACCACCACGCAGGTCCACCGATCTTTTCAGCATCATAGTAATTGTTTTCGCCTTCATCGACATGCGTGCGGATCACCCGAAAACCGAGACGTCCGAGCGCGCGCGTGTACGCGATTCGACCGAGTGACCAACATTCGAGACCGGTGGTGACATCTCGCCAGGTTCCCATTTCGACAGGCGCCGTGAACAGAAAACGCCCTCCGCGCTCGAGGAGCTCCGATATCCGATGGAGGAAAGCCAGCTGGTCGTCCTGATGAAGCAGAAACACAAAGCCGATCGAGATGACCGCCTCGAATGTCCGCCCAAAGTAGGTACTATCCAATGCCGACGCGCATTGCGTGGGAATCATAGGGAAGCGCAGTCGAAACTGTTTCAGCAATGTGGGAGAGCTATCGATCGCCCAGACCGGAAGCCCCGCATCCACGAGGACCTGCGTAATGGGATACCCTCCGCCACAAGCAATTTCGACGACGGGACTCCCGAACGGGAGAGACCTCGCCCAACGCTCAACAACATCAACCCCGACACGGGATCGATCTCGCACATCAAGATACTTCAGTGCCTGCATCTCATAGAAACGGCCTGCATCGATCATCCGGCTATGTCCTCCATGAAAAGATCAATGGCCACACCGAGAGACCCCGGCTAGACACGATGACTCTCACCCACGCGATTCGGAAATGAGACTTCCAAGACCACACATCCCACATCTGTTTTGAATGGGCCGTGGGGTTCACCAGGAGGACGACTTGCGTAATGGCCTGCCTCAAGCCAGACCGTGAATGCGTGGTCGTACAAGCGTCCGCTCACGATGAACACTTCCTCAGGGTAGGGATGTGTTTTCCCTCCAAACCGTGATGTATCGGCGCCTGGGAGAAAACGTGTCAGCCTGGTGTATTCACCAGTTTGCGGATCGATGCTGAGCGTCAATTCCTCAGCCATCCCTTCCAGACCACGGATGGGGCTCCACCGTTCACGATTCTCCAGGTGCAAAGGATTCCAGTAGGTCGTCGTTGATTTCGGCATTGGTGACCTCCTCGCGGCATCTAACAGTCTGCTGAAAAACTCAATATGTGTGCTTCGACAAGCTCAGCACGAACGGAAAGCCTCAATAGTTTCAATGGCTGCCTCGTTCGTCCTGAGGCTCTCGAAGGATGAACGAAGGGGTTTTCAGCAGACTGCTAATTCCTGACGGCCGCCCCTGGTCCTAGGCACAGCTCGTCGCTAATGGGCGATGTGGATGATTTGGGCCGGTCATGCATGTCGGCCCGCATGACCCACACTATGCAACTCCAGTTTACTTCCACAGTGCTGACAGTAGCGTGTGGTCATAAAGATTGCTCTTCCGTTCAGATGACTCTTTGTGACCGTTTGCAGCGTTCAGTTAGTTGATGTTCGCTTCAGCATGTACCCGGAATAACCCAAGACCTCCTCTCCCGCTTGCTGGAACACTTCGACCGTTTCCCCGCCACCGGCTCCCAGGCCCATCACAAGGGCCTCGGTGTCTGAGATAGGCGCTAACGCACAAGTGAGTTCAAAAGGAGTGGGCTTCCTGCCACGGGCGGATACCACCAAGAACCCCTCTTGATACGACAGGCGAATGTGGTCCGTATACGCCTCCTCGTCCCCTAGATTATTGATCTCATAGGTCCCAACCCGCTGGCGCCACGCATCAGGGATCGGTACCGGAGCCAGTCGTTCTCCCACAACCATCCGTCGTGGGCTGCCTTGGCGAGCAATCAGTAAGTCTCGACCAGTGATAGTGGCGCGAGAAAACGTCACACGAGCGAATGGGCCGAGATCGATCGGAAAAACGCCCAGCAATTTGTACTCGGCCCCAAGTTCTCGTCCGATTCGAGGCACCAGCCCAAGAGATTTCCCTGCGACATTGGCGTTCAGCGTCTCTCCACTCCTCGTCATATGTACCAATCCGACAATCGTACTGTACCATCCTTCATATCGTGCGAGCTCATCTGGTGAAAGCGGAATGGGCGGGACATCCGACTGCTGATGCTCTTCAGCTCGCTCCCCCGTCTTTGCTTCGCGTGCAGACTTGAGTAATTCAGCGGCAATCTGGTTCACCGCTGCTTCACCAGTCGACGAGTTGCTGAGTACGACGACTCCCAGTTTCGACTCGGGCAACACCACAAGCTGGCTGTGAAACAACATCGTGCCCCCGCCGTGGTGTGCGACCGTTCCAACCTTCGGCAGGTCTAGTTCTCCCAAACTGCTGAGTACCCACCCCAACCCCATTCTTAAATCCAAATCCAGCGGGATGGTTTCGTTCTGCGATGACAACATCATGGCCAGTGTCTCGGGCTTCACAAGTTGACGATCCCCGGTTCGGCCTTGGGCGAAGACCATCCGAACGAGCCGTGCCAGATCAAGGACATTGGTATTGAGGCCTCCGGCTGGGATGTCTCGAAGGTTCGGTTCGGTGGCCTCTTTTCCCTTCCGGTAGCCATGCGACATAAGCAACGATGCTGACACTCCGGTCTCGATCGATGCCGTGGTCATTCCTAAGGGCTGGAATAGGGCATGCGATACGTACGCGGTATATGGTTCACCGCTCACGCGTTCGATCACTTGTCCGAGGATCGTCATGCCGAGATTGGAGTAGGAAAAAATAGAGTTGGGTGGGTGAAGGACAAAACTCTCTTTGAGATCGCCCAGCACGGTTGCGTAGGGCTTCGGGTTGGGTGACCACATCCCTCGAAGCATGTCGCGTGGGAGACCGCTGTGATGCGTGAGTATGTGACGGATGGTGATGGGCGCAGCATCGGGGAAACGGGTCTTAAACGAAAACTCCGGCAGATAGGCCTTGATCGGTTTATCAATATCTACCAGTCCGCGTTCTTGCAGTTGCATGATGGCGGTGGCTGTGAAGAGTTTGGTAATCGATCCGGCTCGATAGAGCGTTTCCGGCGTGGCCGGCACGTTGTGCGCCTGGTCGGCATACCCAAACCCTTCCGCCCAGACGACGCGCTGATCATCGATCAACGCCAGACTCAAACCAGTGACATCGTGCTGCTTCACCTGCTGCTGAACGAACCAGCGGATGTATTCTTTCGTGTATTCATAGTTGCCGGGTTGCTTGGTCTCCGGCTTGGGTGGAGGGCTACTGACGCATCCGGCGACCAGCGCAAGGAAACACGGGAACCAAATCCATCGTCGCGACATCATCTTCATGACCTCCTAGACGGAGCATCAACGGGTGAGATTTCTCAGGTCCATCCGCGTAGCGGTCTTTTCGTTTGAAACATACAGATAGTCCATTGGAACGTATGCGTCGCCGGAGCACTCGCCTATCCATTTTCTCCGATGACTCTTGAACAGCAGATTAATCGGAAACTGCGTGCTGGAAAACCCTTTAATACGAACGTCCGGTACGTGAATCGGGGCTGCGCATAGGAGGCCAAGAAACTCATTGCAGCGAGGATCGCTAAACTCTGTACCACAAATACAGGCTACTCTCTTCGGTGTGGGACACACAAGCTCGGTTGTTGGTGTGTATCGCAAGAACACTATTCGAAGGAGCAACATCCAGCTGCTATGTGAGACCTGCTCGCTTGATGCACAACATCTGGTTCCCGCCGCGTTGGAGCTCGTAGAGCACAGTGCGCATTTCACACTGATAGCCACTGCTTGCGAGGTCCTCAAGAAGCGGCATGAGATAGGGAGACGGTTTCAGCGCAAGAGTGAGCAGGGGGAACACTCGGACTTCCGCTGCAACTCGCAACAGCTCAAAGAGAGCGGCACGGTGAAACTCATAGGAGAAATGATCCGAATACAAAAATAAGAAGTGCGAGCAAAGGGCGATCTCAAATCGTTTGTCAGAATAATCCAATCGAGGAAGCTCACCGATGACGTACCGACCACCGGCTTTCCCTTGTTCGTAGTCGGCGAGGAATTGCATGAGCGTCTGAATACGACGCGCTCGCAGCTGTTCGGGTGACTGGTGGAACGTCCAGACCCAATCGTTCGCCGTCTCCTCGACCTGCCGCATAATCTCATCGACAACCGCATAGAACCGTCGCTCAATCTCAGCGGCCGAGAACACATACAACGGATCTACGGACATCACGCGCTTTCCCAGAGCCTGCATCTCAGCATTGAAACTGGCCGGGCCGTCCGCTACGCCAATGATCTCACTGTCTAAATCATCGGGAGACAAGGAAAACATCGCTCGATATTCATCGAGAGAGCGACCGAAGGGAACCACCTGATCCAACTGCATGGCCATGGGAGTCTGTTATTAGGAACGAAGCGCCACAGTTCGGTACAACAGGTACAACAACAGAAAGCCCATGGTCGCAACCAGCAGACCCGCCCATTTGGACCAGAAGAGTGGGGGATCGACCAGGGGCGTCGTATAAATGTACAAATCACCATTCTGATAGACCCGCCACGGGATACCCGGAGCAAGATAATGGGCCGCATACCGGTACGAGGCTGTCCCCTTGATGATCTTGTCCAGTTCACGATCGAGCAGAACTACCCAGTCACGATCAAACCGTGGGAGACCATGTGCGCCGAAGAACAGCGTGTCGACATTGGTGAGGTGTAACAATCGCGTGCTGTTCTCCTTGTACGCCGTCAGATCGGACCCCGATGCAAAAGCGATAAGGCCCCCCAGATGTCGATAGACGAAATCGCCGGTGAAGATCTGATTACGGTGCCGATCGAACAACAGGACCGACTCCATGGTATGGCCTGGCAAATTGAAAACCTCGACGGTCCGGCCTCCAAGATCGAGTCCTGCACCATCCGCGACGAGCTGCGCAACCTTGAGCGGTCGCCAATCCATTCCGTGTGACTCCAATGGACTGATCGTATACACCCCGTCTTTGATATCGGCCCGAATGTCCGGACGGTCGATAAGGGTGACCGCGTCAAACCCAACGGCATCAGCAATATGATCATTGTGAAAGTGGGAGAGAATCAGCGAGATCGGCTTGTTGTCTGTGTAACGCTCAGCCACCTCACGCATGGATCGAGAACCAACCGGGCGCTCGCCGCTCCCTGCATCGAACATGAGCGCTCGAGTCTCTCCGATGATCAGGTACGACGTGTTGTACTGAGAAGATTTTGGTTCGTTGATGGCAAAGGTCTGTGCATCGATCGCTTCGACCGCATACCAGTCATCAATCATGTGCGACGCAGAGCTGTAGGTCTCTCCTTGGTGAATGTCGCCAAAGACGTCTACGGGTTCGGCAATCCTCTCCACGCAACCGGTCACAGTGGAGCTCGCCATCATGACCGCTAGGATCAATATGAATGTCGCCTCGCGCATAAAAGGCACTTGTTCCTGTCGCGGCAATGGCCGTTCCACACGACACCACAACGCCTCTGCAACATAGGTGGCCATGGCACATGCCACGCGAACGAATTTCAGCGGCATTCACCCGACAAGGCTGTACGCCGGACACATCAAGCTACTATCTTGAATGTGGGATAAAAAGTCTAGCCCGCATGGCTCACAAGACCGTTGGGAGGGTGTCCCACGGTTCCACAGCCGTGGCTTCCTGCGTAGGCAAGTGAATCCCGTTTCTAAGACACTCGCACTCTCAGAGCTTGGTCGTCATTGACGAGGCTCAGTGCGGAGAGTAGCCTGGCAGATGGAGACCACCATGACAGTCCAGATTGCTCGCGCTGGAATTCAGGACGCGGATGTCATTGCCACCATGGTGGGTGAACTCTTGCATGACATCATGGCTGCGGTGAATAACAAGGTCTTTGGCTTTCATCATGCCGACACGGTGGGTCGTGCTCGCACGTGGATGAAGGACGGTCTGTACACTGTCTTACTCGCGCACCTGGATTCCACGCCGGTAGGATTTCTGGCTCTGTACGAGAGCTATGCCCTCTACACGGAGGGTGTGTATGGAACGATCCCGGAGTTCTATGTCCGATCGCCACATCGCTCACAAGGAATTGGATCCGCACTCCTGGCCGAGGCCAAACAGACTGGTCGGGTACAGGGCTGGAAGCGTCTCGAAGTGACAACACCTCCTTTGCCGCAATTCGATCGGTCTCTGAGCTTCTATCAACGAAACGGGTTCACCATCTCCGGCGGACGGAAGTTGAAACTGATCCTATGATGAAGCCGGTGATTCAGCTGGAGAGAACTGGATGTGGGATCGCCAGCGTCGCCGCGCTCGCCAGTGTGAGCTACACCGCCGCAAAGCAAGTGGCCGATCGGATGGGCGTCCGAGCGACGGACAGCCGCTTATGGTCAGAGACCACTCACGTGCGTCGACTCCTGAAGCAATATCGGCTTCGGGCATCAACAAGGGAATTACCATTTGCCTCTTGGGATGCACTGCCGAATCGAGCGCTCCTGGCTATCAAGTGGCATCGCATCACCGATCGGGCATTTTGGCATTGGGTTGTTTTTATCCGAGATGTGAGTGGACCCTACGTGTTGGATTCAAAGCGGAACCTGAAGCGGCATGTGCGGATGGATTTTGGGCGCATGAAGCCGAGGTGGTTTATTGAAGTTCAGTGAGAGGCTCGCCTTCCGGCAACGAAAGGATCAACCGTCGGCATCCAAGACAGGACTTTGCTCTCATCGAGTCACTACCAGTACGCATTGGGAGCTTCGGAGAATCGTTCCTGCCGCTCTGTGAGAGCACGTCGAGTCCTGGCTCAGCAAAGAAGGCAGGGTCTTTGCCGACCTCGCCTTCCCTTACTAACCCCCGTTAGTGGACGCGATGGGCTTGTGAAGTCTTAGCAGCCGCATTCATTGGAGAGGCGGAGATTGACCGGCCCGTGCAGATCTTACACGCAGCAGTTCTCTACTTTCTTCTGGTCTTTGGAGCGGGATTCGTACTGGGAGTCGGGCGGGTTCTTCTCGTTGTTCCACTACTCGGTGAGAGAGCTGCCGAGCTGATAGAAATGCCGCTGATGCTCGCCGTGATTGTCGCAACAGCAAGATGGGTGGTCCATCACAAGCTGGATGGTCGGAAGTCTTCGGCACTGTCCGTTGGCTTCATGGCCATGAGCTTCGTCTTGCTCGCTGACCTGACTGTGGGGATATGGCTGCGTGGAATGTCACCAGTCGAGGTATTCCTGAACCGAGACCCTGTGTCAGGTACTGCCTACTACGCGGCTCTTCTGCTCTTTGCCGTCATGCCGACCATTCTTACTCGTCTCCGACATGGCGAGTCTCTAAGATGCACACCCTTAGAACAGCGGGTGATGCGGAGCGGACGAGAACGGGGTCGCAGCCGGCACCTCTCCGGCATTGCCAAGAAATCGCCAGTTCTCACCGTCTTTGACTAAATAGTGAACCTCGCGGAACCAGCTGTCGAGGGTCACTCGCTTTCCGCTCTGTTCATCGGTGCCATACAGCCCTCCGGTGCAAGTCACCTCAACTCGTAGCTTCCCATCCACAGTCAGTACCTTGATGTCGGAAAACAAATGGAGCGACTCAAGGGCCCTGTAGTGCTCGAACACTTCGCTCCAAACCCGCCGGACGTCGGCTTGTTTCAACCCGTGGTAGTCGTAAGACGGAGCATAAAACTGCATGAGCCTATCGATCTCTTCTTGTTGTAGCCCAGATTCTGCTCGCTGAAATGCTGCAACGACCCCTTCTACCACCGGATGATGCAGCAAACTGTTTTGTCCACTGATCTTCTTGCCTTCCACGAGCAGCACCGTCTCCGGCAATACCTGCACCTTGGCCCACAGCAGACCAGGTGTGAGCGTACAGAAGACGATCACACCCCGTACAAGCAAGGCCCATGTGCCTCGTTTACTTGTCATGTTGCCACCATGGAGTCATCGCAGCCATCTCGTTTTCTCGTATCTTGTTCAGGTTCATGGCATCTCCACCCTGACGCATCAGGGTGACATGTTTCTGAGATGGTACAACCCACTCCTCGTACGCTCACTATGAGCAAAGTTTCTGCCCACTTGTTCACGAGCCCCACATGATGAAATACGCGATGCCGGCTGCCACAACCAGCGTCCCCGCTATCCATCCGATGAATCTCCGCTTCGCCGTTGCCAGCACTTCGTCGATCTTCTTCTTGAGGGCCGGCTGTGTGCCAATGTACGTGACCACATGCTCCTTGGCCTCCGCCATACCAATCCCCCGCTCTTTGCGCACAATATTGATTGCCCCAACCACATTGCCCTGCCACAGGGCCTCAATCGCGGATTTGGAAAGGCGCACTGAACGATCTGTTCTGGTTGCCATATCAAGTCTATGGATGGAATACATGGGCGATTACCTGCGTATGGCCGACCTATGCCCTGACTCCACTCCTCTTTTCTGTTCCCTTCTTTCTACGTACACCATGCTGAAGAATCAAGCTCTCGGACATGTTCCGCCACAATAGACGTTGTATCTCTCATTGAGAGGACGGCATCATGTCCTTCCGTTCATCGAATATGATGCCACTGTCTCTTCAAGTCTTCATCGCGACGTTTGTCGTCGGAATCTTGCTGCGGTCTCGTGGCATCTTGACCAAGGCCCATGCCGAACGGTTGGCCACGTTTGTGTTCTCGGTCAGTCTGCCGGCGACGATTCTCATCTCGCTTGATCGTGTTGCACTGACATCGACAGCGTGGAAACTCCCGTTGGCCGCCTGTCTGGTGACGCTTCCGATGGTCTTTTTCTCCTGGCAGCTGGCCCGGCGTCTCTCGCTTCCGCGTGAGACGCGAGGGGGATTCATCCTGGCCACGAGCTCCATCAATTCCGTCTATTTTGCCTTCCCCGTCATTCTCGCCACCTTCGGTGAAGAAGGTCTGACGTACGCCGTGCTCTTCGATCTCGGCCAAACGACGCTGACCCTTACTGTTCTCTATGGTCTTGCGGTTTGGCACAACACTCAGACGACGACCAGTAAATCGGTGAGCACTCGTTTTCTCTCATCTCCCCCCTTGTGGGCATTGGTCTGCATCCTCACGGTGAAGTTCTCAGGACATCAGCTCCCCCCATGGCTCGTTGAAGTCCTTCATCCATTGCATCTCACCACGACTCCGCTCGCGAGCTTCGTGCTCGGTCTCTCGATTACGTTTTCCACAATCCAGCGAACGGTGGATCTGGCCACATTGGGTGTGGCAACACGAGTAGGTGGCGGGCTGCTGCTCGGACTGATGACCGTGTGGATATTAGGTCTGACGGGAGTGGAACGAGCGGTTGTACTCCTGATAGCAGCGATGCCCTCAGCCGTCAGCGCCCTGATCATCGCAGCTGAAGCGCAGCTCGATGAGGAACTGGTCGCCTCGATTGTCGCTCTTTCCATTTGCCTCGGTGTGCTGATGCTTCCCTGGCTCCCTCGACTAGCCCTAATATTGCTGGGATGATCCCGTACGTTTCTACGACGGTTTGCTGAGGAACCGAGGGCGATCCCGAACAGAGACCATTTTCACGAGATCCCGCACAGAGACTATTCCGACGATCTTCCCGCTTTCTGTCACGGTTAAGTGTCGCACGCCATGTTCGGCCATCATCTTACTGGCATCGCGAACGGTACGATTCACGTCAATGCTGAGCAAAGGCGAGCTCATCACAGCACTGACATGCGTGTGCGGTGCTGCACGATTGGCCGCAAGTCCTTTCCGGACTAAGTCACACTCAGTCACGATGCCGACGATCTCGCCCGCTTCACTGGTCAATAAGGACCCAAGCCGCTTCTCACACATCAACTGAGCCGCAGCGAACAAAGACGCGTCGCTTGGGATCGTCGCGAATATGGTTGCCATCAAAACGCTCAATGGACGGTAGATCTTATCAAGCTCGCTCACCGGGCCGCTTTCCACATCCACAAACGATCGCACCAGGTCTCGCACTGAGATGATCCCAACAATCTCTCCAGCCTCCTCCACGCAGAGATGTCGGATGTGATTGGTCTCCATCACATGGCTGGCATCCAGCATGGAGCGGTTCCCGGCAATGGTCGAAATTGGACTGACCATGACCTGATTCGCCGCCGTTACCATGGGATCCAATCCCCCAGCCAAAACTTTCCGCACGAGATCCGTCTCCGTCAGAATTCCTATCGGGCCCTTGCTGGGATCCTCCGATTCGACCAAGAGACAGCCGATCCGCTTGACGTTCATTCGTTCAGCCACAGCGGTCACTGTCGTGTCTTGTGAAACGACCTCAAGATAGCGATGCATAAAATCCTTAACAGACCCGCCCCCATGCTCACCCATCTCAGCTCCTTGTCTCATGATAGGATTGTTCGCTCCTTCCCTTCGCAAGTCCATCAGAACCTTGGTGAGGAGCCCTTGGCCATCACTATAACCGAATTATTGTTCCAACTTTGAACGATTAATCTACCGCAGCTCCTCGCGCTGTCTTGAAGCAGTAGATCCTTTCGCCTTCACCCCCCTTCACTTATCAGGGTTTCTAGTAGATCCGTTCGGCCCCCAGACTTGCACAGCCCTCAAACCCCTAACTTGCTATATTTACGTACGAATCATCCAATTTCTTATGAGCAGCGTCACACGCGTCTTACCCCTCATTCATCATGGCACCTAATTTGCTCCTATAAAGTCTTGCTAGACAAGATGTGGACCTCTAAGCCTGAAACAATAGGACAGCCGATGCCCCCTATCAGCGCACGGATTGAATGGTGCCGACAACGGTCGAGGCAGGCGCACAGTGAGCCAGAGGCGGATGCGTGGCAAGCCGAAGCGGACGGGCTTCGCGATGCCGTGATGAACCGAGACCACAGCGACGACTATCTGCTCTGTTCCCCGGAAATTCGTAGACGGTACCTGCTGGGCCTCCAAGACGGGCTCGCCCTGCTGCAAACGACCCGTGTACAGCACACGAATCATGCGACTGATCCTGGAATTCTCCAACCAGTTCCACAGGTGGAGGTGGAAGCACGATCAGGAGATGAACGATGAATTGCCAACGATGCAATGGGTTGACAGTCTCTGACGATAGCATCGTCGTACAAGCTGGTTCGTCCTTGGACGTTCATGCCCGGCGTTGCATCAACTGCGGCATGATTGTGGATGAAGTGATCCACCAGAATCAGCAAGCCCTCCGAGGGCGAAAAACATTGGGTGGTCCCAAATTCCGCCGATGTGGAAGTGAGGCTGCATAATCGACTAACAGGCTGTGGGGCACGCTGATGACATCCGTGATCTCAGATACGACGCCCTTTCCGAGGTCGTCACAGGGTGTGTCAACACACTGCTACGGTAATATGCCCTCGACTTCACCTCGCTTTCGGTCTCATTTCCACTCCCCCGAGCGAAGAAGCTTGTTTCCAAGCCCTACGGCTAGGTTACGGGAGATAATCACGCCGATATCCGGACGACGTCGAATAAGATCCTCCAAGTCCTGCCGAGGTAGTTCAGCCACCTCGATGGGATCCAGCGCGGTGGCCGTAGCTGTATGGGGTCTGACTGAGAGCAGCGACACTTCTCCGCAAGTCTCGCCAGTATTGACAGTCCCCATCACGCGTGACGAAGATCCGCCGCTGATGGTGACATGGCCACGCACAACGAGAAAGAGGCGGTCTGCCGGGTCGCGCCCGGTAAACAGCCGTTCACCAACCGATAGGGTTTTCACAGTGCACACGCCTGCCAACCTGGTCGCCTGCTCGGTGTTCATGCCATGAAACAACGGAACTTCTCTCATGGCCTGTGCCATTCGTGGAGCGATCATACATGTTGAAAATCCGCGCATCACGACATTGGCCACGGCTTGAACCGGCTCGATCAACCCAAGCGGCCTTAAATCTTGTAACTTGTTCAGCCGCACCATCTTCGCGATATCGAGCCGTTCGACATGGTAGAACACCATGGCAGGCACGTAGGCGACGGGAAGAAAGTTCAGCTCCAGCGTCGAGTTCACGATGCGGATAGTCGGTGCCATACACGGCGAGAAAAATCTCGCGGATCTGTTCCACATTCTCTTCGCGGGCCTCTCGAACTCTGATCATACGCGCCCCTTTGCGGCGGATCAGGAGGATGCCACGTGCTGACGAAGGTGTTCACCGGCAATTCTGGCAATAGCCCGATACTAGGCCGCCCCCACAACCAGGGCTTCTTCATCGAAGTCAAACTTGCTGGAATGGGCCGGATAGCCTTCCCGACCAGGAACTTGGCTGCCGAACCGGACATAGGCGCCTGGAATCCTTTCGAGGTAGTAGCTGAAATCTTCAGCCCCCATATTAGCCGTCTTCAGCGGCAACACATTCGCTTCCCCGACCGCCTCAACTGTCGCGCGCAACGCCCACCCGGTCAGAGGGCTTCACCTGGCCGAGACACCTCATCCTTCCTCTGCCTGCACACCCGGCTGATAGACCGCATACACATAGACAAGAACGGACAAATGGCCGAGATGTTTGTCAATCAACGGTTTCACGTCCTTCCAATCCAGTCCGCCGACCCCTGTGGCCAGGCGTGGCAGCGCCACGCTCTTGATCTTTTCTCCTTCAATGAACTTGGCGAGCGCTTTGAGACAGTGATTGACGTTCTCGATGGTAGCCTTTCCTGGCTTGGCTCCATGACTGGGAGCCGCCTCTTGTGTAAAGAGACTCACGATTCGAGCTCCACCGACGCCGGCCCAAGCCCATAACTCCCCGGTCTTCGGCGTAAACGTTTGGCAATAATGTCTGAAATCCTTATACATGGCAGGCCACTGTTGCCTCAGAGACAACGCCAGACCGTTCGTGAATCCGTCGTTTGGAGCCACACCGTGCGCCACCATGCCCGCCTTCGACTGTAAAATGTCCCCCGCCACTTCCTTGAGCATAGAACCTCCTATCATCGTATCAATACCGAGAACCTGGTACCGCCCACCCTACCGCCTCACGCAGTGGGTGTTGAGTGACCGACCATCACCCTTGCGAATTTCATTTCATTCGGTTATGAACCTCACACGTCTTTCCCTAACCAGAGGCCATACCGTGGTGCACGTTCGACCCGCAACTGAAGCAGATTTTCCTGTGATCCTCCAGGTGCAACAGGCTGCGTTCGGTGAGTATGCCAGCCTCTATAAGGTCAGCGGCTGGACAACGGAAACACTTGAGAGCCTCAAGGCAGACGCACGAGAGAAACATGTTATCGTCGCGGAAGAAGAACGCGCACTCGTCGGTTCCGTGCGCTTCTGGACGGTAGCGGGCGTCTGCATTATCCGTCTGCTCTCTGTGAACCCCGGCCACCAGCACCAAGGGGTCGGCAAAGCCCTGATGCACGAGATCGAGCAGGTCGTAACCGATGCCCATAAGCTCTACGCCTGCACGATGTTGCGGACGCCTCGGAACATTCAGTTCTTCATGAGTCTCGGCTACAAAGCTGAGACGATTCTCCCCGATCACTACGACCACCTCGATCTCATGTGCTTCGCGAAATATCGCTGAGCCGCTTCTCCTACAATTCACTTGAAGACCGCAAATTCTCCCGCCGAAAGCCTATGGCGTCTTTGCGCAACGGAACCCATAGCCGAACTGCCGGTTCATCGGTTGCGCATTGAACCGGTGCGCAGACCTGAGAAAGTCAGCCACGTACAACCAGGACCCTCCGCGAACGACCTTTTCATCACCTTTTGCCGGACCTATGGGATTCTTCTCTGGACTTTTCTTGTAAGAATCGAGCCCATACCAATCAAACACCCACTCCCAGGCGTTTCCGGCCATATCATAGATCCCATAGGGGCTCTTCCCTGCCTCATACGATCCAACCGGGGACAAGGCCAGATGGTCATCCCAATCCTTTCGCCCATAATTGGCGTGGAGCCTGCTCGGAGCTTCGTTACCCCAGGGATAAATCCGGCCATCAGTGCCCCGCGCGGCTTTTTCCCACTCCGCCTCCGTCGGCAACCGCTTGCCAGCCCATTTGCAGTAATTGACCGCATCCTCCCAGCTGACATTGACGACTGGACGTCTCAGATGTTGCGGTTGATTCATAATGCTCCAGTCCGGAGGCTCCTCCATTTCCGTGGCGTCCAAATACCTGGCGTACTGCCCGACCGTCACCTCATACTTGTCGATGCGGAACGCATTGAGATAGATCTGCCGCACCGGCTTTTCATCATCTCCAAGCGTGCTTCCCCGCGTGAATGTCCCCGCCGGCACCAGCACCATCTGCAGATCGAGGTTATCAGTATCTCCCATTCCTCCGGGCGCCCCGGCAGAGACTGGTTTCTTCGCCCCAGACAACGACCGTGGCAGTTTGGCCTGAAGCTGTTGGTGAAGGACCTGCTGTTCAGTGGTCAGACCCATTTCATGCGCGCTCTCGAGCGTCTCTTGGGCTTGCTTCATCTTTCCACCGGCCACCAACGCCTTCGCTTCGTGCAGGAGCCGCCACGCCGTTGTTTCCTCCCGTAACCGCCAGACCTTCGCTTTGGTCTTGGGCAAATAGGATGTGGTCCTCCCGGACTTGGTATCCAGATCCAGTGCAGCCTCGTAATGTTCCTCCGCGCAGATCCAAGCCTCGAGGGCTCGGCAGGCTTCGGCAAGATTGAAATGTGCCTGGATATTCACCGGATCTTTCTGGATACCAGCCTCCAACACCACGCGTGCTTCTGCATACTGTTTGTTCTTCAACAAGTTCTCCCCTTTGGAGAATTCCTGATCTCCGGCCCCAGCAGCATGCACGGCAGCTCCCGAAGCGATGAAGAGGCACAACAAGGTCATGCCCGCCAACACGTGTCTCATAAACGCCCCCTTCCCCGTTCTAACCCATTGCCCTGTGGATTCGGCCTCGTCTGCCAACAGAGGTCTGTACCCCGAACCGGCCTGGCAGACATGCCAAAGACCACGTACAAGTTTGGTGCCTAACTGTGACCGTACTCCCGCTTCCTTCCTCAGAAGGACTCATGAGTCCGTAACTGCACGTATGGGACAAGCATAGCCTCCATGTTTCTCGCCCCCCCTTCCAGCCAGACGGGCTGAGGAGCATTTCGATGGCGACATACCGCATCCCAATTGGTCAGTGGCTCCCGCATGCATTACCGAGATACAGGATCTCTTTCCCTTTCCTTGCTGCGGGTAGCAGGGATCGCTCCCTGCTGCCCGCGCGCGCTCTCACACCCATTACTGGCGCCTCCTCTTTTCTCACCACACCACCCGCAAACAGGCTATACAGTACCGGCAGCACGATGAGGGTCAGTGCCGTCGAGGTGAAGAGTCCGCCGATCACGACGCTGGCGAGCGGCCGTTGAACCTCTGCTCCAATCCCTTGCGCCAACGCCAGCGGCAGAAGACCGAGTAACGTCGTCATCATCATGACAACCGGGCGAAGCCGCAGGCTGCAACCAGCTAGAAGCGCTTCATCGATCGACTGTCCCTCGTGACGCAGTTGGTTGATGTAGGAGACCAGTACGATTTCGTTTCCCACGACCAGTCCGAACAGCTCGATAAACCCGATAGAGGCAGACACACTCAGGTATTGTCCGCTCAGCCACAGTGACACGATGCCATCGATCAAGGCGAAGGGGAGATTGAGGCCAGACCAATGACTAAGATCCGCTGCCGCAGTGAGAATTTCAAAATCGAGACGATCATGATGTTGGCTCGATCTTGTGCCGTTCCATTTCAGATTTAAGAGCGAAGGAGCCCTTCGTCACGACCTGCTCACCGGTCTTCACCCCCTCCAGTACCCTGACCACATCTCCCTCTTCGTTGCCCAACGTGACCGTTCGTGCCTCAAAGGTACCGGTCTCCCCCTGAACAAACACCATCTTGCCGACAGGTCCGTCCTGGACGGCTGCAAGCGGCACGCTCAGCGCATCGCCGCTGGAGGCAACGTATACGCTGACGATGGTGAACATTTCTGGCTTCAATAGTCGCTCGGGGTTTGGCATGGTGATCCGCAGGCGCATGGTGCGCGTGGATGGATCGAGCATGTCTCCGACATAGGTGATGGTTCCTTTGAAGATCGCATAGGGATAGGCCGCCAGAACCACGTTGACGCTCTGGTCCTTGCGGATGAATCGTATGTCCTTTTCCGGCACCTTTCCGATCACCCATACGTCGGTGAGATTGACCACGGTAAACAGCGTTTGGTCCGTTTCAACCACTTCTCCCCTCGTGATATTTCGTGTGATCACCCGCCCGTCGAACGGCGCACGCAAGGGCATATCTGCCTTGATCGTATGTTCGCGATCCAGCCTCTCGATTTCTTCTCGTGGCACACCGAGGTCCACGCTGTGGAGCTGCGCCAAGAGCATGCCCTTCTTTACGTCCTGCCCGAGATCGACGTACACCTTAACAACCCGGCCACGAATCAGAGCCGTGACCTCGGCTAATTCGTTTTGGTTGGCTTGGACGGTGGCGGGAAGCTCACGATGCGAAAGGATCTCTCCTTGCACCACCGGCGACAGCTCCAACCGCATTCTGGATAACTCTTCCGCAGTCAGACGTACCAGTCCTGATGGCCCAGGAGACGGATTGTGCGCAACAGGAGTGGTATCGACCGACCTATCCTCGCAGGCCGTCCCCACCACAAGAATGAAACAGACCAACAGGCTTTGAGACCAGGCTTGTACGGGACGCCTGGTGTTGAATAGCGCCATGTAGCTGTTACCCATGGATGACCACTGCCTCTCCAGCAGTCTCCTCGCACGGAGCATACCTTCTGATCAGGTGATTTTTCTGATGTTTTGAGAGTTTTTCGTCGCCTATTGCCACGGTACGAAGAGAACGCTGTAGCAAAAGGCAACAGCCGTATCAGAACTACCTTGTGCTCTAGATTGGCGAGTATGAGATACTGGTCTTGAAAGGGATCAACTCAGCATGGAAGTCCAGGCCCAATTTCCAAATGAACAAGCGCCAGGCGGTGAGTTTACGCGCCAGCCAGACGCCTTCCGAGGATGGGTCACAGCTGACGGCAGCTTGGGCTATCCCGCTGAACCTGGACGCTACCACCTCTACGTCTCATGGGCCTGCCCATGGGCTCACCGGACGATCATTGTGCGCAAGCTGAAGAAGCTTGAACCGGTGATTGGGATAACCGTGGTAGATCCGATTCGCGATGAACGAGGGTGGGCCTTTCGCGAAGGACCGGACCATTCCCTCGACCCCATCAACGGATTTCAGTTTCTTCGCGAAGCCTATAAAGCGACCGACCCGAATTATATCGGGCGCATGACCGTCCCGGTGCTGTGGGACCGTGTCACCAAGCGGATCGTCACCAATTCCGATGACGACCTGATGAGAATCTTCAACGGTGAATTCAACCGCTTTACCGAAAGTCCGATCGACTTGTATCCGGATGGACTGAGGCAAGAAATCGAGGAACTCAATACGTTCATATACGAGAACGTGAACGATGGGGTCTATCGAGCGGGGTTCGCCACATCACAACAGGCCTACGAACGAGCGGCCAGGCGATTATTCGCTGCTCTGGATCAGCTGGATGCACGCCTTGCCACTCGCCGCTATCTCTTTGGACCGGAATTTGTGGAGACCGACTGGCGGCTGTTCGTCACACTGGTTCGATTCGACGCGGTGTACCACGGACATTTCAAGTGTAATGTCCGACGAATTTTCGACTACCCCAGCCTGTTTGGGTATCTCAAAGACCTGTACCAAACCGACGGCATCGCAGAGACCGTGAATTTCGATCACATCAAGCGGCACTACTACATCACGCACGACGATATCAATCCAACCGGTATCGTCCCGATCGGGCCAGATCAGGACCTCACCTCCGCTCATGGACGGGAACGTCTATCCCGTTAGATCCTCCTCTACGCAAACCAGCCTCGCCATCTCCAAACTAGACGGCTTCGAAGACCGCTGTATGTGTAAGAAACTAGACAGATTTGAGGACATTTTCCCCATAACCTCGCCTCATCTCAACTCCCTCACTCCATCCCCTCTATATTTACGTGGTTTTTCGACGCGCATAATAGTTGCTGTATTGCCATATGAGCTGACGAGACCCTGTGCCTGCTGATACGAACTCGCGGCGAATAGATGGCCATGAAATCAGTGCCTGGGAAAATCGTCGGACTTCGTATGCACTCTGAGGGATATGGACTTTTATTCATTAAAAAGGAGGAGTTATGGAAAGCAGTCTCTTGATATTTGCCGTGGTCATGCTTGCCCTCTTCATCGGAGGCCTGATCGTCTACAAGAAAAGTGCGTAGCTGATCGCGCCCTGGTTTTCTCAGGAGCAGTGTCCAACACCTTGTGCAGTCAATGTGTGCCTCAGGGTGCTGGAAAGGCTCTTGATCGGGTGAATGTCGAAGGGTAGTGGTGTGCTCGTTCCGTATTGGGACGAGCACGTGCTCCCTGGTCGCGCGTGTGCGCGAGCAGCATGTCAGGCTTACCTGACGACAAGGACTGAGCAGGCAGGTTGCTGGACGAGCTTCAACGATTCGATCCATCAATCCCCATCACGACCGTCATCGTGATGTGACTCCTCGCGACACTAGGATAGTCCGCTTCGTCACACCGGTAGCACCGGCGCTTGTTGGTACCGTCATCAGCATGAGGCCACGCCCACTCCACGGACTGATGGTCTTCTGCGTTTCATGGTTGGTTCTCGCTATTGCTTCATCTCTCGTCCCAAGGGATCGTCACTGTGCCGAAGATCGACTCTGCTCTCTTTGTTGAGCCAACCATCGGATATAAAGCAGGACATGCTGCTTCTCTTCCTTCGATAATGCCCATTTCCAAGACCCCATCGCGGTGCCCCGCTCACCTTCGTGAATCGTCTGTGTCAGCTGGGTATCGGACTTCTGCTGGACCGCAGGACTGGTGAGATCGGCTGGTGGAGGGATGATATCGAACGCTTGCCCCCTTCCCTGCTCTCCATGGCAGAACCGGCAATACTCCCCATAGAGACGCTTCCCCTCCTGCAAATCGTAATGCTCTCGTAGTGCCTTCTCACTGCTCTGCTGCACCGCACCGACGTCAGGAAAAGACAGCCAGTGCAGAACAAAAACAAGAGACAAGAGGACAACCCGCGATGACATCATCCTTCCCTCGCTCATCATACGAAGAGAGTAGTTGGCAACCATCATGCCATTGGAACGAACCCCCGTGAGGTTGCAGTCCAGTTATAACTTATTGTAAGCATTTGGCTTCGTCAGACCGGAAGCCAAGGCTCGTTTTGGGAGTGGGGATAATTGCACGAAAGCCTTTGGCTCACTGTCGCGGAATGCTACAGCAGTGGGGAATTGGCAGAGCGACAAGGAACGGATCAGCAGATACGCGGGAGTTGCTCACCCGACAACAGATCGAGTACTCGATGCGTGCCCAGGACCGTCCGCAACACAATCGGCGGAGACTGATGATCCGTAACAGCGCCGATATAAGCCGACTGGCTCGATGCAGCGTGTTGCCGCATAACAGCCAAAGTTGCTTCGATCTGTGAGGCCGGGACCATCGCGACGAAGCGGCCCTCATTCGCCACATAGAGTGGATCGAGTCCCAATAGTTCGCAGGCTCCGCGGACCGGTTCGCTCACTGGTATGACCGACTCGTCTACCGTCATACCGACCTTTGCTGCTGTGGCTAGTTCATTTAGCACACTGGCCAGGCCTCCACGAGTAAGGTCGCGCAGGCAGTGGATCTCGATATCGCATTCGATCAGATCCGCAACAATGCGATGCAACGGTGCCGAGTCACTTTCGATAGGGCTGTCGAACGTCAGTCCTTCCCGCACACTAAGCACCGCCACACCGTGGGAACCGAGATCGCCGCTTACAAGAATCGCATCACCAGGCTGGATCAACGTCGGCAACACACGGACGCCAGTCGGCACAAAACCAACTCCGGACGTATGGATGAAAATTCCATCGCCCTTGCCGCGATCCACCACTTTAGTGTCACCAGTGACAATCGGCACACCCGCTGCTTGTGCAGCCTCAGCCATCGAGTTCACAACTTGCTGCAGCACGTCCAAACTCAGTCCTTCTTCCAGAATGAACCCCGCGCTCAAATAGAGAGGCTTGGCGCCACACATGGCGAGATCATTGATCGTGCCGTTTACGGCTAGACTCCCGATATCACCACCCGGGAAGAACAGCGGACGCACCACATAGGAATCGGTCGTGAACGCGAGCGTCCCCTTCTCCACCGGCCACGTTGCACCATCGTGCAGAGACTCCAGCATGGGATTCTGAAAGGCTCGCACGAAGACATCTTGAATTAATTCCTGCATGAGCCGTCCACCACCACCATGCGCGAGCTGCACGGTGTTCTTTGCTGAAATAGGTAGAGGACAACCAGGCTCGAAGGATTTATTGCTGTTCATGGTTCGTGTCTTGTTTCGTGTTATCAATACCAGCAACGCGGAACTGGCAACTTTTCACCCACGAAATACGCTTCACGTTTCACGAGCGACGTGGCCCCGGTATCGATAGTACGCCGCACAGGCCCCTTCACTCGACACCATCGGCGCACCTAACGGCTGCTCTGGCGTACAACGCGTGCCGAAGGCGGAACAGTCCATCGGCTTGAGCAAGCCCTGGAGGACCAGTCCACTCTGGCATTCGGGATCTTCAATGCCTACTGACAGCTGCGCAAGTTCACTTTGAAACTTCACCTCGGCGTCGTAGGCACTGTAGGCAGACTTGAGACGCAGGCCGCTTGCTGATATCTCACCGATACCGCGCCAGGTCCGTGGCGCCGGTTCGAAGACCTCCTCCACGATGGACCTGGCCGGTCGATTCCCCTCCCGGCTCACGGATCGCACGTACTGATTCTCGACTTCAACTCGACCTTCCTCCAACTGACTGACTAGCATCGCAACGCCTTCAAGCACATCGAGCGGCTCAAACCCGGTCACGACGATCGGCACGCGATACTTCTGTGCGATGGCCTCATACTCCTCATAGCCCATCACCGTGCAGACATGGCCTGCGGCCAAAAACCCTTGAATCCGATTTTGCGGCGACGAGAGGATTGCTTCCATCGCGGGCGGCACCAACACATGGGCGATCAGGAGGCTGAAGTTGCTGATGCCTGACTGCTTCGCCTGCGTAACTGCCATGGCCCAAGCCGGGGCAGTGGTTTCGAATCCCACAGCAAAACAGACCACTTCGCGATCAGGATTCTTGCGTGCAAGTTCGAGCGCATCCAATGGCGAATAGATAATCCGGATATCTCCCCCCGCCGCCTTCACTCCGAACAGGTCACCATGCGAACCAGGTACACGGAGCATATCCCCAAACGAGCAGAAGAAGACTCTCGGTAACGACGCAAGGCAGACCGCCTCGTCTATTAGGGAGATTGACGTCACGCACACCGGGCAACCAGGTCCATGGACAAGCTCAAGGTTCTTCGGCAACAGGCTATCGAGTCCAAACCGGACGATTGAATGAGTCTGCCCCCCGCAGACCTCCATGATCGTCCAAGGCTGCTGCACCGTCTTCTTGATCCGCGCCGCCAGCGCTTCCGCCACGGCACGATCGCGAAATTCATCCACGTACTTCATGACGGTGATCCCTAGGAACCTAGTTGGTCGAGATCATTCCATGATTGGTTGAGAACCAATTGGGGTCTAGGCGGAAACAGACTCCCTCTAAGAAATGGGAAGAGATCAATACCCGTTAGTAAATCGGATGCCGTTTCAACGACTTCTGCAACTGCTTGGTAGGTACCGCTCCATCACCATGCCCTCATTTTGAACAGCCGTCCGTGCTCCCCCTCGTCGTGCAAAGTCTCTACAATCTCGTCAGCATTGAACACAGGTGCGCCATCCTTAGATCTCACTGGCAGGTCTGAATCAATCAGTGTGATGATTGGCTGCAAACCCAAGTCTGCGTACCGGCGAACGACCGCCAGCAGGTTTTCCTTCTTGCGGTCATCCAAAGACTCAAATACGCCATCGTGATAAACAAAGCGCGGAAACTTAGCGTCTAAGTGAGCTCGGAGTACAGCCAAATCGAAGGCGATACACAACAGCTTGCGATACGTGTGTCCGAGGTCGGCGCTGGTTGCATTGCCAGACTCGTCAAGAATTTCAGCCTTGAATTCCAGATGTCCATCCTGGTTCGGCGACACGCTCAACAACGCCTTGCGGTCAATGACCTCCTCGACAATCTCACTAAAGAACAAGCGGATAGCGGAGAACAGGCTGTTCTGATCCGAGTTCTGCCTCTCGACGTCTTCCTCGATCTGTATCTGCATATGGCCGCGCTCTTCGGTCAAGGCCCTGATTTCGCTTCGCAGATCCTGTAGACGATGCAGGAAGCCGCGCTGACGTTCTAATGAAGTAATGTCGGCACGAAGCGTCACCATCTCGTCTGAAACTTGCTTATACTTTCCGAAGATGTCAGTGCCACTCAGAAATGCAAGCATGTCCGAGCGCTTCTTGCCGAGGGCATTTAGGTCTGCATTGATGCGTTTGAGGTCAGCTTCCACCTCGGCACGTTCCTCCTGCAGATAGCCACGTCGCTCCTCGGTGATCGCCCGGTTGAACGCGATCAACTGCTGGAAGTCTCTCTTAATCTGCCCTTTGAATAGTACACCCGCATCCTCGAACAAGCGTTGAGCCTCATCGGGACTGAAAAGGATCTGGTCCTCCTCCAGCAAGGCAATGATCTTCTTCTTGTTCTGATTGAGTGAGTAGCGCTCGGCATTGAGTGTCGCAATGCGTTCGTTGATGTCATCGACCAACTGCTTGGTGTGGTCCTTATCCTGAGCGCGGAAGTCGAAAGCGTCGAGTAGCTTCTGCTTCCTCTCGCTCTCCTTCTGCTTGAGAAGAAGAATGCCCTCGATCTTGCTAATGTCCCCGATGGATCCACCCAGTTCATTCTTGATCGTTTGTGCGGTGGACTTCCTTTCGGTGAGCTGGTCTTCCTTCTTGTAGTGCTGCGCCACCCGTTGTGAATTGAAGCCTAGGACATGGGCCAGAAATGGCTTCCAGTCTGAATGTGCGGCTGCGAACTTGCGTAGATGAAACACGTCGCGGAAATCATCCTGCGAACGTAGCAGATAACCCAGGCCTTTACGAAATATCCAAGGCTTGAGCGCACGCCAGTCAAGTAATCCGTCCAACAGATCGCGTGCTCGGTCGAATGGCATGTCCCGATGATCCCACTCTGCCAATGACAGCCCAGACAGGTCTTGATGACCGGCCTCATGGCGTTTGAAGCTGATCCTCGTAGCCTCTTCCACACCACGCCGAATCGTTACGAACGAAGCGTCTTCCAGCTCAATCTCAAGAAAGAATATAAAGTCTTGAAATAGTTCGAGGTGCTTGAACAAGAAGAACCTGGGATCGCGCTTGGCCAGGAAGCCAAAGTCTAGCAACCTGCCGAGTGTCGTCTTGCCCAGGTTGTGGGTATCCTTGTTGCGGTTCTCAGGCAAACGGATTTCGGCCATGACAACGTTCAGCCCCTGGACAAAATCCACTGGCTTGAACGCATTCGGCTTGTTGGAATAGAGTCTAGACAGCTTCATTGGGTCCTACGTACTCTACAGCATCAGTCTTGGGGCGATACTCGATCAGACCCATAAGATACAAGAAATTCAGGGCTGGCAAGAACAGCACATCGCCGCCGACAACACTCTTCTTCGCAAACTTGCGCAATAAGTCATATTCGTCAACACGGCAGATCTTCAATCGGGCTAGAAGAAGCAGTGACACGTTGATGACCGTGCGATCAGGATGAGAGTGCTTGGTTGGCCGAAGCATCGCCCACCTCCCCGATGTCACAGTTCCAGTACATGTAGAATAACACGGCACGCGTCAATCGCTTATGGGCATGTTGCCGTAAGATTGGATCGCGACTGAACAGCAGGTCTATCAGGTGCTCCATCACCGTGTCGAAGGTCTGGAAGTCCTCGCGTTTGGCGATAATCTTGAGCTGGAACTCATCGACCACCGATTCGTACATACGTTGCAAGTCAAGGTTTTCTGGCGCTGCCAGGAAGTCCCGAATCTTCCCGGTCTCCTTGAGGTACTTTCGCCTTTGCGCTTTAGCGTACTCGGCACTCATGTTGTTGAGTACATTTTTCTGGTCGTATGGCACGCGCGTGGTTGGTGGGTCATCGAGCAGTGCCACCACGCTGTCTCTCTGCCGGGCCAGTGCTTGCACCACTTCAGCCAAGTCATCGGAACTTACGATCAACGGCGAATCGACCGGATCAAGGTCTGCTTCATTAGCCACCTCCGGAAAGCGCTTCAACCAGATCTCAAGCTGCTCCAAGCCACAAAGGTAGATTGAGGAGGCTGGAATACCACACTGCATCGCAATATGGTCACGTATCTCAGTTTCGGCGTTGCCTGCCAGGCGTCGATTGGCAAATAGCATGTAGTGATCGAGCTGCTTGGCTTCACGCAGCGTCTTGATTCGAGGAATCTCCTTACCCAGGACAGTATTCATGGCAGACGTGTTAAAAAAATCTGTTTCGGAGAAGTTGCGGTTATAGCCGTTGGTGTGCTTTGCCTGAACGATGGTGGTACCAACCCAGGGCGCCATTTTGCTAGGGTGCAGCTCGGCCGTACCCACGAACTTGGCATCACGCCCACCATCAGGCCCTTTTGCGAAACCCTGCACGGCAACCCCAAGCAGGCGTTGGCACAAGAGCACGATCAGCTGCTCAAACTGCTCAGCACTGAGATCCTCATACGCGAACCTCATTTCACCCTCACTGTGCCATCTTGCAGGTTGAGATTCACGGGCACCTAACACTGTTTAGGCTGATCCGCATAGGAGCGAGATATGCCGTTTTCTATCCGCCTAACACGCCATCGAGTGTGCCAAGCATAACGCCATGATTGCTGGCGTTTCAATGATATGCGGCAAAGCGAATTATCGTCTGTTTTATGGGGATCGACGCAAAATGGAGGCTAGTCCTTTAATCTTCTGGTTTCCCGCAGGAGGACATTCCCTTACGAAGTGGCGATTTGCACACTCCAGCAATCAACCCCGTACCCGACTCCTTTAACTGAAGATGATCAAGCTCGCAGAGGTCTAAGATTCTCGACAGAAGATTCTCAGCTTCCTTTTGCTCAGCAGGCGAAAAAGAGCAAAAGAAAAACCTCGCCCTGCTGCCAAAGACTTTCTTCGCGAGTAGAGGCGCTTCATATGCGAGTGACGGACCTTGGTGCTCGAAGAGACGAAAGTCGTTCGGTCTGAATGAAACGAGCGGCCCACTAGGATCAATGGGGCTCGCTGATTTCCACGGACGCCGGCCGACCCAGTTAATTTTCATTGCTATGCCTTGCCGAGTGGGAACGCTGCTAACTCCACCCACACTAATAACCGCATCACAATTGAACCCTCGAACTCGTCCCAAACACCCTTCCTTTCCAAGTTGGCGACTTCCGTCTGGGTCACCAACGTGAGTTCGCTTGTAAACGAGGATTTTCATAGCGGCAACTCCAACTAAGGAAATTATGGACAAAAACGGTGACATCCAACAAAGTTTAGACCGATCCACATGAGCCCAGGATCGGCCAATTGCTGTCCGTCTAACACACCATCAAAGAAGGGCATTCGAAGACAGAGTACAAATTCGGTGGGACGACCAACCCGCTTCGGACGGCCGCATTTCCCTCTTTAACCGCCAGGTAACTCGGCTGCGACTTTCTTCTACGCCACCGTGAGCCTGACTTTCCCGACCTTGCGGAGCTTCACATCCGGCTTGGCATGCCAGAGATCGTGGTTGTATTGCATGGCAAGCCAACTCTCCGGAGAACGGAGGGTGAGAGAAGTGTGCTGGAGCGATTTGTTAGGCCGTTGTTTGCCGGGCTACTTTTCCAATAACCTGCCATCGTGCTTCGATGGTGTCTGCTGACAAGTCGGCCCCACACTCCCATTCGACAAAATACCCACCATTGATGACCTTCTTAAATTCGGTCTCATTTGGAAGCACCTCGAACGCCTCGTACTGTAGATAAGGGCTGACATCAAACCGGCCAACCCGGCCATCATCCGCCACAATGGAGAGTACGCAGTTTGGTTGTGCCTCGAGTTCCACAATTCTCATTGATCAAGTCCTTTGATCGGGAAAGGTGTCTTACCGTTGACAGCCAAGTCCCAGTCAGCCAGCAAGTCTTCTTGATGAATCACAATCTATGCGATGACCAGTTTATGCTTATTCGGGGGCAGACCACCGGCCAAAAGCGTTCCATCGGGGATTGAGTACACTGCCACTTGGCCTTGGTAATCGGCATGGATGTGTGGGACATGATGTTTCTCGATGTCTCGAAAGAACATCCGAATCAGAATCCCAAAAAACATGGAAATCGTGGGCATGCTATTTTGCTCTTTTATTTACGTGGTTAACAATGTTTAAGTCGATCCGCTTATGACCCGGAGATGCCGTGTTCCATCCGTCTAACACGCCGTCGAGCGCCTCCAGCATAACTCCATCACCTTGCCGTTTCGACATATTCACCTCAACACGTCTGTTAGGCCATTGTGAGTGGACCTTCCGGGCCTTGCCGAGCTTTACATGCCGCTTGGCCAGCCAGAGATCGAAGTTGTCCTGCATGGCGAGCCAACCCTCCGGAGAACGGCCCAGCGCCTTGGACAGACGTAGCGCCATTTCAGGGCTGATGCGGCTCGTACCCGTGAGAATACGATTCAGTGTTGAAGCCGCTACCCCGAGCTTTCCAGTCAGCTTGCGGCTGCTCAAACTGTTTGGATCCAGATAGACCTGGATCATGAACTCGCCGGGATGGGGAGGGTTGTGCATAGCCATGAGTACTAGTTCTCATAGTCCAAGATGTAGGCCTGTCCGTCTTTGAATGTGAAAATAAAACACCATTTTTCAGTTATTCACACAGACCATCGACCGAATTTTTCTCTGACCTCTGTTTATTCCCCTCGTTCATGCCTTCCGGTTTCGAATGATGAGACCGAGCACGACCGGAAACGCCATGATGTAAAACAAGAGCAGTCCTCCGACGAACAGTTGTCCGCGAACTTGCATAGGGTCCGCCACGCTCTCATGCCCCTGCATCCAGAAGTGCCTGGTCATAAGGTCGCAGGCAAACCCTGCAATAACCAGCGCATACCAGAACCGCCATCGTCGTGAGGTATAGAGTACCTGCTCTCGTCGGTGAATCAGGAAAACCTGAGCTAGGATCACTGTGAGGCCGAGATACTCTGTCCAGGCGGGAACTCCACGGGCTCCTGTCAGTAAGAGCAAGATGAGGACGGCAACGAATACCAGAATAGACCCAATCAGAAATCCTCGGTGCGATCCAAGGAGACTCGGACCAACCCCATCCAATCCAATCCCCAAAGGGCTTTTCTCTTGTTCGAGACGCTGCATTGTTGTCCTCACCTGATCTTCTTTTACGGCGAAGTGGGCTCTGGCCAGCCTACCTACTCCACCACTTCAGCCTTATCGGACTCGTTCAGAAGGTAGAGGGTTTCGTTCTTGATAAAGAATCGCTGCGGTTTCTCACCTCTATACTCGCCCATCAAATTCTTGGCCGTAATCCCCACGTGCACAATGTACCCAAACTCTGGAGGCTTTCTCCTACCTGAGAGATAGGCATAGCCTTTCTGTGGCTCTCTTATGACTCGAATGCGAGCCGGGAACGGTTCAAGCAGCGACTGCTGCACAAGATCTTGTATGGCCTTCTGATAGAGTGAAGATTCCGGAACTGTCCCATAGTCAGCACCGGCGATTTGCTCAGGTGTCACAGGGGTGACACACCCCACTGTGAGGAGCAGAAGCAGGACAGGGAGACTCCTGAGATGGACCTTCACCATGGCATCCGCACTAATTCTTCGCGATCATTCGCTGGTGCCATTCTATGAGGCGGGATGTTAGACGCACAAGATAGTAATAGGTACCCGTTAGCCAGACCTTGGGTCGATTGGCTAAATTCTCTGACGCTGTACAGTCTTACCATGCAACGTCAGGGGGAGACGATGGGATACGCATCTTGATGGCGCTGGACATTTCTCACATTACACTGTACAGTAACACGTACATACTTGGAGGACGCCATGGATGCGATGACCTACACCACCGTTCGTGCCAATCTCGCTAGCGCAATGGATCGGGTGTGTAATGACCACGAAGCCTTGATTATTACCCGCAACGGCGAACAGTCTGTTGTAATGCTATCGCTCGAGGATTACAAAGCGCTTGAAGAAACCGCCTATCTGCTACGAACGCCCGCCAACGCCAAGAGACTGCTCTCGGCGGTTGCGCAACTCAATGCAGGCAAGGGTGCTGAGCGGAAGCTGGCCAAGTGAGGTTGGTATTTGCAGACGAGGCATGGGAAGACTATCTCTATTGGCAAAAGCAAGACCAACGTATGACGGAACGGATTAACAAGCTCATCCGCGACACACCACGCAAACCTTTCGGTGGCGTAGGCAAACCAGAACCGTTGAAGCATGCGCTCTCAGGGTTTTGGTCGCGGCGAATCACCGATGAACATCGCATGGTGTATCGCGTTGTGAATGATGTGCTAGAAATTGTGCAGCTCCGGTTCCACTACTGATTCACACCCGACGCTCACCCCTCGACCTCATCCGGCGATCCTGAACCTGCCAGCTCCGCGTAGGTCTCCAATGTTCGTCGAGCTGCTTCCTCGTCGAGTTTGCTGATCGCAAACCCTACGTGCACAATAACGTAGTCGCCAACCCTAGCTTCTGGTACCAATGCCAACGAAACAGACTTGGTCACTCCACCAAACGAGACGGTCGCGGTGCGAAGCGGATCATCCTCAATGTTCTGAACCTGTCCTGGAACCGCGAGACACATCGTATGCGTTACCTTCCTTGCCGGCTAAGAGTTGATGAGCCGCCACGACCGCTTGTCCCAACGATAATCCACCATCATTGGGCGGAACCAACGAGTGGCTGTAAACCGTAAACCCCGACGCCTCCAAACGACCTCTCACCAGTGACAGAAGCAACGGATTCTGAAAACAGCCACCGGTCAGCACGACGCGAGGCAAGCCAGCTGCTTGAGCCACACGAACCGTCGCATCGGCAAGACTCACATGAAACTGCGCAGCAATCAGGTCAGGTCGGTGGCCTCTGCGAAGGTCATCGAGCACAGCGCTGATCATGCGATGCCAATCGACGATCCATCTAGTATCGGAACTCTCACTCGGCACTAGATCGATCGGATAGCCTTCTACCCTCCCTCCACCTGCCTCCCACTCTCGCTCCGCAGCGAACTGAACCGCCATAGCTGCCTCGCCTTCAAAAGAGACCTTGGAACAGAGACCGGTGAGCGAGGCCACGGCATCGAATAGTCGTCCCATACTTGTTGTCCATGGTGATGCAATGCCGGATCTAAGCAAGATCGCCAACTGCTCACGACGATCACCCGTGTGCTTGCAAGAAGGAAGGTCATGCCCCAGCATCTCTTCTCCCATCAGTTCCCACAGGACTGCTGCAGCAGACCGACTTGGATCTCGCATCGCTGCTTCTCCACCAGGCAAGCGAAAGGGTTTGAGAGAGGCAAACCGACTGAACTGTCGATAGCTCGCGATCAAGAATTCTCCACCCCAGACCTGACCGTCTCCTCCATAGCCGGCCCCGTCCCAGGCGACTCCCAACACTTCGCCCTCGAGTTTGTGTTCAGCCATGCAGGAAGCCACGTGTGCATGGTGATGCTGCACGGGGATCAACGGGACTGAGATTATCGCAGCGAGTTCTCGTGCAAAAACCGTCGAGCGGTAGTCCGGGTGGAGATCGCAGGCAATAGCCTGAGGTTGTAGATAAAGGAGCCGCTGAAGATCTTCGATCGCCTGCCGGAAAGCCCTATCCGCCTCGACGGTAGAAAGGTCCCCGAGATGCTGGCTGAGCATGACGCGACTGCCTGTCAGAAGCGCAACGGTGTTTTTGAGATGTCCGCCCACAGCGAGAATCGGGCCTGGCCCCTGTTCATCCGACGAATCGTCTCTCCAGCAAATGGCGTTCGGCACATAGCCTCGCGCCCGTCGAAGAATCATCCGGTCAGTTTTTTGCTGCTCCGCCTCGCCCCGTTTGTTGTGCCCCGGCGTACGTTCAACCACCAACACCACCGAATCATCGACCGGCCTTGCGATAGGCCTATCATGCACGAGCAGTGCATCGACAATCCCCTTCAGTCGAACCAGGGCGTCATGTTCGTCGAACACGATCGGTTCTTCAGATCGGTTGCCGCTCGTCGCGACCATGGGACGCTGCAGCCACACCATCAAGAGATGATGGAGCGGCGTCGCCGGCACCATCACACCGAGATAAGGATTGCCCGGTGCTACGGCTTCAGCAAGGGCTGTATCTCGCCGCTTGTGTGCTAACACAATCGGAGCTTGTGGTGAACAGAGCAAGGATTCTTCGTGAGAAGACAGGACACAGTAGTCTTTCACTGTGTCAACGGAAGGGAACAGCACAGCAAGAGGCTTCTCCGACCGTCGTTTCCGGCCCCGTAACCGCTGCACAGCTTTCTCTGATTCTGCATCAACCCAGAGTTGGAACCCGCCCAATCCTTTCACTGCCACAATGAGGCCTTCATCAAGCAGTGCCACTGTCCGTTGTAAGGCTCCTTCCTCATTTGCAATTTCGCGACCCTGTTCATCCCACAAGCTGACATGTGGACCGCAGATCTGACACGCGATCGGCTCCGCATGGAATCGCCGATCAGCTTCAACTTCATATTCAGCCAGACAGGTGGAACAGAGTCCGAACCCAGCCATCGTCGTGTTGGAGCGCTGATACGGGATCGCCGTGAGCAGGCTATAGCGCGGGCCACATTGTGTGCAGGTGAGGAACGGGTACCGGAACCGCCGGTCAGTGGGGTCGAAGACCTCACGAAGACAGTCGACGCAGGTCGCGAGATCCGGCGAAATAACCAGAGCTCGTTGGCCAGATTCAGTGCTCTGGCTGATCGAGAAACTGCTCGTGTCGAACACCGAAACGATGGTGGTGCTCAGGCCCTCAATATATGCCGAAGCCGGTGCGTCAGTTCGAAGTCGCTTGAGAAATGTCTCGACGACCGGCACAGCCCCTTCGACTTCGATCCGCACACCGTTTCTTGTATTCTGTACCCATCCAGTCAACCCTAGCTCATGTGCCAACCGATAGACGAAGGGGCGGAACCCCACACCCTGTACCGTTCCTTCCACGTCGATGCGCAGGCGTTGAGCAAGAGCCTCGCTCATTCTTGAATCACCAATTCGTGTATGACCACCTCCGGCTCCACTGAGCTCGCCATCACCGTTCCACCGCAAACCGAACAGCTCTCGTTTGATCTTGTGACCATGCAGGCTCGACAGCAGGCTGGACACCAGGCATCACCTGGAACAGGGATAATTTCCAACGCTGCACCTTCGGCCATCGAACCACGGGCAGCTAAACTAAACGCCGTCTGTAGTGAGGCCCCATCATGAGTGAACATATGAGATAGCGCGCTGACTTTCAGTCGCACTGCGGAGAGCTTGGCACTTCCTGTTTCACCCAACTTGGTTTCAACAGCCTTCACGACTTGGGTCATCAGATAGAGTTCATGCATGGCACGCGCCACATTCCTGGATGACCTGTTCGACGACCTTCTCCACCGCGTGAGCCACCGGAGCCGACAACGCTTGTCCTGTTTCCAGATTGCCGGCTTCAATCCCATACACGATCACCCTTGGAGGAAGGACGCCGATGACACGAGCTAACTCGAGCACCTCCGAGAGTCCAATCGCATGACTGGAGTGAGGAACCACTGTCACAGCGATCGGTCCGGTTGATGCATCGAGGCGATGAATGATCCCGGGGCTCTGTTTGCTCTGGACTGCATCGATGAGAATGGCGACGCGCGCTCCTTCCATCAAGCCGATAAGCTCGACTCCCGCCATTTCTGTCTCGATCACTTCGGCCCGGTCACCGATTGCTTGACGAAGTCTACGGACTGCCAGAAGACCGACCCCATCATCTCCTCGTAGCTCATTGCCGAGGCCGATGATCCGAATCGAGGAGGAGCGAGGACTGTCATGCTTCACGCACTGCCCTCCCTCTTGATCTCGAGATTCAGAAAGTGCGTTGCGCAGGAAATACAAGGATCGTAGCAACGGATGACTCGTTCACACTCGCGTGCTACATCGTAATCGGGGAGAGGCAAGAGGCGTGGCATGAACAGGCGCAGGTCCTGTTCGATTCGAGATTGGTTCTGCGAGGTGGGTGGAACGATCTTGGCTTCCCGAATCACTCCGTCGCCATTCACTTCATACCGATGATAGAGAATCCCCCGAGGCGCTTCCGTGCAAGCCATACCAATACCAGGTCGAACAGCGACTGGTGCTGCGGCCATGGGAGGTGGCTCGTACCGCTCGATAAGCCGGAGCGATTCTTCCAACGCGTACAGGATTTCGACTGCACGCGCGATGATTCCATGAAATGGATTCCGGAGAGGCAGGGCAATCCGCAGATCGACCAAGACCTGCCTGGCCAGCGGCGTGAGGTGGTCCTGATTCAGGCTGAGCCGAGCCACTGGGCCCACCAAATAGGGCGAGCCTTGCAACGAGCAGTGGAGCGCGTACGAATAGGCCACTTGATGCTCGGCGAAATGGTGCTCAAACTCATTCACCGAGATCTGCAAACCGTTCGAGGCGGCAATCTGCCCTTCATTACACGGATACTCATCAGGGTGACGGAGCGCGACGTAGATGTAGTCCGGCGCAAAATCTGGAAATTCAAAAGATGCGATCCAGTGGACAGTTTCCACAGCCGCGTCTCGAGCCCAGAGAAGCTCTTCGCGTAACGATTCCACCTCTTGCCGAGACGGCACTCGCGAGAATCCGCCGACCTTCACCGATACCGGATGTACGGACCGACCCCCAAGCAATGTCATGATCGCATTGCCGGCTTTCTTCAGCCGTAAGCCTCGCGTCACGATCGCCGCGTGATCCTTTGCCATCGCAATCGCACTGTCGTAGCCGAGAAAATCCGGCGCTTGGAGCATATACACATGCAGCGCATGACTCTCGATCCACTCACCACAATAAAGGAGCCGCCGCAGGTCCCGCAGTGATCCTTCGACTCGCAACCCGAAGATCTGTTCGAGCGCATGGACCGCACTCATCTGGTACGCGACCGGACAGATCCCACAGATCCGCGCGACGATGTCCGGCACGTCGTTGTAGTGCCGTCCCTGCAAGAAGGCCTCGAAGAACCGAGGTGGCTCGAAGATCTTGAGTTGTACATCCTGGACGATACCATCCTGTACGGTGACACGGAGCGCACCCTCCCCCTCCACACGCGCAATTGCGCCGACGGCGATGGTTCTCGTTATCTTTTCTCCTTCAGGGTTCGCTTGCCCCATCCCTTCCACTTCTCACCTTTGACGCTTCACTGGATACCCCTTACTCCTCACCCCGCACCTTTCACGTTTGACGTCGGACCCCTCTCATTTTATGTCTTCTTCTCCCAAGCGTTACTCTCCTCGCGAAAACTCGGGGCGTACCCGTTGACGCCACGAAATCGGCGTAGAACTTCGACCGGGATCAGTTGCAGTCCGCTATGGAATTGTTTCGCGAGCGAGGCAGTATTGGGCGGAAACCCTGGCCCTGCTCGTGAGCCCTCACTGGGGCCGAAACAGCCGTAACAGTCACGACCCATGCTGGGACAGATCGCCCCACAGCCAGCTCGCGTGACCGGCCCAAGACAGGGCATCGCCTTCGCAACCAATACACAGACGGTCCCGCGCCGCTTGCATTCCATGCAGACACTTTCGGTCGGCAAGCAAGGCTGGATTCCGGCCACCACATCCGTGAGGATTCGCAGTAATTGCCCCTTGTCGATGGGGCAGCCCCAGAGTTCGAAGTCCACATGCACATGTTCCGAGATCGGCGTGGAGCTACTCAGGCTGTGGATGTATTCCGGGCTTGGATAGACCACCTGCTTGAATGCTTCCACGTCGGCCCAGTTGCGCAAGGCTTGAATCCCGCCGGCGGTAGCGCAAGCGCCGATCGTGACCAAGACCTTCGCCTGCTCTCGCACGGACCGAATGCGATGCGTGTCCTCTTCCGTGGTAATCGATCCCTCCACCAGCACGATGTCATACGGGCCAGGTTTCATATCGCTGGAGGCTTCCGGAAAATATGCGATATCCAGCGCCTGCCCCAACGCAAGCAGATCGTCCTCCAGATTCAGTATGCTGAGCTGACACCCATCGCACGAGGCGAACTTGAACACACCCAATTTGGGCTTGCTCGCCTGCCCTGCTCGTGAGACTGCTTGGTTCATCACTGCTCTTTCTCGTGGTGGTTTTCAGCAAAACATGACCAGCTCTCATTCTCAGACCAAAGACTGAATGCTGAAAGCTAGTCGCTGATAACTTTCATTACACGCCCACCCGTCCCAACCATGGCTCGACCAGGTCATAGCGCATGACCGGACCATCTTTACATAGAAAGTACGGACCCAGCTGGCAGTGGCCACAGAGGCCGATCCCGCATTCCATGTGCCGCTCCAGCGAGACATAGATAGCCGTCGCCGGGATACCACGCTTCATCAAAATCGGCACGCCGAGCCGCATCATGATCTCGGGGCCACACATCAAAACCATGGTCTTCGCTGGATCAATCAACACGTGTTCGAACAGATCCGTCACGACACCGACATGGTGCCGCCACGTCTCGTCCGGCCGGTTGCTCGCCAGGAGAACTTCCGTGTCGGCCTGTTTCCCCCAGGTCTCAAACCGCTCATGATAGAGCAAGTCGCGCGGCGTCTTCACACCATGGATGACCTTGATGGAGCCATAGTGCCGACGCCGGCGCAACATATACTCGATTGCCCCCACCACTGGAGCACAGCCCAGACCGCCTGTGACGATCACCACGTTGCGCCCACAAGCCTCGTCCAGCGGCCAACCTTGGCCGAATGGGCCTCGGATACCCAGAGTCTCGCCGGCTTGCAGTTGCGCGACCGCGGACGTCACTCGGCCCACAGATCTGATGGTATGACCCAAACTCTCCGACTCATCCGGATCTGAGATGATCGAGATCGCCACCTCGCCGACACCGAACAGATAGACCATGTTGAACTGGCCGGCGGTGAAACGAAAAGATCTCCGCGCCTTCTCGTCATTGAGCCGTAGCCGGAAGGTGTGGATGTCCTCAGCCTCTCGGATCTTCTCGATGATGGTGGCCGGATGTATCAGGTAGGGATTAGCCATGTCGATCAGCTTTCCCTCATGCACGTGCACTGCTGCTCGACGACACCAATGAAGCCAGCTCCTCCGTGAGATCGATCCCGACCGGACACCAGGTGATGCACCGGCCGCAGCCGACACAACCAGACGTTCCGAATTGATCAAGCCACGAGGCAAGCTTATGGGTCATCCACATCCGGTACCGATCTTTAATCGTCGGACGTATGTTCTTGCCGTGGATATGCCCGTGCTCCTGTGTGAAACAGGAATCCCACAATCTGGCATGTTCGGTCCGCTGCCGAGTGAGATCTGGTGCCTCCTCGACCTTATGGCAAAAACAGGTCGGACAGACCATCGTGCAATTTGCACAGGCCAGACATCGTGCTGACACATCGTCCCAACGGGGATGCTCATGGGCGTCATAGAGCGCCTGTGGCAAGCGGGTGCGATCCAGTCGGCGGACTTGGCTTTGCGCACAAGCATCCACACGCGCTGCTGCTTCAGCAATTGCTTTGTGCGTAGCCGGAGACAATGAAAGAGCAGAAAGAAGCTCTGCCCCGGCCTCGCTCCCAGCTTCGACCAAGAGCTGATCGCCAACCTCGGTCAGAGCAAGATCGAAGCCGTTCTTGGCACGCGGGCCCGTATCCATTGATGTGCAAAAACAGGTCTGAAGTGCCCTGGTACAATTCACCGCAATAATGAACAGCCCCTCACGGCGAGTCGCGTAGTAGCCGTCCTGATACTCACCTTGTAGAAAAATCTGATCTTGAATGGTCAATCCTGCGAGATCGCAGGCGCGAGCACCGATGACGGCAACTTTCTCCCGTTGGGGAGGCGTCGGGCGAGCGATGAATCCGTCCCTGCTCCGTTCAATCTGTAAGAGCGGTTCACGCGGCGTGAAGACGAAGGGCTTCAGCGATTGCGGTCCATGCACAACCCCGAAGATTTCCTTGGAGCCGGTCTGTTCCAGCCGATAGCGTCCCGGCTCCTGGTGATCGCGCCAACCGATCGGCAGATCCGACACATGGCGGATCGTTTCCCAGACGGCCGCCCCATCGCGTACAGTAGGGCCGACAATCCGATATTCCTTTGAACACAGGATGTCGAAGAATCGTTGGAAGTCGGATCGTGACAGAATACCAATTTCACTGGCCACTGCCGTAACTCCAATCTCCCTCATACTTGATGTGGGTGTCCCGGCATCGTACGGGCTCCTCACGTTTGGTGCAAGATGAGAGCCGTCCGGCAAGTATAACGTAAGGTCCCCGCTTATCCTTCACTAGACTGAGACTGGCCATGCCTACTCCGCGTTGACTCGCCAGGCTGTTGAAAGAGGCAACAGCTCTTTGGAAGTCACTGCCCCGTAATGCTACAGCTTGATCCAACATCCTTCCTGCGGCTGTACATTCCAACAATGCTCTAAGTCTCCGCATTTTCGAGAGGACATCCGCTGCCTTCCAACTCATTGTTCCTTGGCACCGTCGATGCACTAGCCTAAGAACGGGACATACAGGAGCCCATATCACTCACAAAGGAGGCAAGGGTCATGGGCGCTTTGACACGGTGGGAACCCACGACACGATGGAACCCATTCAAAGAGCTCGAGGAGTTGGAGAAACGACTCTCAGGCTACTTCGGACATACCCCACTTGCAGCCGACACTGATAAGAAGGAAGCGATCTCAGTTGCCGAATGGGCCCCGTTGGTGGATATCTCAGAAGAGGACAAGGAGTACGTCATCAACGCGGAGCTTCCCGAGATGAAAAAAGAAGAGATCAATGTCGATGACGATGTGCTTGCGATCAGTGGCGAGCGGAAATACGAGAAGGAGGACAAGGGCAAGAAATATCACCGTGTCGAGCGCGCCTATGGCAGTTTCTTGCGGAGCTTTACACTTCCTGAAGATGCCGACGGGTCCAAGGTCAACGCCGAGTATAAAGACGGTGTGTTAAGAGTTCATTTACCAAAGTCTGAAAGGGCCAAGCCCAAAGCGATAGAAGTCAAGGTGTCGTGAAGCGAAAAGGTCTAGGCTCAGGTTAAGGTTAAGGGCTACAGCAATTGGTAATTCATATCTCAACCTTAACCTCGACCTCAACCTTCTTCGGAAGCTGAAGAGCGCAACAAGCGGTCTCATGGCAGGCAGCGAGTTTCGTGGCGGGAGGAGTAGCGTGACGTTTAAGAATCGCGAAGAGGCCGGTCGACGGCTGGTTGACCGACTACTCCAGTATCGTGCAGAGCCAGCAGCACTCATCCTGGCACTCCCTCGTGGAGGGGTGGCAGTCGGTTATCAGCTGAGCTTGGGACTGCACCTTCCGCTGGACGTCTTCATTACTCGAAAGCTTGGCGCGCCTGATAACTCCGAGTACGCACTCGGCGCGGTGGGAGAAACAGGAACGGTCTATCTGAACCCAGATGCGAGAGCGACGTACGGTCTTTCTCGCGCGGACATCGAGGACGTGGTTCAGGGGCAGCAACGAGAGATCGCTCGCCGGCACGCTTTTTACCGCCAGGGCCGACACCTCCCAACGCTCACCGACCGCATCGTCATTCTTGTCGATGACGGCATCGCGACCGGCTCCACGTTTTTCGCATCCGTCGAATCTATCAGACTCTTCAAACCCCGCCGCTTGATCGGCGCCATGCCGGTTGGCCCAGTGGAGACCGTCCAAGAAGCCCGCAGGCAGGTGGATGAGTTGGTTGTCCTCGCCACGCCAGACCCCTTCTGGGCAGTGGGTAGTCACTACATCGACTTCGCCCAGGTGAGTGATCACGATGTAGTGGGATATTTAAATCTGGCGGACGAATCACTGTTGGAGTGGAAAGAACGGGGTCACTCTTCAATAGCCGCACCGCCACGATAAGGGAGCGCGCATGACTGCCAAAACGAAAACACCCGCAGGCCTGGGTGCTCGACACGATCGGACCGTCCAGGAATATCAGCACGATACCTCTACGCTACCTAGAGTAGCGTTGGTTGTTCTCTCGCTGATTCTTCTGGTCACCTTTTCTGTCGGAATCATGACAGTTGAGGCAACAATCGTCGTTCCTCCAACGGACTCAGTGATCGAAGTGGACACAGCCACGCGCAAAGCCGTGATCGGCGTCTTTGAGCAGGCCGAAGATGCGATTAAAGCTCGTGACCTCGACAAGGTCATGGACATCTACTCCCTCCAGTACAACTACCATGGGCTGCAGAAAGAGGACATTCGGAAGATCTCGAAAGAGCTCTTTGATGAGTATCAGGCTATTGCCAGTACCCATCTCTTCGCGAAAATGACCAAGATCGGAGGATGCAGCGAACTAGAGGTCACCTGTACCGGCCATCTCTGGGCGAAATCAAAGACCAGTGGCCTCTATGTCCCCATCGATAGTTGGTATGAGGAAGTACACGACCTCCTTCTCGAAGACGGAGATTGGCGTATTCGCGACAATCTCCGTGAATCAGCACGCGTACTTCCGTTCGGTACTACCCCACATCCGCTGTTTTGAGGTCCGAACAGGAAAGGTGATGGTATGAGAGTCGTCATCGGTGTCGATTGGTCGGATCAGACGTTCGCTGCGGTCGCCCAAACGTTCCAACTCTATCATCCTACCGATGTCGCGTTGGTCCACGGCGTCGAATTAGGGATCCTGGAGCATCCGCTCGTAGCCCAAGCAGGCAATGTGCAAGGATACGACGATTTCCACCATGCCATGGTTGATTCAGGACGACAAGTCGTGGAGCGCGCTGCTGCCATGATCCCGCCGGAGGTGACGTCGATCAGGAAGGTCAACGAGATCAGCAATCCCGCTCAACTGATCCTTGATAGTGCCGCCAACTTGTCGGCCGATCTGATCGTGATCGGGGCCCGAGGGAGAAGCCGTCTGTCCGAAGTCGTTCTTGGCAGCGTGTCCCATCGTGTACTGATGCACAGCTCCCGTCCGACGTTAATCGTCAGGGGAGCGGCCCGCAAGGCTCAACGGGTGCTCGTCGCGATTGAAGATCGAGACGACGCCAACCGAGCCGTCCGATGGCTGACACAGCATCCATTCGCCGCTCCCGTCGAACTGTGTGTGGTGCACGCCGCCGTCCCGATCGGCGTCAAAGAGCCCTATGCCGGACCAGAAATCACCATCTGGTTGGAGGATGTGCAACGTTACGCGGAAGAACTCGTGCAATCGACCGCCGACAAGCTCTCGAATTCTCACCATAAAGTGAGCACGAAGGTTGTCCAAGGGAATCCCGTCACCGTGATCGAACAAGAGGCGAAGGATATGGACTTAGTGGTCGTGACCTCCCATGGACGCAAGGGCATTTCTCGTTTCCTCTTAGGCAGTGTCTCCCATGCGGTCGTGCATCATGTCACCTGTCCGGTATTGGTCCTGCGGTGAAAGGAATGAAGATGAAGACGATACTGACTCTCACGATGGTACTCATTTCCTTATCGACTTCCGTGGTCTTCGCTCAAGTGATCCGAGTGGATGCAAAAGCGGGACAAGCTGTGTATGAACAACAGTGTCTCCATTGTCATGGGGCCAAACTAGACGGGAACGGTCAAGACAGTAAGGACTTAGTCATTCCGCCAGCCAATCTCCAATCTCAAAAAAGTCGTTCCAAGACCGATTGGGAACTCCTGGTGGCTATTTCAAACGGCGTGCTGTTCAGCCCCATGCACGGCTTTCGAGGGAAGCTCACGGATCAGCAGATGTTGGATGTACTGTCCTACATCAGGTCTGTGGCGCCACAGGACATTACTAGCTAGAGTACGGTGTCTTCTCACCGTACAGTTTGGCGACATTTCTTTGGTCCCGTCGCGATAGGTGTCTTCGTCATTTTTCTCGCCAATGGAGCATCCGCTCACGCTGAGTCACTGGGGCCGGACATCGACGTGTTCGTTCGAGCTGGATGTCCTCATTGTGAAGCTGCAAAGATCTTCCTTGGTAATCTTTATGTAGTGCGGCTGCCACGAGGATGCCGGCCACAAAGCTCATCAAAATCAAAGTTACCAGACCGATGGCCTTAAAGGTATTGGGCATTTGTGGCTAGACTGGTTTTACAATGAGGAACTCCAAGCTGAATGTGCCCCACTTGCCACTATCCAGCTACGTCGAGTGCCACCACCATGTGCGAATTGCTCGACATTCAGCCATACCATCAAACGTTACCCGATTGCCCGTTTACGAGAAGACTGGTCAGCGCGTCGACCTATGGTATGAGATTGCGTATCGACATACACATCGAGAAGCCGGCGAACCATGCGCTGATACTGGGTGTGGTGCCGTGATGCTTCGGCCTTGAAGAATTCAACGCTCTTCTTGCTCAAAGCCAACGTGACCTTCACACCTTCTTCACGAAAAACTAATTCCGAAGGAGTGGGAAGAAAATCTTGGACGATACGAATCTCGCCAATCGGCTCATCCGTGTATTTGATGTTCGTGCTCATAGATTGCCTTTCCTTTACGCTAATAGCCAGCGCCGATGATTCGAATCACTGAACCTCGATACACGAACCGCACCGTCAAGATGCCGCTATGACTTCACCAAAACAGTAGAAGCGGGCTTCTGACTGACTCTGTGAGAGGTCCTTCGCAATGACACGCCGAGGGTCGGCAAAAGCATATTGGGCTCGATGGAACGGCACCCCATGCTGTTTCCGATTTGCTGAATTCTTGTCTGGGTCCCACTCGAAACGAGTCTCAGCCATCGATCTGAACAAAGACTAGTATGGGGCAATAGTTTTTGCCATATAACAATATGGACGTGATTAATGCAGCTTTTAAGAAGAGCTTCTCGACCTTGTCCCGAATGCCCAGAACCGAATCTACTGTTCCGGATGCGGATCTTTTCTAATCAGGGCAAGGTAAAACAGGGTATCGGCAAGGTCTTGATCGGTCAGAGCGGTGTCGGGAAACATGCTGGTGCCAGGATGGCCTTCTCGGATGGCGCGAGTTCGTTCCTGATTGGTCTTCAAATGCAATACGTCGGGGTTGCGCAAATCTGAGGGAGGTGGATTCAGCTTGGTGATGCGCTTAGCCGTATCGGCTTCCACTCGTGGAGTTCGGTACAGATACCCGTCGATCCCATGGCAGTAGTAGCACACACCCTTGCCGTTGAAGATATCTCGCCCCCGCAGGATATTTCCTTTTAACTTGCCGCTCGGTGGACTGGTTGAAGTTTCGGCCCACGCATCCTGGGTTACGGATACTGTCGCTACTCCCAACCAGCTTGCAAGCAGGACACTGCATAGGTTCAACCTAGCTTTCCTGTTCATTTGGTCTTTCCGGTCTGTCCCATCGAATGGATTGCTTGATGTATGGGTGTCACCATGCCCAGCCAGAGAGACCGCGCTTATCTAATCCATCAGTGCCCACTGCAGCAGGCATTGCCCCGGTCTTCCGGAATCGTCTTCATGGTGCTGAAGATCGTGGCGCGCTCGTCTTCAGTGGTGACGTTATCAATGGCAGGATAGAGCGCCTTCTCTTCCTTTCTATTGTGAGAGCCCAAGAGGTTGAGCAAAGCCTGCTCCTCTTGATCACTATTGAGATCCTGGCTCTCCACTTTCCGATGAATCGCATCAAGCAGCTGCTTGATCTGCTCATGCTCAAATCGCATCACGGGGGTCGGCCCGTCCTCGATCATTCCAGTTTTCTCTTCCCACATTGGAAACAGCAGCTCCTCTTCCCAGACGATATGCCGCTGGAGCCCAACTTTGAATTCCTTGAACGCGTCCTTCGCCTTGGCAAAGTCCGAACGTTTCGATGTCTGAAAGGTCTTGAACAATTCATCCAGCCGGTCATGATCCTCCGCGTACAATGCCGTGATCGTGTTCTGCTCGCTCATTGATTCCCCCGTCTTACCCACACAGGTACCTTCATTCCATTTCTCTATCGCCACCAGCAGACTCGAGAGTCCTATCGCTCTCTCCTCTCTCGTATCGCGTCTTTGCCAGCCTGTAAGGCCGCTTCCACATCAGCCCGGCGCTCATCGACGAATTGCCTGCCCCGATTAATGACGTCATCAAGAGCCGCCCGCGCCTCTTTGGCTTTCTCAATCACCTCGTCTTCCGTCTTTCTTGCGTAACCTTTGATCTCTCGCCGTGTGTCCTCGCCAGACCTCGGAGCGAGCAGAAACCCGGTCATGATCCCCATCATGGCTCCACCAAGAAATGCCAACGCCACCACCAGTCCTGAATCCGAATCATTGCGAGTCGTCATGGTTGACCCTCCCTGGATAACACACGGTTTTCGTATACCAACGCGCTGCACCGGACGGAGCCCGTCACGGCACAACGTCTACAGCTTACTAAACGAATCAGTCGGAATACCACCCCCACGCAGAAGATCTCACGACGACTCCGCCTCGCTGAGTAACGTTGCGTTTCAAAAGCCGAGATGGAGCAGCGTTAGCCGAGAGGACTGAATGGCGCGAACGTCCGAATATAGTTCAGCACATCGCGAATTTCTTGCTCGGACAACCGATCAGCCCAGCCGTGCATCGGACTGAAGAGCACTCCTTGTTTGATCGCGAGATACAATTCCCTGTCGGTCCTTGCTCGTATTTTGGGTGCCAGAAAATTCGCCGGAGGCACGATCAGTTCCTTGATATCAGCTCCTAGCCCATCACCAGTGGTTCCGTGGCAACCGACACAGTGTTGTTGGAAAACTCTCTCCCCCCTCTTCGTGTTTTCAGACTGGCTCTGAGCCAGAGTCCACGAAGCAGTCAACGCAATCACGAGCATACTCATCAAAACACGTCCATACATGCGCACCTCTCTTCTCACAACCTATCTGGGCACCAGAAGGCTACCTCTCCATCATCAGTGCTGGTGTTGCTGCCCCCCGCTGGCACCTCCACTCCCATGATCGCCACCACCCTGTCCATGCCCGCCACTTCCCATGGATCCCATCATGCCTCCCATTCCGTCTCTGCCTCCCTTCATCCCTCCACTACCCATGCCACCCCCATGCTGTCCTCCTCCACTCTTCATGTGTTCATGCTGGGCTCGTTCTTTTTCCCTCTGCTCAGCAGTCAATATCGCCATCGCATGGCGTTTACTCTTGAGAGCCTCGACCAAGCACGCGCCTTCGGCTTTTTTCAGTTGGTCGACTTTGGCCTGAATCGCCGCGAGGTCGGCCTGCTCATCCTCCATCAATGCATGCAGCTCGAGCTTGGCAATCTTGGTGTCGGCCTCCAATCGTGCCTCTATTCGCTTGAAGTCGAGTTGCAAGGTCTTGAGCTTGCCGACTTGCTCCGGCGTGAGCCCGATCTCTTTGGCATGCTTTAAGAGATGCGAGAGGTAATGAGCGCTATGGTCACCGTGTTCATCTTGGTCATGACCACCATGCATCATCTTCCCGTAACTGTTGTCAGTAAACCCCGGGAATGCAACCAGTACAATGATCAACCCGGCTCCCCCGATCCCAACCATCCACTGCTTTTTCCACTTGGTCATGACCATACCTCCAGGGTTTTAATGCTTCCACAAAATGTGAACCGCTCTCCACCGGTAGGTGAGAGCCCTTCACGGCACAATTGGATTCGGCAATGACTCGTTGCGATTCTGATGCCGCCGCTGCGCGTTGCGATATGCGAAGCCGATAGCCGTGAAACGGTGGTTTGAGGCAGTTCGATCACATGCGGGTAGTGTGGGGTGATGCAGGAATACTCACGGCCCAATCATTGCCTGTGGAAAAATGGGACAACTCGCGTATCCTGACTTGTGAGATTCAACAAATCGCCGGCACGGTCACTTACCGTGCACAGGACTCGCCTTCGCACTCCTTCATTCCTCCCCTTCGTCCTCGATGCTGCATGCCTTCCCTTCCACCCATATCAGGCCCCATCCCTTCTCCATGTCCCATCATGCCATGCCTCCCCGAGAAGGTTTGCTCGTAGTGAATGAGGGCCCAGATTTCGTTGTCGGACAAGACCGAACCAAATGCGATCATGGCGGTCCCGGGTGATCCATATTTAATGGCCCAGAAGATCTCGCCCTCGGATCGATGTCGCCAAAAGCCATGATGCTGAAAGTTACGCGGCATGGGATTCATACTCACCGCTCCCGGCCCTTTACCGTCCCCATCGATTCCGTGACAGGTGACGCACCCGCCCTTGCCGTTATACAGCGACTTACCGTTCTCAACGACTTCAGGAGTATTCGACAACGGGTTCTTGAGTGCCCTCGCTTCAGCCAACTTATCGGCAGGCACGACGGGTTGCATCATATGTCGCTCTGCAGCCCAGACAGAAACTTCACCGCACATTACGATGATTATTAATGCCAACAGCCTCGTTCCCATTCCTACGTTCCTTTCGGTCGTTGCACCAACTGTCTTTTCGACGTCACAGATCCAGTTCCACCATCTTGCGGTGGAATCGAGTGATCACGTTCGGATCTGGTGTCAACCGAATCTGGGCTTCTTCCTTCCCCTTGTAGAGCAAAAGATTCAGCACGTAGCGCAGACTTTCAAGACGCGCCGTCTGCTTATCGTTTGCCTTCACGATGATCCAGGGGCTGTATGTTGTGTGGGTCTTGCTGAACATTTCTTCCTTGTTGCGCGTATAGGCATCCCACAGTTCCTGCGCCTTTTCATCGACCGGACTAAGCTTCCACTGTTTCAGAGGATTTTGTCGTCGCGCTTCGAACCGTCTGGCTTGCTCCTCCTTTGAGATGGAGAACCAGAACTTGATGATGGTCACCCCATCTTCGTAAAGCATATGCTCAAATTCGGGAACTTGTTGGAGGAAGCGTTGATGCTCCTTCTTGCTGCAGAATCCCATCACCGGCTCGACGACCGCGCGGTTGTACCAGCTGCGATCGAAGAACACGATTTCGCCCTTGTTCGGCAACTGGCGGATGTACCGTTGGAAATACCACTGGCCTCGTTCTTCGTCGCTCGGCTTCGGCAGTGCCACGACTCGCATCGCGCGAGGGTTCAGATGCTCGGTAAAACGACGGATCGTCCCGCCCTTCCCGGCTGCATCCCGTCCCTCGACCAAAATGGCAATGCGCTCTCCCGTGTGTTGGACCCACCGTTGCAACTTCACCAACTCCACTTGTAATTGGCGCAATTCATACTCATACAGCAGCCGCTTGCGCACATCTTCGATCTCGACCCCTCTGTTTTCCAGCAGCTGAATGAGCCCCTTTCTTGTATTGATTCTACGGAGATCATCCTCGGTCAGGGTGCCGCCGGGTTCCCCGATCTGTTTCACGACTGTTCCGATTGAGGCACTGCCCGGTGGGAGATATCCATCTCCCTGCAACGGCACCTTCGTAGGAATCGTCTCCAACTCATTCGCATGGGGACCTCGTCCCTTCTGCACGAGGTCATCAATGTCGTCTGTGCCGGGCCGGTTCTTTCGATCTTTTGACTTCCCGGCTGAATCTCCTTCAACTGCCATATGAAATACCTCCTGAACTTCCGGGAATCAAAACATCACGTTCCGGTCACGCGCCGCCACAGCTTTGATGTAATCCGGCATACCTTTGATGGATGCTCCAGCCACGAGATCCCCTCCACCAATCTGTCTAGCCACGGCGCAGGCTCCGCAGACCCATATCGGCACCGCAGCGGCCTGGATCGCAGCGAGCAAATCTTTCAAGGGAGTCAAATTCACACCTGTGACATGATCGGCTACGCCTTTCCGCCCAAGCATGACGGCTTCATTCCACAACCACAGTACCACATCGTGCCCCTGTTCCTTCGCCGTCTTCGCCGCCATAAACGGCAGAGTCGCCATCGTCGGGTCGTCGGTTCCTCGACTGCCTGAAATAATGAATGTCGCCATGAGTGACTCCTTTGAAAAACTGCAAGCTGTCAGCTCTCAGTCTTAGGTGAGCGCCATCTGGCAGTGGCGCTCCCTGATTATTGTTCTACGGCGATGCGGCCACCGATATCGACATCTGCTCGATGGAGGGGGCAATAGAATCGATAGGTGACGGTCCCATCCGTGTCGGCAAGCGCATCACGCGTCATCCGATTCCTGTCTACCACAATCTGCTCACTCTCCGCTGGAGTGATGGTAATCCGAACCGGTCTGGCGATCTGAACACCGTTCTCTTCTATAAGCTGATACAAACCTGGAGCTTCGAATACATGCGTCCGGGCGGTCGGATTGTCAAACCGAAAGATCAACGAGTCCGCGAAATCTGTGCTTCGATGAATGACGATGTCCTTGGGAAGCCATACCGCTTGCTGATCCTCAAGGTCGCGAGCCACAAACGCAATCTCTGTTGCCTCTCCAAGAGACGGCATACCACAGGCTACGCCCATGATCACACACGCAAGCCCTATCCCCACAGCCAGCTCAGCGACTGTCCCGAATCGCGTCATGCCATCTTTGTTTTCTAAAGCAGCCGCTCGCATCATCAATCCAAATTCAACTGTACCGAAACCTCAGGGAAGGTCCTGATTCAGCGCCACCCTGCCGCTGTCGCCGACCAGGACCGAACTCCTCCTTTTAGCTCTCCCATCAGCTGGATGAAGACTGAAAGGCCACTCATCCCCCTCCGATATCCCCACGAGTTTCAATCACAAACAACTCGCCTTTCACTTCCGGATGGATGTCGCACCACAGCACATGCCGTATACTCTCAGCACCACCTGTCTGTGGATCAAAGTTTGATGGTGCCGTTGCGAAACGGAGCGTCATCGTCTTTCCCGCGTCGACATGGAACGATTTGAACTGTTTCCCCCTGACCTCAGTCCCCCCTTCCACCTTCACGGCAATATTCTTGAACAATGTTGACGCAAATCCGTGCGTGACGGAATCCTGGTTTCGAACGACGATGATGGTCTCTTGGGACGGCATGGTGAACCCTGCCGTCTCGTAGCCGTGTTGACGGTCCTTGATGGTGATTTCCACCTTTGACGGTGGCGCACCCATCCCAGCGGCCTGCGCATAGGCAATCGTGGAACCACTATCCCATAGTGTCCATGACGCGACAGCGGACAGAACGGCTACCTTCACCGCCCCATATCGACTCACCCTCATACTCTACCTCCTTTTTGACAGGTACACATGGGCCCTCCTTACTCTTACTTTGCCAAACTCCTGATGTAGTGGATGAGTTGCCAGACTTGCTCATCCGGCAAACCAGAAAACGCCATCATCCCGGTCCCCGGCGAACCGTTCTTGATGATCCAGAACAACTGGCCATCCGGAATCTCACGCATCATCCCACCACAGGTAAAATTCCGAGGGGACGGCACCAGAGCCGCTCCCATTAATCCTTTGCCATCTCCCTGCTCGCCATGACACATGACGCAGGCAACCGGCTGTGCCGTTTTGAGAAACAACTCTTTTCCGGCATGAATCGCGCCCGCAGATGAGGAAAGTGGATTTGCTTTGCTGATGAAGTCCTCAGGCGCCTTCACCGTCTTACGAGGCTGGATACAGGCCCCGCCTTGACCTCCCGCCGCAGCGGCCACGTCCGGCACACCTTTGAATGTCACCTTCAAATAGGCGATGACATCCGCCACGCCCTGCTGGCCTATCGTGAGTCCCCAATAGGGCATGTTTGGCGATTTACCGACAGCCACTCCGCCATGGTTGATCACATTGTAGAGATACTCCATGGGTAGTTTATCGAAAGGCATGTTGGCATGGATGGCGGGTTTCGGTTCCAAGCTGGAGGCAGCAGGGCCGTCGCCCTTGCCGGTGAAACCATGGCACTGCGCACAATATTCCTTGTAGAGCGTCTTGCCTCGCTCCACACTCGCGTTCGCGAACTCCGGACTGGTCCAGGGCTCGTAATAGGTGACGTCTTTGACGCCTTGGACGGCAAGAAATCCAATCACGGCCCGTAATTGCGGATCGGTTGCATCAGCCAGGAATTCCCCATTGTGTACGGTGAAGTCCTGCGGGTTCTGGCCGAAGCGATACAACCAGTCCGCGTTGTAGCGCTGGCCGGCATTCTGCAGAGCCGCGCTCTGCGGACCACCGATGAGCTTGCCGTTCTCCTCGATCGTATGACACCCGAGACAGGCATGGGCCTTATAGGCCGCCGCCCCAAACTTGACGTCGAACTTTGTGATCTTCGATACATCAAAAGCCCCGATCGTCACGCGCGGATCTTTGTTGTGTTCAGCAAAATAATCCGCGAGAGCGTTCGCCTCCGCCTCCGTGACAGTGGGATGTTTCGACGGAACGGTCGTCAGGTCCCACAGATACCCCTTCGCATAGAGCGGAGCCTCCTTGCCAGTCAGCCAGCGAATGAGCCACGCCCGTTGATATTTGCTCCCGGCCCAGATTAAATCTGGTGCGTGCAGTTTGAAGCGTGACTCCGCAGTGCCTTCAAAGCGGTGGCACTGCTTGCACGTCTGTTGGATCAGCTCCTTGGCTCCCACCTGATCGCTCGCCAGGGCCAGCGGCTGAAACGAGAGGAGTCCCATCATCAAAATGGCTGCTGAGCCAACGATTTGCTTACGCATCCTCTGATTCATCATGCATTCCTTCTCTCAATACGCTCGTGATTCAGGTCGATCTTTCATGATCCATGACCCTTCTGGTGCGGCTGCGGGTTCAACTTGATATCCATAGTCGGTGTCACGACGATGGATTGGTGGACTGTACAGCCATGCGCCACCCTCAAGAGACGTTCTTTCAGTTCCGCCGTCAGGCGATGGGGAAGATGAATACCAATGTCGATTCGGCCAACACGGTGAGGGCCTTCAGCCATACCCCATTCTGCATCGATCGTCAGGCCTTCTCGGGAGATGCCATGCCGCCCGCAGAATTGCCCAACGAAGTACGCGACGCAGCTCGCTACAGACCCGACATAGAGCTCAACCGGACCCATACCGGCATCCTGCCCTCCATCCTCGACCGGCTGGTCGGTGATGATGCGATGTTTCCCACTCACAATGTCGTACCGTGTCCCACCGTGAAAGGTCGCCGTGAGTTTCATTCCGATTTCTCCTGACGTTTTACATCTAACCTTTCACATCTCACCCGCTAATACGGTGTATCCGCTGGCTTGCCCCCCTTGGGCCAATCATGAATCTTGTCGGGAAAGTCGGGTCGGGGCTGCGCATTAATATAGGATGCCGCGTCAAGGGCTTCATCATCTGTCACCGTCCAGCCCCAGCCTCGTGGCATATTCGCCTTGATAAATGCCGCAGCCACGCTGACCCTCGCCATTCCTGCGCCTATATTATATGAACGTGGTCCCCACACAGGTGGGGCCGTCATCGTCCCTTGTCCGTCGGAGCCATGGCAAAAAACACACTTCTTCTCATACACCTGCTTCCCGCTGCGTGGATCAGGTTGATGAGTCGATGTGAGGCGTGGAATCCCACGCCAAGGCACCGCACTGCCGGGCGGCATATTCCGCGAGAGCCATTCGATGTAGGCCACGATACCCGTTAGTTTGACACTGTCGGGCGGTAGGGCTTTGCCATTCATGCTGCGTTCGAAACACTCATTGATCCGATCGGCCAGAGTCATCTGTCGGCCAGCTCGCTCACGATACTGCGGGTAGAGCGTACTGATGCCGACGAATGATGCAGAATTTGGATTGAGCCCCCCGTCCAAGTGACAATTGGTACAGGTGAGCGCATTCCCCACATACCGCTTCCCATATTCCTGCGTATCAACGATCATCTTATAGCCCAATCGAATCTGTTCGCCTCTCAAGTCACCAGGAATCGTTTCAGGCGACGGCGGCGCAAATAACGCGTCGACTGTGGACTCTGTACTTGGTCGACCTGTCCCCTCCTCCCGCTCCGTCACCCGTGGAGGTGGGATACAACTAACCACCCCAACCAGCGTACACCCTATCACGGCCCAGGCAGCGACCAATCGGCTCATCGATTCCATCTCATTTCTTCGAACTGGATGCAGGCGTGCAGGTACTAATCCCCAGCAATGTGAACAGCGGGCAATACCCTACCGCCCCAGTGAGGAGCAATATAGCCCCCACTGCAAGTGCAGCCCCCGCTACACCAGTCGAAAGCCCCGCAAAGAGGCCTATGATGATTGCCACCACTCCTGCTGCAATCCGTGCCGGTCGTTCGATTCCCCCCACATTACATGTCATCTCAATCCCTCCTCATCTCATCATTGATAGCCATCTCATTTCCGTACCTGGACTATAAGAGACACCTCCCAACTATTGGATTCATTTTTTTGGCTGGCCAGGAGACTCGATCTTAAATGTGCGCACATACGCCAACACATCCCAGATCTCTTCATCCGAGAGGGCATGCTTCCAAGCACCCATGACCGTGTTTGGTTTGCCATCGTGAATCCGACGAAACAACGACCCATCCAGCCGATTCTGAACGGCGAGCGATGTGAGATCTGCCGGAGGTGGAACGAATTGGAGTCCTCGTACGCCTTTGCCGTCGATTCCATGACAGAGCATACAGGTGTTCACATAGATTTCATGCCCACTGACCGGATCGCCTATTTTATCGGTGGCGGCCAGCTCTTTAGCTCCGAAGCTACTGAATCCAAGGACTGATATCCCAGCGAACGCCACACCAAGCAAGGCCCCGCATTTCCTGATAGCCATGTGTGTACCTCGTGAGATCTCAACTATGCGATCACTATGCCACTCGCCCTCACGGCATAAGCAGCACATTCTCTCTCATGCACAGGGGACTTCCCGGAGAAGTTTGAGTGGGTGGCGCCGTGGATTGGGGAAACATGCCACCGGGCCTCATTACCCAGTGGCGCAGAAGGCTACAGTGAATGCCCGTTTTGTCTCAAGCCTGAGCTCCAGGTTTCGAGTTGCGGACCATACAAGCGGTGATTAAAAACCTGAAACAGGACGCTCGCAATTCTGACTTAGCGGATCGTAGGCTCCAAGGTGACCTTTGCCTTCATTGAGTTTGAAATTAGACAGTTGTGCTCCGCCTTTTCGATCAGTTCCTTGGCTTTGGCTGCGTCACCACCGGGCCTGAGGGTAATGCACGGTCGGATCGTGATCGCCGTGAATTGAAACTTCCCCTCCACGACCTCCAGCCGTCCTTCTGCCGTACTCTCGTACGAGGAAAAGACAAGACCGGCTCGTTCTGCTACGGCGAGAAACGTCGTCATCAAACAGACGTTGGCGGATGCTACGAAGAGATCTTCGGGAGACCAGATGTTCTCATGCCCTTTGAATTCCGGTGGGGTTGCCACCTCGACATCGGGTTTGCCGGCGCATGAGATCATGCCCTTGCGCTGTTCCGTCCACTTCACAGCCGTCTGATACATGTACACCTTGCTACGGGTATCCATTTCAATCCCCCTTCAATGCTGATCTTGACCACCATTCACCCCTTACCCCCCACATCTCACCGCTTACGGTTTGATATAGACCCACCCTTGCTCCTGTCTCTCCATCAGTCGAACCATCGCCGGCACGGTGTCGCCGACTTCGTCGATCAAATCTTCTCGTGTCACCTTCATTGTCTTCATGGTGTTCGAACAAGCGGTGTAGTTCACACCATACGCGTGCCGTAGCGCAGTCAGTTCCTCAGCAAACGGGGTACCCTTCTTGATGAGAAGTGGAAGTCCGGCCCCATGCGCGACCAGCTCGACCCTGAGACTCTGTGGTGAAAATTCCTGATAGAGATTCTTGATATTGTTCAGTGCACCACGTTGGACTTTTTCATCACCAGAATTCAGGTGGAGCACGACACGATGTGGCCGACCGCTTCCAGACACCACATCATCGCCCTCTGCGCAAGTTAGTTGCCCGAGTATCATGAACATAGAACACAAGAGAAAGAGCAGCATCCATCTCAACTTCCACGGGTGCCTCATCACTAGTTCATACCTCCGTTATTTGGCTCCCACTATCTTGTTCACCCAATCACCGGTCACGTGTGTCAGCGCAATGACACACAGGGCAATGAAGAGATGCTCACCAATGACCTTCCAGGGAGCAATCCTTTGTGCTTGAGCGACGAAGAAGCTCAGGACGGTGAGCAAGAATAGCCCCCACATGATACTCATGACAATCGCTTGCTCCAGCGGACCGAACATGACAGGAACGATAAACGTCAGCGATACCAAGAACTTGGCAGCGAAGGTGGCGAGCGTCGCCTCCCAGATCTGCCTAGTTGGACCACTGTTCTTCGACTCTTCGGATACATGGATTCCCAGCGCATCCGACATAGCATCGGCGATGGCGATCGTCAGAATGCCGCCGATCACGATCGCGCGGGAATGCGTGCCGGAATGCAGTCCCACCATCAGCCCAAGAGTGGTAATCACCCCTGACGTCAATCCAAAGCTGATCCCGGTTTTCCAAGCAGTCTTCATGCTGACAGGGGCTCCTCCTCAGCGCAGGCTGAAGATCAGAACGGAATTGAAAACATTGCAAACAGTCTCATCCCCCAAGTGACATGCCTTCTCCCTCGATCACCATCTCTCTTGCGATCGGCGTGCCATAATTCGTCCCATATCGACGGCTTTCTTTCGTGTATACTGGGCTGTATTCTGAAGACAGCTTTGAGACTGCACCGTGCTGATCACCTTCCAGTCGATAGACCATTTCACGAACACGCACCTCCAGAATTCCATCAACCTTGAACCACAGGCCGTTCATCTCTGGGGCATTGAACTGAACGGATCGGTACAGTGTTTTGAGCACTGCCTGGGATGGCTGGATGAAGTTGAGCGCCACCGTGCAGCTCGGTTCATCCGTGAGCAAGACCGGCAGTACTATGTGCTGGCTCACGGAGGCCTCAGGACAATACTGAGCCGATACCTTGAGTTGAGCCCACGTGCGGTATCACTGACACGCACGGAGGCGGGCAAGCCCGTTGTGACAAGGGATACACAAGTCCATTCCGGGATTACCTTCAATTTATCCCATTCCCATACCCGTGCACTCATTGCCGTCTCGAAGGTCCAGGAGGTTGGAATCGACCTTGAAGCGGTTCGTCCAGGAGTCGAGGTTGTGAAATTATCCGAACGCTATTTTACTCCCGCCGAACATACCGTAATCACGCAAGCGACCGAAGACCAGCGCGCAATGACATTTTTCCGCTACTGGGTCGCAAAAGAAGCGGTGTTGAAGGCCCAGGGAATTGGGCTTCGTGGGCTGTCCGACTGCGCGGTCGTCCTGGACACAGATAGACTCAACGGGAACGCTCGGGTCCGCTTGGAGTCTCAATCCTCAAGTTCATTGCAACTTCGTCTTCTGTCTTGTGGAGAAGGATGGGAGGCCGCAGTCGCCGCAAAGAATTTAGATTCTGTAAGTCAAGGGGGGTAGGACAACCAGCACCATCGATTCTGTCCTGTCGCGAGAATGGTATTCAGCGACGGCAGTTGGGCGAGTGTCGAACGCAGTCCCTGAGCCATACCGTGAGCTGATCGAGCAACTGAGCAACCGCTCGATTAGCTGCGACCACGCCACCATAGGCATTCTCACTCGGCGCAGGTTCACTGGTTTCAAAGCGCTGCATCCCCATAATTGTCGACTGTTTGAGATCCACCAACTGAGCCAGCGTCGTCACTCGAACGCGGCTCGGCTGCTGAAGAAACTCTTGCTGTAGGGCAACCCCATAGAGATCCAGTCGATAATCGCCCGCCACCAAGCTTGGCAAGAGAACGACATCGCGCCAGATGCCACTCTGACTCAAGCTCTGGGCCAACAATGGCCCGAACATATTCGCCGGCGTGTCAGCCCATTGATTCGTGGCGAAGTACTCCAACTCATAGGGTCGCTTGAGGTAAACCATCCGAGGGGTTTCGAATCCGGGTTCGGCTTGAGGAGGACTCAGCTGAATGACGGGGCTATTCCCACCGGCAGCGTCTACCTCTCTCTGCCCTCCCTCAAGACTCAGGTGATAGGTGTGGACCGCTTCAGCCCCACCTTGAAATGAGATGCACCCGCTCGAGACCAACGCCAAGAGCACACCGCTCGCATGGAGGCTCCGCAAAGAAAATATTGACCCCTTCACAGCTTTCCGTTCCTACGGCAGCTCATTCCCCAGGCCCTCGCGATGGGGTCTTTCGTCCGAACACCAGTGAGCTCGGCTCTCGTTCCAACTCCCGTGCCACGCGCGTCAACGTACTGGTGAGCTGCCTCAGCTCCGTCACCAATTGGCCTGCTTCCGGCAGCGTGCGTTTGGTGAATTGCTGCAACTCTGGGCGAGCGTCATTGATGACGCTCCCCACGGTTTTCGTGGTCTTCGCAAGCTCGTCGGTCGCCGCATTCATGGCACTCACGCTATTGTTGATGCCCGCGAGCATGGGAGGTACTTGTGCGTTCAGTGAGGCCGTCAGTTTGGATAAATTTTCGGCACTTTTGGCTGCGCCGTTTAGGCTCTGTTCGATCTCTGTCTTGTGGCTGGCAAGGGTCTGGGCCACATCCGCGAGATCCTGGATGGTCTTCGTCAGCGCGGTACGATTGCCTTCATCCAGTACGTTCGCCACCCCCTTGGCAGCCAGATCGAGATCAGCCAACAGCTGGGCCAGCCCCTCTTCTGAAAGGAGGCGAGACGCCGTCTTGTCCAACCGGGCAAAGAAGGAAGGGCCCGTCTTGATCACGGGATATGCTTGCCCTGCTTGAGCCTGTAATGAAGGAGCCTCCCGGCTCCCCCCGGTCAAATTGATGGTGGCAAGGCCGGTTAGCCCCTGCGTTTCTAGCACAGCAATGGTATCGGTCTTCACCGGCGTACCGCGCACAACATCCAGCGTCAACAGGACTTCCTCTGGATTGTCAGGATGCAAGGCAATGGCCCTCACCCGTCCGACATCGACCCCTCGATATTTCACGCTGGAGTCCACACTGAGCCCTGCGACAGATTCCGCCATATGGGCTTCGTACCGGTCATACAACCCTCGATAGTCGCTCTTTCCCAGCCATAAAATCCCAGCGAGGATCGCTACTCCCAGAAGCGCCACGAACGAACCGACTAGAACGTAGTTGACCTTTGGTTCCATCTAGAAGTCTTCTTGGTCTCTCGACTCTGAGTTGCTTATTTCGAGTTTTACGTTTCGAGGTATCGATACCAGAAACCTGAAACACGGAATTCGTAACTCTTCACCGACTTGAACTACAAGATATGCTTCACGCTTCACGTCTTTCGATGTTCGCCGCCGCCTGTTCGCGTGCCGCACGCCCACGTTCGCCTTGAAAGTATTGCCTGATGTATTGATCGTCTGATTGAAAGAGTTCCTGCATTGTGCCAACCCCCAACACTTTCCCCTGACCCAGGACTGCCACCCGATTGGTAATTTGCCAGAGCGAATCCAGATCGTGGGTGACCATGACCACTGTCAGCCCCAGGAGCTTCTTTAATGAGAGCACCAGCTTATCGAACCCCGTGGCGATGATGGGATCCAAACCGGCTGTCGGCTCGTCAAGGAACAACAACTCAGGATCCATGACGAGCGCTCGCGCGAGCGCCGCCCGCCTTCGCATACCACCGCTGAGCTCGTTGGGATATTTCGCAGCACTCCCAGGCGGCAATTCCACCATCGCGATCTTAGCCGCTACAATATCACGAATCAGGGACTCACTGACTGTCGTGTGCTCGCGCAACGGCACGGCAACATTCTCGGCGAGGGTCAGTGAGCTGAAGAGACCTCCCTGTTGAAACATCACGCCGAATCGGCGATGGATCGGATGGCCATCCCCCGCCTCCAATCGGCGACTGTCTAACCCAAATAACCGGATCGTTCCAGCTGACGGCGTGATGAGACCAATGATCTCTCGCAGCAACGTCGTCTTTCCGCACCCATTTCCTCCGGCGATCCCAAAAATTTCTCTCCGGTGAATGGAGAGACTGATGTCCTCGTGCACCACCGCCTGTCCCAACTTCGTCGAGACGTGGCTCACTTCGATCACAGGTGGCTCAAGACTCGTCGCTAACGCCATCAGGAACTATCCCTCAAACGACATGCCAATCTGCTGGGTTGCAGGATGTTAGGGGGTGATGAAAAAGTCTCTCCGGCAAGGCCGCAGTGAGCGAAAGACCCAAGCGTACATAGTTGGTGCGCTGAGGCCTTGAGCGATGCGAGAACGAAGCTGGAGGGCTTTTGCATCATCCTCACGCTAGAGATCCCACCAATTCAGCAGAATGCTACAAATCGCATCGAACACAATCACCAGAAAAATACCCTGCACAACACTGATGGTGGTATGTCGGCCGACATCGTCCACACCGCCTCTGATCTGAAATCCTTGATAACAACCCACCAACGCAATGAGCGCCGCAAAGAATGGCGCCTTACCCAACCCGATGAGAAAATGTCGAACGGGAACGGCTTCTTCGAAGCGAGTAACAAACTCGACGAAACTCACATTGAGTTCTCCCAAAGCAATCAACATGCCCCCGAATACTCCCACGACATCCGCATATACCGTCAACAGTGGGAGGGCAATGATCAGGCCAAGCGCTCGCGGCAGCACAAGCAGATTCATCGGCGAGATGCCGAGTGTCCGCACGGCATCGAGTTCTTCCGTGACTTTCATCGTCCCGATCGCAGCCGTATAGGCGGACCCGGAACGGCCGGCGATGAGGATCGCGACGATCAACGGCGCTATTTCACGCAACAGCGAGATGCCGACCAGGTCCACGATAAAAATGTTCGTGCCGAACTTGCGGAGCTGCTCCGCCCCTTGATAGGCGATGACGACACCAACCAGGAACGTCAAGAGGCCGGTGATTGGCAACGCGCGCACCCCATCCAGCTCCACGAACCGCATCAACGATTTCCACCGAATGGAGTGAGGCCGTGCAATGGAACGCCAAATGGCAACTGTACTTTCCCCGATGAAAGCAAGCGCGCGAACAGCAGAGGCTTGTCGAGACTGGATCACACGGAGAAGACGGTCGATCCATTTGACGTCATGGACTGCAGCGTCACGGCCAGCCTGAATCACCAGCCCCTTTAGATTTTTGAGCAGCTGTTCAAATTCAGGTTTTAACCCTTGGAGCGATGTCGATTGCCCGTTGCCTGGTACGCCGTCGATGTACTGCTGCAACATCAGTGCGCCGCCGGTATCCATGGCGGTCACCCCACCGGCATCGTAGAGGATGGTTGTCGTATCTGGCCATCGAAGAGTTCGTCCCCCCCGCTCGAGCTGAGACAAGTTCGGAAGTGTCCACGCACCTCGACAGTAGACGACATTGTCTTCCACGGAGATGGTTGCCTGCCGTTCCACTTCACTCCATCGTGTGATTCGATTCCACAGCGAATTCAGTTATGAGGTCCATGACACGCAGCGTCAACAGCGGGAGGGAAAAGTCCTCTTCTCCGAATTACGCGTTCTCCATGATGGCCTTCAGTTCCGCACCCGTAATTACTTCACGCTCCAACAAGAGTGTGGCTCCTTGTTGCAGCATGGCCTTCTTGTCTTCGAGTAATCGTCGCACACGGCCATACTGTTCATCGACGATCCGGCGTACTTCGCAATCGATCTCCCGAGCGGTCTCTTCGGAATAATCACCTTTTTCAGACGCGACAGGAATCTGGAGGAACTGCGGCTGTCGCTCTCGTTCGAGCGTGATCGTCCCAAGTTTCTCGCTCATACCGTAGGCCTTCACCATGCTTTTGGCAATATCCGTGGCCTTGAGGAGATCGTTCTGGGCTCCCGTGGAGGCCTCACCGAAAATCGTTTCTTCGGCAATCCTCCCACCGAGCAACACCGCCACTTTATTCTCCAATTCCGATTTCGTCATCAGAAACCGGTCTTCTGTCGGAAGCTGCAACGTATATCCAAGGGCTGAGACACCTCGAGGAATAATGGAAATCTTCTGCACCTGATCAGAGCCTGGAATGGACAGGGCCACCAGCGCATGGCCAGTTTCGTGGTAGGCGACCCGTTCCTTTTCCATCTTGTTCAGGACCCGATTCTTTTTTTCCAACCCCGCGATGACTCGCTCCACGGCCTCTTGGAGTTCAGGAAGCCCTACGTGATCCTTACTGCGTCGGACTGCCAACAAGGCTGCTTCGTTGATGACATTCGCCAGGTCCGCCCCTGAGAAGCCCGGCGTCATGGCGGCAATCTGTTCCAAATCAGCCTCTTGGCTCATGGCCACCTTCTTCGCATGAACGCGGAGCACGTCTAGGCGCCCCTTTTTGTCAGGGCGATCCACGGTGACATGACGATCAAAGCGCCCTGCGCGCAGCAACGCAGGATCAAGGATTTCAGGACGGTTGGTTGCGGCCATGAGGATCACGCCGACTCGGGGATCGAAGCCATCCATTTCGACCAGCAGCTGATTGAGCGTTTGCTCGCGCTCTTCATGCGCCATGGGCCCCACGCCTCGAGCCTTCCCAAGGGCGTCTAACTCATCAATGAAGATAATGCAAGGCGCTTTGCCCTTGGCCTGGTCAAACAGATCTCGAACCCTCGCGGCGCCCACCCCCACAAACATCTCAACAAACTCCGACCCACTGATGCTGAAAAACGGCACGCCAGCCTCACCAGCGACGGCACGGGCAAGGAGCGTCTTGCCGGTGCCCGGTGGGCCAACCAAAAGAATCCCTTTGGGAATTTTGCCGCCGAGCTTGGTGAACTTCTCCGGCGTCTTGAGAAACTCGATCACTTCGCTCAGTTCTTCTTTAGCCTCATCCACACCGGCAACGTCTGCGAACGTCACTTTGATGTCCTTCTCCATGTAGATCTTGGCCTTGGATTGGCCGACCTGCATGAACCCGCCCTGGGCCTGTCCAAATCGTTTGAGGATGAAAAACCAAATTCCAACGAACAGGGCGACCGGGACTACCCATGACAACACATCGCGCCAAAAGGTGGATTCAATCACGCCCGTAAAGGTGACGCCGTGCTGATTCAATTCACGGACTAAGTCTGGATCCTCAACCCGCACAGTCGCAAAGGATTTCTGTTCTTTAGACTCACCCTCCAGTTTCAGTTTTCCCGTCAGCACATGGTTGGCAACCGAGACCTCTGCGATCTTGCCGTCGGCCACCAGTTTCTTGAATTCGCTGTAGGGGAGTTCCTCGACCTTGTTGAAGGTGTAAATCAGATCGTGTACAAGCACCACGGCCATTATGGCCAACAGCACATACCAGATAGAGAAGGAAACTTTGTTGTTCATCGCGCTGCCTCCAGCAAGGCGTGGGTTCGGACCCGCACAGGGCTAAAACGTGAAATACGCCCCCACGCCGATCGACTCGATCTTTTGATTGTAAAACTGCCCATACGGATTGTACCCGTGGAAATAGGTCGCCATGATTCGAAAGTGCCGGCGAGATCCGGTTCGAGACCATTCAAACCCGCCGAGTACATTGGTGTTGATAATCCAGCCCAGTTCCTCATGCGATTTGAAATCTCCTGATAACACGGGTGTTAGAATCAGCCGGTTAAGGAACGGCTCCAAGATTCTGGTCCTCATCGATGGCGCCCGTGCCTCGAATCCCCATTGGACTCGGGTGCGATCGATCGTCGCTGGCTCACGGTGGACGAGCACCGCCGCTCCTCCATACAGGCGAAGCCACCGGTAGTCATACGATAGAATACCTTCCGCTTCCTCCAAGATGAAACTCGACGGCTTGATTTCCGGATGACTGCCCAAGAATTCATCACCAAGATGACTGCTCTGGTGATAGTAACGAAGCCTCGCCGACCAATTCCCTGAACGCCACGAGAGCGGGATCCCCACGTTAAAGTCCGTGTTGATCAAGGCCGCATTGTTCTCATCCAGGTTGAACTGCGCGAAGACACCGGTGAGTAACCCCACTTGCCATCCGTTGCAACCCGTTCGCTTGGTATAAAAGCCGAAGTTTTCTCCGATGGCGATCGACCCGAGACTGAAGGACTGACCTCCCTCCCGTGGTCGGGAGTGCTGCCAGATGGCAAAAAACTGCGGCTGCTTTGGGTCCGCAATCAGCGGGCGAAAGACATCGTCAGACGGAAAGGCCTCGCTCGTATCCCCCTCATCATGATGATCGTACCGACAGTCGATGACTGCTTGTACCTTCGTCTCCTCCGAGCTCTTGGGTGCAGACTCATCCGCATACGCGTGACCGACCAGCAAGAGCACCACCCACCCCAATACAATGACTCGTGTCAAACACGAAACCAACCGGCCCATAGCCCTCCACCCTCTCATCATGACGTGCTTCCGTAAAACTGTTCAACGACTGCTGAGGCTTATTCGATAGCATATTCATATCGGTGATTTCACATGTTTTTGATGCGCGCGGAAAAGGTGGGTCGCACAGAACATCCTGGCGAGAACTCATGAGAATCCTTCACGGTGCTCTCATACAAGGTTGGCCGAGACATGGCTTGGACTCTTGACAGAACCGCACTCTCGATCAGGTACCCGTTGGGCGACGTGATCAGACACGTACCGGCATCCGTGTAGACCGGTGGCACGAGGAGCATCTATGGAGTGGAGATCACGCAGAAGTGACTTTCCTAGCGTAGCATTTCCTTTTTCTCACGATGCATGCTCGCATGGATGACGAGGTACATGGATAGAGAAAGGCGACTGAACCATCCCTCGCCTATGCTCATGCCTTCCGCCTCATCGTTCCGGTCCATTTCCATTGTCTAATCTCCGGCATGTCTTCGCCATGTTCGGCGATGTAGTGCTTATGTTCGATGCGCTTGTCGCGGAGGGCCTGCCTTGCATAGTCCGCTTGAGACCCACGCAGCGGGATGCGGTCGATGACATCAGCAACGAGGTGAAACCGATCAAGATCGTTCATGACTGCCATGTCAAAGGGGGTCGTCGTCGTCCCTTCCTCCTTGTATCCGCGCACATGCAGATTCTTGTGATTGGCTCGACGATAGGTCAATCGGTGAATCAACCAGGGATAGCCGTGAAAGGCAAAGATGATCGGTTTGTCTGTCGTGAAAAGCGCATCGAAATCCTTGTCGGACAGTCCGTTCGGATGTTCAGCGGATGGTTGCAGCTTCATCAGATCTACCACGTTGACGACTCGCACTTTCACACTCGGCAGGTACCTTCGTAACAAGGAGACAGCCGCCAAGGTTTCCATCGTCGGCACATCGCCACAGCAGGCCATCACCACGTCTGGTTCCCCGTTGCGATCATTGCTGGCCCATTCCCAAATGCCGATGCCCGCGGTGCAATGCTTCATGGCAGCATCCATATCAAGCCATTGCGGCGCCGACTGTTTGCCTGCCACGATCACGTTCACATGGTTGCGGCTGCGCAGGCAGTGGTCCGTCACGGAGAGCAGCGTATTGGCATCGGGGGGCAGATACACTCGAATCACCTCGGCCTTCTTGTTGACCACGTGATCGATAAACCCGGGATCTTGATGACTGAACCCATTGTGATCCTGTCGCCAGACATGGGAGGACAACAAATAATTTAGCGACGCAATCGGCCGTCGCCAAGGGATGTGGTTGCAGACCTTGAGCCACTTGGCATGTTGATTGAACATCGAGTCAATAATGTGGATGAAGGCTTCATAGCAGGAAAAGAAGCCGTGCCGGCCTGTCAACAGATACCCTTCCAGCCAGCCTTGGCATTGGTGCTCACTTAGCATCTCCATCACCCGGCCATCTGGGGCCAAATGGTCATCGTAGGGATATCGCTTCGCCATCCAGGCACGGTTGGTAACCTCCAGGACATCTTGCCAGCGGTTGGAGTTGTTCTCGTCGGGGCTGAAAAGGCGGAAGTTCCGACGCTCCCCGTTGAGCGTCATCGTCTCCCGCAAAAATGCCCCCATCACACGTGTCGCTTCGGCCTCGACGGCACCCGGCTTCTTCACCGTGACGGCGTAGCGACGGAAGTCAGGTAAACGCAAATCTTTCAACAGCAGACCCCCGTTCGCATGGGGGTTGGCACTCATGCGACGTGTTCCGTTCGGAGCCAGCTCGGCGAGTTCTGGTTTCAATTGCCCGGCTTTGTTGAATAGCTCCCCTGGCTTGTAGCGCTTCATCCACTTCTCAAGAATTTTGATATGGCCCGGGTTATCCATATCGCCCATCGGGACTTGATGTGAACGCCAATAGTCTTCCGTCCGCTTGCCGTCGATTTGCATGGGACAGGTCCAGCCCTTAGGCGTCCGGAGCACGATCATGGGCCAGATCGGGCGTTCACCGAAGCCCTTTCGACCGGCGGCCGCCTTGATTCGTTTGATGTCTTGTACGATCTGATCCAGCGTCGTTGCCATGAGCCGATGCATCTTTTGCGGGTCGTGCCCCTCGACGAAATAGGGACGATAGCCGTAGCCACGGAACAGTTGTTCCAGTTCGTCATGACTAATTCGTGCTAGGACCGTTGGGTTCGCAATCTTGTACCCATTGAGGTGAAGGATGGGCAGGACGACGCCGTCAGTGGAGGGATTGAGAAATTTGTTGGAATGCCAGCTCGTGGCAAGCGGGCCGGTCTCTGCTTCACCGTCCCCAATCACGCAAGCTGCAATCAGATCCGGATTATCGAATACCGCCCCATAGGCATGCGAGAGGGAGTAGCCCAACTCACCACCTTCATGAATGGAGCCGGGCGTCTCCGGCGCCACGTGGCTGGGAATGCCGCCGGGAAATGAAAACTGTTTGAACAAGCCTTGCATACCCTGTTCGTCCTGCGAGACATCCGGATAGACTTCGCTATAGGTGCCTTCAAGGTAGGCATTTGCGACCAGCCCAGGTCCTCCGTGGCCGGGTCCGGCGATATAGATCATATTGAGGTCATGTTCCTTGATGATCCGATTCAGATGCACATAGATGAAATTCAACCCCGGCGTGGTGCCCCAATGGCCGAGCAAGCGCGGTTTGATATGGGCGCGAGTGAGGGGCTTCCGGAGCAAGGGATTGCCGTAGAGATAGATTTGACCGACGGACAGATAATTGGCCGCTCGCCAGTAGGCGTCCATCCGATCGAGCAATTCTGAGTTCCGCGTTGTCGTCTTGATTCGTGGCATACACTCCTCGTTCATCGTTTCGGTTTGCCGAGTTGTTCGCTGACAGAACGTGCGATCTCACTTTCTTCATCGGTATGCATGACGCGTACGGTCACCCTGCCGCTGTCCATTGAAATCACCGACTCACCGGCCTCGTTGCGCACGTGATCGAGCGCAACGCCGAGAAATTCCAAGCCGTCGCAGATCCGAGTGCGAATAACCGGTGCGTGTTCGCCGATACCGGCGGTGAAGACCAGGGTGTCCAATCCTCCGAGCGTTGCCGTAAGTGCCCCAATCCATTTTTTCGCCTGATAGCAAAACAGTTCGATTGCTTCTGCCGCTCGTGGATCATGCTGTTCCTGCTTGAGTAGGTCCCGCATGTCGGAACTCGTTTCAGAGATACCGAGCAAGCCCGATTCCGTATTCACCATTTTGTGAAACTGATCCGCGCTCATGCCTTCCGTGCGAGCCAGATAGGCCACGAGCCCAGGGTCGAGATCCCCCGATCGACGACTCATCGGCAGGCCGGAGGTAGGCGTAAAGCTCATCGTCGTATCGACAGGCTGCCCCTCTTTTACCGCTGCCATACTCGCGCCGTTTCCTAAGTGGGCAAGAATGACACGACCGTTCGCCTCCCCTGGCCTCCCAACCTTGACCAGTTCCCTCATCAGAAACGCATAGGACAATCCGTGAAACCCATATCGTTGAAGGCCCGCTTTTTCGTACCGTCGCGGGATCGGCAGGAGTCGAGCCATCCGCGGCATGTCGCGGTGAAATGCCGTATCAAAACAGGCGACTTGCGGGAGATGAGGATATCGCCGTGCGAATTCGTGAATCAATT
>CABVRZ010000009.1 GCA_902500775.1 uncultured Nitrospira sp.
CAACCAGCGGCATGAGGCTGCAATTCATGGCGTCCACTATTGACAACCGGGGTCACTTCATGAGTAGAGCCAGGATTCGCTCCAGCATCGGACGTCACCTTGCGCTGGAGAACATTCAGTGACGCGGCTGAAGAGGCTGGCATCTCTCGTCGGTACGGCGGGATTCATTTTGTGGACGGCGATCTCCAGTCGCGCATGATGGGGAAAAAGATCGGGAAGCAGGCCTGGCAAAAGGCCCTCACGTACTTCCAAGGCACAGCTGGAACACCACTGGACGACAGCAGACGTGACTATGAGGATCATGAGGACAACCGCGACGATAGAGACTAGGGTTGGCAATAGTTGCAGGCTTTGGGAGGAGGCAGGGATATCTCTGCCTCCCAGCTTGATCAAGTGATCAGCGGAACGGCACACTCCATCACACGGTAAGACTAACCATGTCCATTCAGCACAGCCAACACTCGCCGACCGTACCGTTCTGCTTTCATCTCGCCGATGCCTGGAATCTCCAATAGCGCTGCTCGAGTTTCAGGTTTAGAGCCGGCAATAGCCTTCAGCGTCTTATCATGAAAAATGAGGAATGGTGCCACGCCCTCTTCCTCAGCCAGTTCAGAGCGGAGTTGTCGCAACCGTTCTACCAGCTGCCGATCCGGCGGCAATGGGATCGGAGTACCCGTGAGCGCAGCATCCGAGCGACGCGGTTTTTGTACTGACCCACGGGCTGGAACGTCTTCCCCCTGTTCCAGCTCAACCGTACGAAGCCCTTGCAGAACCTCTCGTCCGGTGGGCGTCACCTCGAGCGTGGGGTATTCCGTCCCTTCAACGCGCAGGAAACCAGAGCTGACAAGAGCTTTCACATAGCTTGTAACGGACAGCTTCGTCTCCGCTCGACAGACGCCGTAGGTCGGACAACCTGCGACACCGTAAGCCGCCAGTACCTTCGACCGACTTCCGCGAAGAATATCGACGATCCGCCCTAACCCAAAGCGCCCTCCGCACCAAGCTACTGTGTCCAGTATCGCCTGGGCGGTGGCATTTCCCTGAGGAACATTCCGGCTTGGCTGCCGCACCGGCGCAAGACAGTGGTCACACAAGCCACAAGGGCCCAAGGCGATCTCAGCCTGATCACTAAAATATTCCAGAATCGCGAGCTGCCGGCAGGTCGAGCTGGATGCATACCCCAATAACTCCTGCAATAGCGTCTCCATACGACTGGCACGTTCCACGCCTTCTGAATCCTTGGACGCTTGAGCAATGAAGTATTCCTGCGTGGCCACATCGCGTTCATGAAACAGCAACACACAACGAGCAGGCTGTCCATCGCGTCCGGCTCGCCCCGCCTCCTGGTAATAGGCCTCGATGCTTCCCGGAATATCGAAATGGATCACGAGTCGGACATCGGGCTTATCGATCCCCATACCGAAGGCATTCGTCGCCACCAAGACTCTTACCGTCCCCCGGCGAAAATCGCCATGCACGAGTCGCCGTCCTTCATCGGACAGACCCGCATGGTAGAAGCCGACCGACGGATGGGATTGCCCAAGCCACGCTGCCACCTCTTCGACCGTCCGGCGGGTCGCACCATAAACGAGGATCGTCCCGGTCCCGGTTTCACGCACGAGCTTGTCCACCTGGCCAAGCTTATCGCCGAGGCTCTGACAGCGATGCACGGAGAACGCCAGGTTCTTCCGCCGAAACCCGGCGACGAGTCGGAATGGATCATGAAGCGACAACCGCCGACACACATCCGCCTGCACACGAGCCGTGGCCGTCGCCGTTAAGGCCAAGCAGGGAGGATTGGTAAACTCCTGACGCAACCGACCGATCTTGAGATAGTCAGGCCGGAAGTCATGGCCCCATTGAGAAATACAATGGGCTTCATCGACCACTAATAACGAGATCCACAGGGTACGCAACAGACGGAGAAATCCTTCATGCTGCATCCGTTCCGGCGCGAGGTAGAGCAGCTGAAGACGCCGCTGTTGGAGATCCTCCAGCACGAGACTCTTCTCCAACCCGCTGAGACCAGAGTGAAACGCCGCCACCGCAATCTTGCGCTGCCTCATGGCCGTGACCTGATCTTGCATCAATGCAATGAGTGGCGAAATAACCAAGGTCAGTCCCGGCAGCAAGGTTGCCGGCAATTGGTAGCAGAGCGATTTCCCCTGCCCCGTCGGCATCACGGCCATGACATCGCGCCCAGCCAACACGGCACGTATGACGTCTTCTTGCCCGGGTCGGAACGCTGAAAATCCGAACCGGTCCTTGAGCTGTTGCGTCAGATCATCCACAGGGTAGGCGAATTAGAGGAATGAGATTGTGATACCAACAAAGTGAGCGTGGAGTATAGATGACCGCCTACGGACAAGTCGAGCTGGCCGCGGTGGAGCGATCACTGTCCTCCGCAGCAGGGGGCCGCAAAGATCGGACAAGAGAGTTGATTGGGAGGCTATCGGCTAGAAACCTCAGGCTGCCAGCGAATCGTCTTCTACCGCTTGGTCTTCGGCCAGGTTCAATCCATCAAGTCGTTGAATTGTCGGTTGATAGGCAATCACCTTACGCAGAATCATCGCGCGCAAGTCTTCATCTTCAATATGGGCGAGCGCATCATGAGCCCCCGCCACATCTCCGTCCTGAACCAAATGAGCCGCGATGCCGATGAGTGGGAGAACCCCCGCGTTGCCCATCGCCTTTGCAATTTCGATGGCCCCAGACTGATCCCCGGCCTTGATAAAGAGTTGCGGGAGCTCAAGATAAAAATGGCTGGCCAAGAGGGTTTGATCAGGACAGGCGAGAATCGTATTCTTCACCGCCTGCACATTTCCTCGCTCTGACTCGACAAAGAGCATCATCTGCCAGGCATCTCGGAGATACCGCCGGTCACCGATCTCACTGGCCGTCTGTTGCGCCCCCGCGGTATTGCCCGCCAGCGCTTGCTGGATGACCTGATTCTTCAATTCTTCATCGGTCGGTGTGTGAGTTGGCATCATCGTTGAGCTCCTCCCTATTTGCGCTAGGGGATATTAAATCGAGAGTTTCAGAACGCCTGCTTCGAACAGTAGCCGTGAACGCCATCCTTGTCGACTGTTTCTGGAAAATTGACCGCACGCTGAGCTAAACAAGCCACAGTCAGCATGCCTAACCAATGGCTCCACACTCAGGCCAATATGGAGCGCAAAGCTGTCCGGCGGGTTGCACACGAACTGCTCGTCCAAAACAGCCGTGTAGCTCCTACAGCGCAAACAACCTTGCCAGAGAATTATGAATGGACACCGTTCGACGAGGCTTGGGCGGGGCCACAATTAAAAGCCTGTCACCCGGCTGCTTCTTAAGTTAGCGGTACACTTCCTTGCGGTTGCCGATTTTCACCACCAAGACAATCAGTTCTTTGTCTTGAATCGTGTAGATGACTCGGTAGTCACCCTCGCGGATACGATAGAGATCATCTTCCCCAGTCAGTTTCTTCACGCCCGGCGGTCGTGGATCATGCCCCAATGCCTTCATGCGTTTCACGAGCCGCTTCTGAATAGCAGGCGTGAAGGATAGGAGTTGGCGTTCAGCTGGAGGGGCAAGGAGGATGGAATAGGCCATGAAAACTAGAGGCCGAGGTCTTTGAGAATAGCAGTGAGCGACTTGGCCCCTTTCTTCTTTGTTTCCGCCAACGCTGCACGAGCATCCACCAGATCGATGCGATCTTCCAGTTCCTCCAATAGGCGGAGGTCATCGATCGGCACGACCGCGGCAATTTCCTTTCCGCGTCGACGCACCACCACCCGTTCTTTTCCATACGCTGCGCGGTTGATCGTATCCGCGAATCCTTGTCGTGCTTTACTGGCTGGCAGATGGGCCATCGTATCTTCCCTCAGAATCACAAGACGTACGAATTGTACAAATTGTACGTCAGGCATTGGGAGAGGTCAAGAGAGGGAGGATGCTCCTATTCTGAAGGAAGGAGTGAGGGGAATTGACCATGGGAGACCAATGTAGAGAGCCTGGGGAACGAGGTGAGACACCGTTTTCTATCGGGAGGTTGAGAAGTCCGAAGTCCCCTACTCTCCTGCTGTCCATTTCAGAGCTTGTTACAGATTGTTAAACATGACGCGTTCGATCTTGTACCCCATCTTTCCCAGTAACGTCAGCAGAGAGTTGGGACCGACCATGTGGAGCGCTCCAACAGCCACGAACGGTTTCCTGCCAGTACGAGATAAGCGGTCGATGCCGGCTGCCATGCGTGAGTTCCGGTCGTCGAGTAACCCCTTCATATACTTGCGATCAGTTTCTGTACGTATACACTCACACCACTCCATGTACCGTTGAAGTTCACCCAAGTTTCTGGTCGCCCACACACTGACGAGCCGTTCTGTCAGTACATGTTGTTTGCCGGTTTCAAAAAGCATCAACCCTTCTTCTACCGTTTCAAGCACATCCTGAGTGGTAACGTCCAAGAGAGCACGTAGTTGCAGCTCGGGGGTTTCCAAACTCTCGAGGGGTCTCTTAGCCCCCCTTGCAAATCCGGCGAGAAACATCTCTGAACCATAACCGGCTTCGAGATTGAAGAAGCGTGCTTCAAGCATCGTCACCGTGAGCAATTGCATCAAGGGATGCATTCGATCGAATGCATCAACAGGCGCACAGACGCGTTTGGCGACGACTTCCATACGACGCTTGAGTGGAGGCGGTAAGGTCACGTTCCTGATGCCAAACTGGGAAGGATCTGCCAGCTGTGCTTGAATCAGGGGATCAAGCACGTCCAATTCAAGGGCGATCACCTCACTGGACTGAAGGGCAGCGAGTGTTTTGGGTCCTGGAACCATCCACTCCCGTCTTGCCATGTGAATCGAGCCATAGAGATAGCCCGTCTTCCCATCTTTTTCGTATCGCCAGAGGAAGCCATGATCCTTCGCGGCCTTGACCAAGGACTGTACTTCCTCCACCGTGGGAGGGATGGGCGGAGGTGGACAGGCCGGTGCCTTCATTTGAGAGAATCCAAGGGACGGAATTGCCAGCATCACCAATAGCAACGACATGAGTGCGGTCTGTATGCACACCACAGAACGGTGGAACGACCATGAGCCGCGCTGAAACTGTTTGATGGTCTTGGGATTCCTGGAAACTTTCATGTGACAAGTCTAGCACGTGGACGAAGAAGAGCCTGCCATTCGACCAACCACGGCGGTATCAAGTTCCAAGTGCAACGGGTGAATAATGACGCCACTGCGCGTAAACCTCTAGGGGAGTCGCAAAGTTCAGACATTTTCGAGGGCGCGTATTGAGTTGATGCGCGATAGCATTCAACTCACGCTGGGTGTATGTGGAGAGATCCGTGCCCTTGGGCAAGTATTGGCGCAGTAAGCCATTGGTATTCTCGTTGGTCCCGCGTTGCCAGGGGCTGTGTGGATCGGCAAAGAATACCTGGATCGAGAGGCGGTGCGCCAACCGCTCATGGTCCGCCATCTCTTTGCCCCGATCATAGGTCAGCGTTTTCCGCAGTGGAGCAGGCACATGCCGAAGCTTCTTCGTGAAGCCCTGGTAGGCACTTGCGGCATCCGTACCGTCCATGCGAGCCAGCAGGACCAGGCGGGTCGTCCGTTCCACCAGGGTGCCCACGGCTGAGCCGTTGCGGGCCCCCTTGAGCAGGTCGCCTTCCCAGTGCCCCGGCACCGCACGAGTGGCCACATCGGCGGGACGCTCGGCAATTGGTGTGATATTGGGAAGCTGGCCGCGTCGGTCCTTCCCTCGCGCCCGAGGGCGACGGGTCTTGCGCGCCTGCCGCAGGGCCGCCAACAATTCGGTCCGCAAGGCTCCACGTGGCAGCACATACAGCCCCGCATAGATGGTTTCGGCAGACAGCCGCTTCCTCATGTCGTCAGGATACCGGCGGCGCAGACGTCCCGCAATCTGCTCCGGCGAGCAACCGGCGGCCAACTGTCGTCGCACGTATTGCCACAGCCACGGGTCCAGGAGTTTTCGAGGGCGCCGTGGGCGTTGAACTCGGATCTCTGCCTGGCGCTGTGCCGTACAGGCCAGATAGGGACCGTCGGGTGTCGTGTTCCGAGCGACCTCACGGCTCACGGTGCTCGGGGCCCGTCCCAGGATCCGCGCCATGGTTCGGAGTGAATGCCCCTGGGCTAGTCCTAGACCGATGGTTGCACGTTCTTCGACACTCAGATGTTGATAGCATCGTGTTCGCATGGCAACACCATAGCCCCTTAGGGGCTGGCAGTGTTGCACTTGGAGTTAGAACTCAAGCACATAATAGGCGGGATTTTTGGCCATACACAGTTCAGTGCGAGCGCGGCCTCAGCACGCGATTTCTCTCCGTCAAAGGGCTTTCTGAGTTGGCCGTAAGGGTAAGGGTTGGGGGGTATGATCTTAGTGAAGCGGAGGAGGGATAGGTCCAGGTGTCGTGTCCTTTATCCGCTTATTCACCTCGTCCAGCTCCTTCAAGTTACCAGCAAGTTTCAATGCATGCGCATACGACATGAGAACCTGTCTGACCACGGCAGGATCAAATTGCCCTTCCATCAAGGTAATCATACGCTTGTAGAGAGAAAGTGCTTCCGGTAACTTTCGTTCTTCCGTATAAATGCCGGCTACAGTCCCCATAAGTTGTAGAACGTTCGGATGGCCGGAGCCAAGTTCCTGTTTTCGTACCTCAAGCAACTGAGCAAAAAGTGGATCGGCGTTTGTATAGTTTGCCTCCCGAAGATATAAGTTCGCCAATAGCTCGAGTGTCAGGATAGATTTTGGATGAGAGGAACCCAAAGACTTCTGGCGAATCGCCAAGGCCTTTTCATACAATGGTGCGGCTTTGACCGGTTGATCAAGGTTGTCATAAAGAAGGGCAAGATTGTTGAAGCTGTGAGCGAGGTCAGGATGATTTGGGTCTAGGATACCCTCCCGAATCTTCAGCGCAGCGAGCAGGTGGGGCTCTGCCTCATCATATCGGCCATCAGTGTTGTACAGAAGCCCAAGATTGGTCAGGGTCCTTGCATACTCAGGCGAGTTCTCGCCAGCAGTCGTTCGTCTAATCGCAAGCGATAGGAGATAGAGCGGCTCGGCCTCTTTATTCCTCCCCTGTTCCCAGTATGTTAGACCAATCTGATTCAAACTCGTTCCGATCGATTCGCGATTTTGTGGACCCATATCATCAAACACAGGGCGAAACCTATCGTAGAGAGCCGCACCGACAAACAGAGAATGTTGAGAGTCATCTGGAATTATTTGCGCTTCAAGAATTTGTTTTCCGAGGTCAGGAGTATCACTTGCAAGGAGTTGTGTCTTATACAACAGAGATCTCTTAAGATATTTCTCTGCCTTTGGAAATTGCCGTTGATCAAAATACAAACTTGCCAACCCATCTAGTACAGAAGGCAGTCCATAAAGTTGTTTACCAAGTTCGTCGTCCTTGGCCAGTTTCATTTGTCTGTCCGCCTCTGTCACGGATACCTGGTCATTCAGTAGCCGTGCGACAAACTTTACTGAATTAGTGAGCAGAACGAAGCCCACGGGCATCGACGGCTGTGACCATGATGAATAGGAAGCGACGGCTTGCAGGTAGAGAGCTTCGGCCTCCTCTAAGTGTCGTTGTTTCTCGAAGGTTGCCGCGAGACCATGAATGCTCCGATAATACAAGAAGTAGTACTCGTCACTAGGATCGAGAGTGGTCTGGCACATACGAACTGCCTCGCGGTACGCTTGTTCTGCCAGAGGTAGTTCGTGAGAATGCAAGTAGGCACGACCCAAACTATTTAAATTCTTGATTGCCCTCCAATTGGAAGATGGGAAGGTCTGCGCAAGGCGGAGGGCCTCTTTGAATTCGGATACAGCCTCTGCATATCTCCCTTGATCAATCGCTGCTTCTGCGTTTATCTCATGACTTCCCACCTCAGCCTTCTGAAAAAAATAGAACAGAACTCCAACCATGAGAAGCATTGCGGTGCCGGGGATGCCGTAACGAAGGCCTAGGCGCCACCATGGCTTATTAAACTCTGGTGATGGGTGCATACGCCTTGTGCGTATCAGTTGTTGTATTTGCCGACGATCAACCGCGGCAATAATAAAACCTAACGATGCCATGGAGATTTCAAGGACTGTGTTTGCCCCGGCCACAGACTTGCCGACCCAAATAATACTCCATGTTGGCACAAGCATCAGACTCGCCACCGCACGGAGTTCCGGAAATAATATGGTCTGTGCACCCGCTATCGCGACGAACGCAAGTGGGTACTGCAACCAACCAACTACAGGAACTTCTCCAGAGAGACAGACAAAAGCGACCCACAAAGATCCAAAGGCCAAGATCACTTGTAGGAATAGGCAGAGGCTGGCAAGCAGCCGTAGCATTGCACGTTTCATTAGCTCCAGCATTCTCATTTCGCCATTCCCCAGTCGGGGTGACACTGAAACATCTTGAATGGTTGATGGGAATATCCTGAACGAATCTGAAGAGGTGTCAATCGTTTCTCAAGAATTTAGGATGGCAAGCGATGGCTAGTTCCGCGTGGATCCGCAGGACAAGTGTATCCCGCGCCATGGCAGGCTGGACTGATCGGGTAACAAGGGGTGCAGCATGTGCGGTGGCGCCGATTAGAAAGGATAGAACAGTCAATTGGAAATTTGAACCAGAACTGTCCTCCGGAGACGCCTCCTCCGATTAACGCAGGCTAGGTAGGGCAAACCGCAATCGAGAAATGACTCCAGAACCCTTTTTCTTCTCAGCTCACAGCCGGAACTTATTCGTGATCTTCCCCCCAGTAGTCGCATTCCTTATTGGCATCTCCCGCTGTGAGGCAATGGTATTGCACAGCGCCAAACTTGAGATGCCCTTCTTGCGCGGCTCGCAGAACTTCAGCTCGTGACAACTTGGAAGGTTCTGTAGGGTGGTCCGTCAAGGAAATTGACGCGACTTGTTTCCATTTGTCTCCTAGTCGATCGTATAGCGCGACAGTGTAGTTGTTACACTGCTTCGCCACATGTCCACACCCGTTGATAAAGACATACTCTGTATCGTGATCAGAGTCCCATTGCCCCGCCACCAGATCGCACAAATGTCTCTGTGAACAGCCGTTCAAGAGGTATCGATTCTGTCCACTGCTGATTGCCGTAAGGAGGTCAGGGGAAAGAGTGTGACCGAGAGGGAACACCGCCAGCCTACTCAGAAGTTCCTCGGTCGTGAGTGACACGGCAGTGCGGTCCCAATCCCATTTGTGTTTGGCCGTCTTTAATTTGGCCAATTGGTCTGTGATCTGTTGATGCGCAGGATGAGTTGTGAGCTGGCTCATGCGATCGAGCACGGCCTGGCCGTATTGGCCCAGTTCGAATCGCATGGTACCGAAGTCGAAGTGCACCACATCAACAGCTCCGGTAAGGAACCGACGTTCTTGATCTTCAGCACTGCGTTTCAGCGGGTCCATGAGCGGAGTGTGAAGCAGCAGGGCAAGTACCACTACGACGAACGACAGGGCGATGTTGAATCGCCTGATCCCTCCCAACCACAAGGACTCTGATCGTAAGACACTCCAGGCATAGCCGAGGCCGTAACCACCTAAGACAATCGCAAATACGACAGCGTAGTAGCGGTCAGGAGTGAACCCATGTTGGGAGATCCTCTGCCCCATTGAATACAGCGTGAGGCTTACGAGGATCGGCATAGAGAGCAAGGTAGCTTCTACACCACGGCTGAGCAGATGGCCATAAGGCCTCGGTCCTTCGCCGTCCTGGAAGACTGCATTCACAAACAGCAAGATGAGTAGGAGGAGTGCCAAGAGAATAGCTGAGGCCCATTTGGTTCCCCAAAGTGGGCCCAATCCCGCAAAGAGCAGCGCAGCCAGGAAGCTCAGCACGATGCCCACGAGTAATGGCGTGAGAGAACGGAACAGCGTGGCAGCAATCGTCCGAAGCGTCGTGATGGTCTGTGTATGTTCCTTCGCCAGCGCCACGCCGAGGCCGCTCATGCATCCTGTGGTTATCGCGACAAAACTCGGTTTTGTAATGAGCGTTTGAATGGCGTCGATACCGATGGCCTTGAAAAGACCGGCACAGGTCCAAACAAGCGTCCAATAGATGCCAGTGTAAAGCCACCCGAGGCAGGCGAGGAAATAGTTATTCCAACTGTCTCGATAAAGATCCGGGTAAGGGAACTGCCACCGTCCACTTCGCTGGTAGATCTGCAAATAGGGAAGCAGGATGTAGATGGCCACGGTACCGGCGCCAGCCCAAGTCCAGAGGCGGAATTCATCACCGGCGTACGAAACATCCTTTGGGGGGAGCTGCCCGACGACATGATAGGTGATGAGTGCGAACGGCACGGCCAATGTCAGCGCGATTCCAGCAAGCCGGTTGTGCTGTTTGCCCGATGATGCAAACTGGAAGAGGAGCCCTCCGGCCAGAACCCAGGTGAGCGCTCCAAACCAGAGAGCCTGTTCCCACGGCTCACGAGGCTCAACGCGAATGACAACCCAGCCAGCGGTTCCCTGGAGAAGCCCGGCAAAGGCCAGGATGGCTCGCTCTCGAATTCGAGAATTATCAAATATCTGCAAGATGTTTCTCATGATGGCAGCCCGCTATAGAACAGCTTACGTGAGGTCGGTTACCTGAGCCAGAAAGAACGCATAATGGGGTGAGGGGAAAGGGAAAACCTGTGTCGTGACGCCCATCATTTATGGCAGAACGCCATTCTCGTTGAAGAAATATTTGGGGCTGATGTAGCTAAGCGAGCCCAGAGGGGACTACGCTTAGCGAATGATTTTTCAAAGGAAGAGCCGAATGCCGGTCCGGATCCAGCAGCGCTTGCTGGAACATTTCGTGGCTGGCACCACCGCGCGAGCTGCCGCCCAGTTGGTAGGGGTGCAGGGACGGACGGCGAGTGTATTTTTTCAGCGGCTCCGTCAGATCATTGCCAGCAAGCAAGAAAGCTTTCTTCTGTCTGGTGAGATTGAAGCTGACGAGAGTTACTTTGGTGGAGTGCGGAAAGGACGGCGCGGGCGGGGTGCGGCAGGAAAAGTGCCTGTCTTTGGGTTATTAACGCGAGGCGGGAAGGTGTATACCGCGATCATTCCAAATGCCAAAGCCCAGACCTTGATCCCCATCATTCGAGAGCACGTGACACCGGACAGCATCGTCTACACCGATAGTTTTCAAGTGTACGACGTGCTCGATGTCTCCGAGTTTCATCACAAGCGTGTCAACCACAGCAAGACCTTCGTGTCAAAGCGCGGCCACCATATCAATGGCATTGAGAACTTTTGGAACCAAGCGAAGCGGCACTTACGACGCTTCAACGGCATCCCGAAGAACAGTTTTTACTGGTTCTTGAAAGAATGCGAGTGGCGGTTCAACGGAGCGGGCCATAACGCGTTGTTGAAGCAGCTGAAATCTTGGTATCGGTCGGAGATCAGCAAGGCTTAGCTACATCAGCCCCAAATATTTTATGGGTATCTCACCTACTCAAAGAATTTTATATCAATGGCGCTGCGACTGGACCGAAGAAGATCAAGATCGCTTAACTGGTTGGCTTTTCTAATCGTTTTCAGTAAATAAACTTTTCCCCCGCCTATTTCCCCCTCTTCACTTGCGCATATAAAAATGGCGGCTATACTTTCCTTGATGCGTTCCTCCAAATACATTCTCTGGCAAGACGACAATGGGTGGCGCGGGTACATTCAGGGCTATCCTGAGTACGAAGCCCAGGGTGAGTCGTTCGAAGAGCTCCAGGCCAAGCTCTGGCAACTACACCAGGAGCTCACCGCCCAACATCGCGAACAGGGACTGACCGAAGATCAGGATTCCGATCATCCAGCGGAACCCAAAGAGCATCGTCCCTCTCATGGTCAGACGCACGGACACAGTCACACTCCCACTCTACCTCGGCCCATGTCGCGTGCGCAGAACAAGCGCCGTGCACGGGTTGAGGAGCTCATGTTTGCAATGATCAGCAACCGCTGAGGACAACCAACCTCGAATCCCCACGATCTTCTATTCATGCCGCACGTTGCACTTGATACAAACCTGCACAAACCAGGAAATCCGCCATAGACGTTCTCTCGGGTAAGGCTCGTAAGCCGACACGCGGTCGCGTGCCGCGTGAATAATCCACATATTTTCCTATTCATATTCATCGTCCCCAATAATGAGGTAGAGCATGCACACGGCAAAATGTTTCTATTTAGATGAGGAAAAGCAGTGGTTGGGCTATCTGCCGAACTTTCCCGACCACTGGGTGCACGGAGAGACGTTTGAAGCCCTACAAGCCAACCTATATCGGTTGAACTTTGACCTGACGCTCGTGGAAACTCTGCGAAAAGTGTCTGAATTCAGCCTTCGATAGGTCCGAGAAATAGTCCTCTCACGATTAAACCTCGTTTGTTCCCGACCTCTCATCTCGCACAACCAAATGCTCCCCCCATTCTACCATTGCGCACAAAACCTCTGTAAGAATCCCCGCTGAAAAGAGACGACTAGTGGACTGTAACAGTTAATTCAGTAGTAGTTTGTTGTTTCGCTTTAATTCTAGGAATTCGCATATTCACAGTGCGCATCATGTTTCCCGTGGTCAGGATCGCACTACTGCTCTAATCGTTACAGGCCACTAGGAGTGAACGCTCTGACAGCGGTTGACCCTTATTAAGGATCGGCCCCCCATGTCCCAATTGACCTCCTAGCGGAAGAATTGGTACATAGAGCCAGCTCCATATCATTGAGGAACTCTTGGGAGGCTGGCCATGCCCACTGACGAAATCACCCAGAAAGTCAGCGAACGCTATGCGAAAGCCGCCAATACCGGCGAACAGATGTGTTGCCCTACCAGCTACGATATGGGGCTCCTCAAAACCTTTATTCCAGATGAAGTCCTGAAGATCTCCTATGGCTGCGGCACACCAGCCGGTCTGAAGACAGTACAGGCGGGGGAGACCGTCCTCGACATTGGGTCTGGTGGGGGTATCGACTGTTTTGAAGCCTCTCGCCTCGTCGGTCCGAACGGACGTGTCATCGGCATTGATATGACCGAAACCATGTTGGCGATCGCCCGAAAGAACGCGTCGGTAGTGGCCGCTAATCTGGGCTATCCTGCATCGAATGTTGAGTTCCACAAAGGCCTGGCTGATGCCATGCCCGTCGATGACGGGACAATCGACCTTCTCATCTCGAATTGCGTGATCAACCTGGCACCAGATAAGCGGAGGGTGTTCTGCGAAATGTATCGGGTGGCCAAACCTGGTGGACGATTCACGATCTCGGATATCGTGTCGGATCAAACCGTCCCGCAATATCTGGTCCACGACACGGAGAAATGGGGTGATTGCCTATCCGGAGCCTTGACGCTCGCTGATTACATGAACGGCCTGGCGACAGCCGGTTTTCGCGGCATTCATCTCATCAAGTTCTCACCCTGGCGCGTGATCGACGGTATCCATTTCTTTTCGGTAACCTTGACCGGTTACAAGCTGCACAAAGCTCCGCCCGACTCCTCAATCCAGTACGCGACCCTCCGTGGCCCCTTCAGCCGGCTTGTGGACGAACAAGGCACGACCTACCGGCGTGGTATTCCGCAAGCTATGGCACCTGCATCGGCACGGCACTTGAGCCTGCCTCCATACGCCGAATACTTCCTGCAGAGCTCTGAGCCGATCGACTTGGATCACCACGATCCGCGTTGGAGCGCCGTCCTCCCGGCCGATGCTCCCTGTAGCTGGCAAGGCCACTATGCGTTGTTGGCCGGCCCGTTCGCTGAAGCAGCTGATGACGACCACCATACCTACCGCCGAGGAGAACCGCTTGAGATTTGCTCCAAGACGGTGGCAGTTCTGGGAACCACTGGCTATCACCCCCATTTCGTCATTCTGAATCGGGCCAGTGAGCGAGTAACCGGTGAGTCTGTCATGTGCTCTCCAGAGGGAAGCTGCTGTTAATGAACTCTGTACCGAAAAGCGATGTCCTGACCCCTCGCCAATGTGCCACGGTGCTGAAGGCCTTGGCCGATGAAACGAGACTGCGCCTGCTCGAGTCACTGCTCGCCGAAGAGAAATGTGTTTCGGATCTGGTGCGTGAATTGGGCTGCCCACAACCGCACGTATCACACCACCTGCGAATTTTACGAGACTCCGGCGTCGTGGAAGGCATACGAGAAGGCAAGCAGGTCTGCTATCGAATCACACCCATCGTACAGCGAGCACTGGCTGACCAACAGGGGAAGGCCCTCAACTTCGGGTGTTGTGAACTACGGTTTCCAGAATCGGAGCTGGCTACAGCCAAGTCTCGTGCACTGCAGACGACCCGATTCTGAACGATCCACCTCATGCCACCGATATTGGTACGAGTCTCATGATGCCGCTAACTCTGCTAGGACAACACAATCCTCTCGCCTCCCCCTCCAAGCAGCTCAAGGTGCTGCAAGAATCTCGTCCTGACCTCTCCTTTGAGTCTCGGCTCGATCAAGCCGGCTTATCTCCTCTGTGCGCCACAGGGGTCACTGTCTTCCAAATCAACGTGGGGAAACTCTGTAATCAGACCTGTCGGCACTGCCATGTAGATGCCGGTCCTGATCGCCCCGAAGTGATGTCCTTGGAAACGGCACAACTGTGTATGACGGCTCTGGCCAAGACCAACATCCCAACCGTGGATATCACCGGCGGCGCGCCAGAGATCAATCCCCATTTTCGGTGGCTCGTTGAACAGTCCCGTGGGCTTGGCCGCCATGTCATGGATCGCTGCAACCTGTCCGTGTTGCTGCTTCCGTCGCAAGCTGATTTGGCGGAATTTCTCGCTCGTCATCAGGTTGAGATCATTGCATCGCTGCCGTCATACCGAGCGAGTCAAACCGATGCACAACGAGGCGAGGGAATCTTTGAGAAGTCTTTGGAGGGGCTTCGACGATTAAACCAGCTGGGGTATGGCCTGCCGAACAGTGGCCTCGTCTTGAACCTGGTCTACAATCCCGTCGGTGCGTTCCTGCCTCCGACGCAAGAGGCCACAGAAGCACAATTCAAGAAAGAGCTACGGAGCAAGCACAACATTGAGTTCAACCGGCTCTACACGATCACGAATATGCCCATCAGCCGGTTCCTGGAGTTTCTCATCGAAAGCGGCAACTACGATCAATACATGACCCGCCTCGCGAATGCGTTCAACCCGGCAGCCGCCGCCGGTGTCATGTGTCGCTCGATGCTGTCAGTCGGATGGGACGGCAGACTCTACGATTGCGATTTCAACCAGATGCTGGAGCTCCCGGTCGACCATGGGGCACCGTCGCATATCCGGGACTTCGATCCGGCGCTTCTTTACCATCGTCGGATCGTCACGCGCAATCATTGCTATGGGTGCACGGCGGGCTCGGGCTCCTCATGCGGTGGTTCAGTGACTTGAAAAATCACTCACAACTAAGATATGTAGATATCTCCATGTATCGATCTGCTGAAGTATTTTGGCACCAAATATTCGGTTCGATCGTCGCGTTTCTGCTTGTTTCCTTTTTAGGAGCTCCAGGATCGGCGAAGGCCCAGACAGCCACGGATCAGCTATCCGGGAAACTAGTCATTACAGGCGCCAGCACGCTCGCTCCCTTAATCGCCGAGATCGGCAAAGGATTCGAGAGTCTCTACACCAAAGTCCGCGTGGATGTGCAAACCGGTGGCTCCTCCCGCGGGATAGCCGACGCTCGTCAGGGATTGGCCGACATCGGGATGGTCTCGCGCGCGATGAAGGATGAAGAGCAGGATCTGCACGCGTTTCCGGTGGCCCGCGACGGCGTCGGGATCATTCTGCACAAAGACAATCCCGTCCAAACCCTCTCCGACGAACAGATCATTGCAATCTATACCGGCAAAATCACCAACTGGAAGGACGTCGGAGGAAAGGATGCGGCCATTACCGTCGTGAACAAAGCGGAAGGTCGATCCACGCTCGAAGTGTTCTTGCACTACTTTAAACTGAAGAACACGGCTGTCAAAGCACAGGTGGTAATCGGCGACAACGAGCAGGGAGTCAAGACCGTCGTGGGCAATCGAAATGCCATCGGATACGTCTCCATCGGGACAGCTGAATACGACGAATCACAAGGAGTACCGATTAAATTGCTCCCGACCGGCGGAGTGAACGCCTCTACCGAGACCGTACGGAACGGCACATTTCCCATCTCCCGTCCATTGCACATTGTGACTCGGACTCCACCAGTCGGATTGGCCAAGGCCTTTATCGACTACGCCCAATCCAAAGCCGTCCATGACACCATCAAGCAGCAATACTTCGTTCCGCTGGCCGAGTGACCGCTTGTTGCTCTGGCTGTTGCATGGAGCTGCTTCGATCGCCGGTGCCATCGTCATACTCATCGCGGCCTTCCTGATCTTGGAAGCATTGCCGGTTCTGCGTCACATTAGTCCGCTCCGATTCTTTACCGATTCTTCCTGGCATCCGGCTGAGGGTCTCTACAAGCTCACGCCGATGTTGTGGGGCACTCTGCTCGCCATGGCTGGTTCCGTGCTGATCGCCACACCCCTAGGTATTTTCTCCGCCGTCTTCTGCCATTACTATGCGCCCCAAGCCCTAGCCCGACCATATCGGCGCCTGATCGAGTTGCTCGCAGGTATTCCATCCGTAGTCTATGGATTCTGGGGACTCGTGGTGCTGGTTCCTCTGATCGGCGAAATCCACCCACCCGGTCCTAGCCTCTTAGCCGGCATCCTGATCCTCACGATCATGATCCTTCCCACCATCGCATTGATGGCCGATGCCAGTCTCGCCAACGTACCGCAACATTATTTGCGTGGCGCAGCAGCATTGGGTCTCCCGCGAGGGGCAGCCATTAGAGGCGTGGTGCTTCCAGCTGCAAAATCGGGGTTGTTCACTGGGGTGATTTTGGAAACTGGACGAGCCATCGGGGAAACCATGGCAATTCTCATGGTTTGTGGAAATGTGGTCCAGACTCCTTCTAGCATCTTCGACCCGATCCGAACATTGACCGCCAATATCGCTCTGGAAATGGCGTATGCGCTCGGGGACCACCGCGCCGCGCTGTTCGTTAGTGGACTCGTCCTGATGACCATGATCATAGCGCTTACCATCGCAGCAGAATGGATCAGTCGTGGGAGAAGATAGGGTTGAAACTCTGAACCGGACACAGAATCCGCGTGAGTGGTTGGCAACCGTTCTCGTCTGGGGAGCCGCCACCCTCGTAACGGCGATTTTCTCTTGGCTGTTGGGCGACATCCTTTGGCATGGATTGAGTCATATTTCCTGGGCATTTCTGACAGCCCCACCGGAAAACGCAGGACGCCGAGGGGGTATCGGCCCGATCCTCGTTTCGACGGCGTTAATATTGGGAGTCTGTCTCGCCGTTTCCCTCCCCATTGGCATCGGCACCGCCATCCTCCTCGCCGAATTTACATCGGCCCAGAGTCTGTTCGGACGAGTGACTCGCCGCAGTCTTGATGTGTTGGCTGGTGTGCCGTCGATCGTTGTCGGTCTCTTCGGCAACGCTTTTTTTTGCAAGGCGCTGGGCCTCGGCTTCTCGATCCTGTCCGGCGGGTTGACCTTGGCCTGCATGGTGCTGCCTATCCTTATCCGGTCAACCGAGGAAGGGTTTCGCGCCGTTCCAGTGAGTTATCGGCTCTCGGCCGCTTCCTTAGGGCTGTCTCGCACCACAACCCTTCTTCACCTGCTATTACCAGCAGCAGTCCCCAGTCTCTTGGTTGGCCTGGTTCTTGGAATTGGGCGAGCAATTGCAGAGACCGCTGCACTCATTTTCACAAGCGGCTATGTGGATCGGATGCCTGAATCGCTGCTCGATTCCGGTCGTGCATTGTCTATCCACATCTTCGACCTTTCCATGAATGTCTCCGGCGGAGATGCCAATGCCTATGCCTCCTCGCTGGTCTTGGTCGTCTTGTTGCTCGCGATCAACGGGACCGCGTCGTGGCTGGCAAACTATGGGCTTCACCGAAAGATCGTAACCATCTGATGCCGATTGAACCAATCGCAGAGTCGCGCCCACAGCATCCATTCAATGGAGAACCTGCTGACTGCAAGTCACACCTCTTCATTGATGTCAATCGGCTCAGTTTGCACTACGGAGAAAAGCCAGCATTTCAGGACGTGAGCATGTCGATCAAGAAGGGATGCATTACCGCGCTCGTGGGACCTTCCGGATGTGGAAAGACCAGTTTTCTGACCTGCTTGAATCGCCTGACTGATCTGATCGCCGGATGTCGGGTCTCAGGGCGGATCACGCTCGACAGTCTCGATGTGTTGGCACCACAGGCCGATGTGATCCGGCTTCGCCGCCGCATCGGCATGATTTTCCAGAAACCAAACCCCTTTCCCCTGTCGATTCGGAGAAATCTGGAGTTTCCTCTGCGCGAACATGGTCTACGGGATCGGCAACAGATCGCACAGAGGGTTGAGACGGCCCTACGGGATGTAGGCTTGTGGGATGAAGTCAAAGATCGTCTAGGCTCGCCGGCTCTCACGCTGTCCGGTGGCCAACAACAACGTCTCTGTATCGCCAGAGCCCTGGCTCTTTCCCCCGAAATGCTTCTCATGGATGAGCCATGCAGCGCGCTTGATCCTCTTTCCAGCGGCGTAGTGGAGGACCTTATCGTCAATCTGCGTGGTCGCTATACAATTTTGATTGTCACGCACAACCTGGCCCAGGCACGACGTATCGCGGACTATGCGGCCGTATTCTGGGTTCAAAACGGAGCTGGACGGTTGATCGAGACTGGGACCGCTAGACAGGTCTTTGATGAACCTCGTGACCCGCTCACCGCGGCCTACATCAGCGGGATGCGAGGATAAGGTGATCGTCGCCTCGATAGACAGTCGAACTGGCAGGCCGGGAACAGCTCACACCTGGTTTCTATTCAGTGTTTCTAAATCAGGGTTGTTAGAGCTTGTCACTCAGGCCACACTCTGTTAATGTGACCTTCCGATTCTGATCACTCATTGAATAAGGCTTACAACTGATATGGTCTGGGACCCAAAAGATCCGTGGGGCAAGAAACCCGATCCACTTGAGGACGCGCTCAAGCAGGCGCAGTCTCAGCTCAAAAATCTCTTCCCGCCTGACGGCTTCAAAAGCCTCTTGCCTTCCGGTGGAGTCTTGAATCTTGTCATCGCCGCGGTGGTGATCTTGTTCATCTGGCAAGCGGTGTTCATTGTTGCCCCAGATGAGGAAGGGGTAGTCAAACGGTTTGGCGTCCCCGTACGTGCGGTGGAGCCGGGTCCTCATTTTAAGATTCCCATCGTGGAAACCGTCCTCCAACCGAAGGTCGCCAAGCTCTATCGCGTGGAAGTCGGGTTCCGCACGAATCAACAAGGTCGGCAACAGATGGTCCCTCAGGAAGCCTTGATGCTGACTGGTGATATGAACATTCTCGCGATCGAGTTCATCGTCCAGTATAAGATCAAGGAAGCTCGGGAATTCCTGTTCAATGTCGCGGATATCCATGAGACCATTGGCAAGGCAGCCGAAGCGTCCATGCGCGAGGTGGTCGGCAAGAGCAAGATCGATGAAGCGTTGACCACCGGCAAGGCTGTGATTCAGCAAGACACCCTGACGCTCCTCCAAACGATCCTTGATCAGTACCAGTCCGGTGTGCAGATTGCCGCGATCCAACTCCAGGACGTCGATCCACCGGAAGCGGTTGCGGCCGCCTTCAAAGACGTGACGAACGCCAAGGAAGATCGGGAAAAACTCATCAATCAGGCTCAAGGCTACCGGAACGACATCATCCCAAGAGCCAAGGGTGAAGCGGCTGAGCTGGTCAACCGAGCCAGGGGGTTTGCTCAGGCCCGCCTCAATCGTGCCCAAGGAGAAACAAACCGGTTCCTCGCCACCTTGAAAGAGTACAACCAAGCAAAAGACGTGATCAGCAAGCGGATTTACATTGAAACAATGGAAGAAATCCTTCCGAACATGGAAAAGATCATCATCGATGGGAAGGGGGGCGAGCGCTTGCTGCCCTATCTGCCGTTGGATCGTCGCTCCAAACCGACGTCCATGACTGGAGCCAAGACAACCCCACAGGCAGAGGTTGAAGAGTCGAGACCAGAATCCCCCACACTGAAACCCAGAGGCTCTCGATCATGACCAAGCAGGGGTTGGTAGCGATTATACTCGCCGTGATCGTGGGACTGTTCATTCTCGGAGCCTCTCCACTGTTCGTCGTGGACGTAATCCAAACTGCGATCGTCGTCCAGCTGGGGAAACCCGTTCGGAACATCACCGAACCAGGATTGTATGTAAAAATGCCGTTTGTCCAGGAAGTGACGTACTTCGAGAAACGGCTGTTGGACTATGATTCGAACGCGCAGGACGTCATTACCTCAGATAAGAAGACCCTCTTGCTGGATAACTTTGCGAAATGGCGGATTGTCGATCCGCTAAAGGTTTATCAAAACTTCCAGAGCCAGCGCGGCGCGCTCCAACGACTGCACGATATCATCTATTCCGAGCTTCGCGTTGAGTTGGGCCGGCACGAACTGCTCGAAATCGTATCGAGCACGAGGGCGGACATCATGAAGGTAGTGACCGAACGGGCGAATGAGAAGGCATCGACCTACGGTATCGAGATTCAGGACGTCCGAATCAAGCGTGCCGATTTGCCGGAACAAAACGAGAAAGCGGTCTTTGCGCGGATGCAAGCGGAACGGGAACGGCAGGCCAAGCAATATCGAGCGGAAGGCGCCGAAGAAGCGCAAAAAATTCGATCGGAAGCCGAAAAAGACCGGGAGATTATCCTTGCCCACGCCTATAAAGAGTCGGAAGAACTTCGAGGAGGCGGCGATGCCAAAGCCTTCCGGATCTACGCCGATGCCTACCGGCAGGATCAGAAGTTTTTCGAATTTACCCGCTCGATGGAAGCCTACAAGAGCGCTTTCAAAGACGGCTCAACGTTGGTGATGAGTCCTGATTCTGAGTTCTTTCGGTACTTGAAGCAACGCTAACTAATTACGAGAGTCCGATAATCTTCCCACTGGCGGCATCAAGCCTGATCCGCTCACCGGCCGGTTTCTTGGGTAAGCCGGGCATCAACTGAATACCCGAACAGACGGCTGTCACAAACCCAGCCCCAGCCAGGACACGAAGTTCCTTGATCGGAACGATAAACCCAGTTGGTCTCCCCTTAAGTGCCGAGTCATGTGAAAGCGAGAGCGGGGTCTTGGCCATACAGACAGGCAAGTTCCCATACCCTAACGCTTCGGCTGTCTCGATTTGTCGTTCAGCCTCCGACTCGAAGTGAACGCCTGCGGCCCCGTACATTCTCTTGGCGATCGTTTCGATCTTTTTCTTGATCGGCCAAGACACGTCATAGAGATGGGTAAACTGCCCTGGCGTTCGGACTGCTTTTGCCACAGCGACCGCAAGCTGTTCAGATCCCTTACCTCCATCCGCCCAATGGGTTGAGACAGCAGCATCCACCGCTCCCATTTTTATCGACTGTTCACGCACCCAGTCCAGTTCGTGCTGCGGATCATCCGTAAAGGCATTCAGGGCAACCACCACCGCCACCCCATGGGCCCGTACGTTGGCCACGTGTTGCTCCAAATTTGCGATTCCTTTTGATAACGCTTCTTGATTCGGCCCCGTGAGGCTTGAGGGTAACGGCACACCCGCTTTTGCCACTCCTCCCCCGCCATGAAGTTTCAGTGCCCGTAATGTCGCGACGACCACCGCCACTGCAGGTGTATACCCTGAGACCCGGCACTTGATGTTGAAAAACTTTTCCGCCCCAAGGTCACTTCCAAACCCTGCCTCTGTCACAACAAAATCGGCACATCTCAGCGCAATTGCGTCGGAAATCACCGAGCAGTTGCCATGGGCGATATTCCCAAATGGACCGGTATGTACGAACGCCGGGGTCCCTTCCAAGGTTTGAACTAAGTTCGGTTTCAACGCATCCTTCAGAAGAACCTCCATCGCCCCCACACACCCAAGTTCTTCGGCCCTGACCGGCTTTCCAGACGTCGACAGTCCAACGACGATGCGGCTAAGACGTTCCCTGAGATCTCGCTGATCTTTTGCCAAGGCCAAGACCGCCATTACCTCTGAGGCCTCGGTAATAACAAATTGGCCGGAGCGTCCACCTGTCCCCTCTCCCAGGACAATCTCCCGCAGTGCCCGATCATTGATATTCAAGGTTCGTGGCCAGGTGATCTTCTGTGGATCAATCGAGAGCCGGTTCCCATGAAACACGTGATTGTCCACGAAGGCAGAGAGCAGATTGTGACTGGCAGCCACCGCATGGGCATCCCCAGTCAGGTGAAGGTTGATCTCCTCCATGGGAATGACTTGGGCATGCCCTCCACCAGTGCCCCCTCCCTTCACTCCGAACACGGGACCAAGAGAGGGCTGTCGCAAGGTGAGCGCGGTGCGATACCCGAGCCGGGTAAGCCCCATAGCCAGACCAATGGACGTCGTCGTTTTGCCTTCGCCCAGAGGCGTAGGATTAATCGCCGTGACGAGGACGTAATGTCCGTTGGATGCGGTGTTGAGACGGGCCAAAATTTCCGGTGAGACTTTTGCTTTATCCCGTCCATAGCAGGTCAGTTCTTCGGCCCGAATCCCAAGTTGGGTTCCAATGTCGAGAATAGGGCGAGGGATCACAGATTGCGCGATTTCTAGGTCGGTCAAGAGACACTCACTCTGACTTGGGCTCACTCACACAGGGCGTGAGTATACCACTGTGCGTTGAATGATGAACGGGTAAGGGCAGGCAAAAATGACGTGGTTCAAAACAATGAAAATTAAGTAACCGACCCAAGGATCAGGAAGGGCTTGGTGAGCCTTACACCCACTGCTATTCTAAAATGTACTTGGTTGGATCAAGGGCCTGGCCGTTCAACTTCACCATGTAGTGCAAGTGAGGACCGGTCGACAGGCCAGAGCTCCCAACGAGTGCGATGACATCACCGCGATCGACCCTCTGCCCTTCTTTCACCAATGCTTTTGCCAGATGCCCGTAAAGCGTTTCAACTCCGGAACCGTGATCGACTCGGACCATGTTCCCGAGCTTAGGATCGTATCCTACCGACGTGATCCGCCCTTGGGCAGGAGCACGAACCGGAGTATTGGGGGCCGCCCCAATATCCAACCCATCATGCCATGCCGGCTTCTCAGTGAAAGGAGAAACCCTTGGGCCGAACCCTGACGTTACCCATCCCTTTACCGGCCAAATAGATGGGGTCGAAGCCCATCGAGAAGAGCGTTGTTCTGCAGCATCTGATAACTCAGACAAAATTCGCTCTTGGGCTGTCGTGGCTTTCGAGAGCCATTCCAGCCCATCCTTCACTGCAGTAACCGCTTCAAGATGATCCTTGGATGGGTCTACGCCTGCAGCAGAATCCTGGGTGGGTCTCTCTCCGCTCTCCTTCGGACTTCCCGAACTCGCTGGACCCGGATCCACACTCCCACTGAGGCCTGGCATGGCCCCTCCGTCAAGAATGGGCACGTCTTCGCCGCCTCGGCCATTGACCATATCACCTGACTTTGGAACCTCAATCCCTAACATGACCCGAAGCCGCTGATTCACCTCGTTCATGGCTCCAATTCGTTTCTTGAGACCATCAATGGCTGTCGTGAACGCCGCAGTCTGCTCTCTCGCACTCATTGCTTCCGAGCGGAACGCAGCGAGCTCCCATACCTCCCCGGTTCTCACAACATAGTGAGACACGACGAGCAGATCTGCGACCACTAGAATGCCAACACAAGTCAGCAGCGTCCGGAGAAGTTTTTTTGAAAAGCTGAAGCGCAACGGCTTTGCAGTGGATCCTCGAAAGACGACGACTGTATAGGTGCCGCCATCTTGATTCGTTGTCTGAGCCATAATAATCGCCCCCCTAACAATTGAGCCCGGTCGGTTGACCGCATGGAGACGGTCACGTTACCGACTTCTCTCCTTATCGGTCAACCCCCCCAAAAACCTGGTATCCCAGAAGCGCATCCTAACCACAAAAGCTACGACACCTCACGCCGAACCCAGTCAAGATACGGCTGAAATCCATGTTCAACTGAAATCGCTATAATTTCAGGCACCTTATAGGAGTGAACCTTCAGAATCGCTGCTTGAAGGGCTAAGACTTTATCGGATGTTGTTTTCATGAGGATAAGCGCTTCTTGATCGTTCACAATCTTCCCTTCCCACCAATAGGTGGACCGGACGGTGGGAATGGTCGATGCACAAGCCGCTAACCGAGACTGGACCGCCAGATCGGCAATTTTGCTTGCTTCCTCTTGGTTCGCCGTACTCACCATCACGACGACAGTATGAGTCGATTCGCCAGCCATAGGCCAGCCAGGATACCTAACCAATCCGCATACATTCAATAGTCCGGCATCTTCCCCCTTACCAGGAGGGAACCCCGTCAAAACCGTGTCCACCTTCACTGAGTTCAGCAACTTCCATGCCTTGCCATTGGAGCGGCAGGCTTTGCCCCACTCGCACTTTCAACGACTTATATGATTAAAATCATCAAGAGCCAAGAAATTAATTCCTAGCACTGCAGAAGAAACGACACAGTCAACCATTTTTGTTGAAACTCTGTTCAAAACTGACCCTTGTAGGTCTCACAGGGCAGCCACACAATTAGAGCTACCTCTTGACCCTAGCCATTTCCCATTCGCGCTAACTCTTCAAAATAACAGGCAAATGCCTTCATTCCACCGGAAGCTTGTCCCCAATCGTAATATTCATTGGGAGCGTGGTAGCCATGTTCCGGTAAGCTCAACCCCATAAAAAGGATTGGAACCTTCCACATATTCTGCATCGTGACGACCGCCCCAATTGATCCTCCCTCGCGCACGAAGGCTGGTTCTTTTCCAAACCCCGCCTTCACTGCACGCTTCACACAATCCACATACGAGCCGGCAAAGCTCCCCTTAAAGGGATGGAGCATCCCTTCTTGCTCTACCTTAATGGTCGGATTAATCTTGGCGACATGTTTTTTCAAGAGGGCAAACACACGCTCAGGCACCTGGTTAGGAACCAGTCGCATGCTTATCTTTAATTCGGCATGACCAGGCACGATAGTCTTTACCCCCTGTCCATGATATCCACCACTCAACCCATGAACTTCGAACGTCGGGAAGGCCCAAATCCGCCGCAGAACCTCGGCAGGATCCTGGACCCGTAGCGACCGAAAACCATAGGCTTCTTTGAAACCCTTAACCCGGAAACCAGACTTGAGGAAGCTCTTGATCTCGGCCTTCGTCGGTTCAACCACATCGTCGTAGAATCCAGGAATCTTCACTCTCCCGGTTTTCGCATCAAAACAGGCGGTTGCAACCTCCATCAGCTCAGCCAGCGGGTTACGAGCCGCCCCTCCCGTGACACCGGAATGCGCGTCCTTTTCCCCGGTACGCAAGACCAGACGTGCGCCGAGCAGGCCACGCAACCCATAGGGGACTGCCGGCTTCCCCTTGGCGATCCAGATCGTATCCGACACGAGAACCGAGTCCGGCCTCGGGATCGCTGTACGATTCTTGAGCCCCGTGCGAAAATGCGGGCTGCCGATCTCTTCTTCGAGCTCCCATAAAAAACGGATATTGATCGGCACCCCTTGCTCAATCGCATAGCGAGCTCCAAACAGCGCCGTTAAGGCCGGCCCTTTGTCATCCGTCGCCCCCCGGCCATGGTAGATCCCGCGATCATTCCGAAACGCGAACGGAGCCTGTTTCCACTCAGGCTCCTGAGCGGGCTGCACATCCAGATGATTGTAGATCGTGACGGTGGGATACTCAGCCCCTACGGTCCATCCACCCGACACGATAGGGTATCCACCGGTCTCGACAATCTGTGGGTTGGCCCCGAGGTCGCCCAGATACTGTTTTGCAAGCTCAGCCATACGCCGCATGTCGTTCGCTCGAGATGAATCCATGCTGATCGAGGGTACTTCCACCATCTGGCCCAAAAGATCCTCAAACCGTGGTCGCGTCTTCGCGATAAAGGCTCGGAGTCGTTGCTCATGTCCCATACCCGTCATCCTCCTTGGTTCAACCAGGCTGGATTATAATGATGCGGGTGTCGAAGAGAAAGCCGCGGCGGGTTTCACAGGAAGAACGTGATAGAATGGCGCCCAGTCCAAGCAGTTTCGACTCATGATTCGCCATACAACTCAGCGCCTCTATTGCCTCGCCCTATCGGCCGCGATCATGGCTTCGACCCTAGTCTGGGCCGAAGAACCCACCAACATCCACCAGATTCTCGAAGACCCGAAGATCTACCATCTTCGGCATGTGACCGTGCGAGGCACTGTACGAGATGTACACCCACTAGCCCCGTACACCCTCGCGAATGGGGATCCCTGTTACGGCGCCTACCTCTTCCGTCTGGAAGAGGAGGAGACAACCCTTTCAGTAGCCGTCTTGGGAATCTGCGGTCGACCGGTCGTCCGCGACCCGGAGGTCGAAGACGGTGATCGGGTTGAGGTCAGTGCCACCATTCAAGCACCGAGTCACGGGGGAGCGATCTTGAGCTTCAAGGGACCGAAAACGGTGACCGAAGAAGAGCCAGTCGTACAGGCCGTGGCTGATCGCATTCTCCCCATTGCTGAGTAAGGTCGCATGCCGACTGATAGCGCATGACTGACCTATGGAATGTTGACGTCGCGTAAAATGGTCTGTCTCTCTGAAAAAACGTCTCCATTCAGAAATAGACGCGAGAACCCACTGATGCAACCAGTCAACATCATCTTGGTGCTGACACTGCTTATTTCGACAGGGTGCGTGAGCAGCCAGGGATTCAATCGGGCAGCCATGGACGAACGGCTTCACAGCACTCTTACCCCAATCCCCCCAAGCCAGCCGGTCTCGCATCAGAGCGCTCGCCCCTCCGCACCGCTTCGCCTTGGAATCTTTTTCGCCAAGCATAATGTTCCCGACACACCAACTATCAGAAAGGTCGAATGGCTGAGCGTAGATCGAGATCAGCTTTTCCGCGAGTTGGCACCACTACGAGAGGCTCAGCTCCTGACGGACATGTTCGTGCTGATGGATGTTGCTTTGCGAGGTGACGATATCCAGGGAATCCGAAAAGCGGGAGCTCGGTTTGGAGCCGACCTTGTGTTAGTCATCGATGGAATCGCCGGCGTCGATCGGTACAACAATCACCTTGCCTGGTTGTACCCCACCCTCATCGGGGCCTATCTCGTTCCTGGTACAGAAAGCGACGCACTCGTGATGGCCACTGGGAACCTGTGGGCCGTCCGTTCCGACTGGCACGCCCCCATCCAGACGGTCGAAGAGCAATCCAAGACGGTAGGGGCAGCAGTCTTTGTCGAGGACAATGTTTCATTGCAAGAAGCAAAAACGCTCGCGATCCGCACACTCGGCAAGCATATCGCCGAGACGTTACAACGCCCATAAGCGCTATGCCGTACGCCCCCTTCTCACGGTGAGTCAAAGCTCAAGAGAACTCCCAGCAAGAAGAGATGTTGCCCCGGAGTAAGGCCAGTGACGCCGGAACGGCTCTCACCGCTCTTGAAAAACCCGCCTCCTGCCCCTGTTGATTCGTCGTACCGATGTTCTACCCGGATAATCGCATTCGTCCACTTGTATGTGAATTGATACTCGGCCGTGGACGTGATGGCCTTTACGAACTGCTCGGCACCAGTCCAGCGGCCATTGCGATCCCAGTAGAATTCAGGACGCAACGCCACAGCCCACGGCTCGGCAATCTGCCAGCGCATCACCATATTGCCGCCCATGACAAAAGCGCGTGGACTGCCGGGCTGGCCGGCAATGTTTTCCGTCCCGATATCAAAGGACGCCGCCACCGTCACATCCTCGCCTTTCCACTCCACAATATGGTTTCCGTACATACGCCAGAATTCTAGTGACGTATCGGTCTGGTCCGGTCCGCCATAGAGGGTTTGCGTTAACGTCAAACGAGGCGTGGCTTTCCAGGACCATCTGCCGCCATAGCTGGGAAGATTGTTGGGATGGGCGAGGTGATAATAACTGTTCACGACGAAGGCCGTGATCGTGAGGTCGTCGCTCACCGGATACTGAGCGTTCACACCAAACATCATGTAGGGCGTGTTGTCGGCGATCCATGACCGCGTGTAGTTGACGTTGTCTTTTGCATAGAGTGACTCGTACCCCATCAAACTGTTGAACAGACCGGCGGTGATCGTCAGTCCCTTACCGACCGGAGCAAGATACGACACGTTCGCACGATGAACGTGCCGAAGCACATCCGCTCCATCGACTCGTCGTTCACCGACCAAGAACGCGAATTCCTCCGAGTCTCGGCCGCCTTGGAAGCCCAACTCCATCCCCCAGCGTGAAGACACCGTGGCATCCTTTCGCACATAGGCCAACCCCATGTTGGGTGAAAGCTCATTATGATGCGACGCTGTGGCACGACTACGCCACAGATGGTTATCGGGGACGTTCAAATTGCCAACATATCCGACGTCCACGTACGCCCCATAGTGCCAGCCGGTCGTGACGGACTCCGTGGGGCTGACAGACCCGGGCAGAGCTGCTGTGCGCTCTCCTGATCGTTGACTGAGGTCTTGAGCCCCACACACTGACGCCATCGCGAGTACCCCCCATGCGACCAAAAGCCAACTGATTCTCTTGGGATAACAGTACCCGTGGTTCACGATCTTCATATTAATTGCCATAAAAGGTGCACGGCCTCTGCGTACCATAAACTCTCGCCACGTGCGAGAATCTCACTCCCACGACTCGCTCATTAACTATACGTCGCCAGATATCAAAACGGGATAAAAACCGAAGAGGTGAATGTCAATGGAACGTGGAGGAATAGAACGTAGGTCATTCCGTCCGGAGCCGATACCCAACTCCCAGTTCGGTCACCAGATAGCGGGGATGGGCGGGAGTTTTCTCCAGTTTGTTCCGCAACTGCCGCATGTAGACCCGCAGATAATGTCCTTCCCCCACATGGAGGGGCCCCCAGACTTCCTTGAGCAGCTGCCGATGAGTCAGCACTTTCCCGGCGTACCTGATCAACGTAGTAAGAAGCCTGTATTCAATCGGTGTGAGATGAACTTCCTTCCCTGACACAAATACCTGTCGCCGCCCGAGATCGACCTTCAGATCGCCGAGCACAAATACCGAGTCAGGGGCATCGGCAGATTGTGCCGCATGTCGGAGCGCTGTTCGCACCCGTGCGAGAAGTTCCTGTACCCCGAATGGCTTCGTCACATAGTCGTCGGCACCAAGGTCGAGGGCAGCGACTTTTGCATGTTCTTGGTCGCGAGCAGACAGTACGATAATAGGCGTTGTGGTCCATTCCCTTATCCGGCGGATCACCTCATTTCCCTCGAGGTCAGGGAGTCCCAAGTCAAGCAGGATGAGATCCGGATTCCTTGCTTTAGCTTCTGCGAGTCCATCCTTGCCCGTCATGGCTTCGTAGAGTCGAAAGCCATGTGCGGGCAAGGTCGTCCTGAGAAACCGTCGGATTTCCGGCTCGTCTTCGATCAAGAGGATCGCGGCTTCCTGTGACATGAGATTTCCTGGACTGGGCTACCACATTCGGATAAACCGGTCGGCTCATCAAACCTGTGCCTGCTCCATTTCGACGTCCGGCTGCTTCTCCGATAACGGAATGGTGAACTGAAAAAGAGCACCGCCTCCCGGCCGATTCTCCACCCAGATACGCCCGCCATGTGCTTGAACGATGCCACGGCAAATCGTCAGCCCCAGTCCGACGCCTCCTTCTCGCGCGGATTTGCCACGATAGAACTTGTCAAAAATACGAGACTCCTCTCCGGAAGGGATTCCAGGTCCACGATCAGCAACCTTGACAACGACTTCGCGATCGCCGACCGACGCAGACAGATCAATCGCGCTTCTCGGAGGTGTGTACTTCACAGCGTTTTCAACAAGATTAATCACGACTTGTTCCAGAAGTACTCCATCAACAACTACTAACGGCAGATCGGTCGGGAACGCCGTACTGACCGCATGGCCGTCCAATCGTCCTTCCAGCCTGGCCAGGGTTGCACCGATGATCTCATCCAAGGAGTGCCACGCTTTATTGAGTCGTACGGCTCCAGCTTCAAGCTGCATCATATCAAGAAGATTCTTGAGCAATCGATCAAGACGATCAGCCTCTCGATAGATGGATCGAGCAAGATCCCGCCGGGCAGCAGCATTGAGCTCCTCCCGATCTTCAGCCAAGCTGCTGGCAGCACCGCTGATGGTTGCAAGCGGCGTTCGGAGGTCATGAGAGACCGAACTGAGAATGGTACTGCGCATCCGCTCGGCTTCTGCCGCCACGTGTGCTTGCTGAGCCTCATCTGATAAACGAGTTCTTTCAATTGCCAGGGCCACTTGATTCACCAGGGACTCCAGCAAATGCAACTGCTCTGGATCGAGCAACAGCACGGGGTCTTTCGGTCGCACCGCCACGACACCGATCGCGCCGGATGACGCCACCAACGGCAGATAGAGGGCACTAGCTCCCGGCAGCGTATCGGTTCCAAGTCCCGCTCGCTCATGGTGGTCGTACACCCATTGAGCAACACCCGACTCCTTTGGGTTTAACTCAAAAAACAGGAGCTCTCCGCGCTGCAATTGCACCCGCTTTTCAGCATCCGCAAGAAATATGGCCACATGGGCGTCGAATACATCACGAAGATGTTTGGCTGCGAGCTGGGCCAACATCTCTGTTCCCCGATGAGTGGCGAGATCTCGACTCATGGCGTAGAGTACGCCGGTACGTCGTTCTCGATAGCGGGCGAGCTCGGCTTGCTGGTGGAGACGCACGGCAAGGTTGCTGATGACCAGAGCCACCACCAGCATGACACCGAAGGTCAACAAGTACTGAATGTCGGAGACGGCAAAGGAGTAGTAGGGCGGCACGAAAAAGAAATCGAAAGCGGCCACACTCAGGACAGAAGCAAACACCGATGGCCCACGGCCACAACGAATGGCGACGCCAATCACGGCGATGAGATAGATCATGATCAGATTCGCGGCCGCGAAATAAGGAAACATCAACCAGTCGATCGCCGTCGCAATCAACACACCAGCAACGCCGTAGGCATATCCTTTGATGTCACCGGCACTTTGAGGAGTACGTCGTACAGCAGGTTGTCTTTCATCGCCCGTTCCCGTAATGACATAGATGTCGATCTCGCCGCTCTGATGGACAAGGTCTGAGACCACGGAGCCAAAAATCCACTCCTTCCAGAGAGCCCGTACCGGTTTACCGACGATGATTTTTGTGGTGTTCCGACTACGCGCGTAATTCAAAAGCTCCTGAGCCACGTTCTCTCCCATCAACGTGACTGTTTCAGCTCCAAGCTGCTCCGCCAGCCGTAAGGTCTGCACCAGCCGGTCTCGTTCAGACTGAGGTGATCGGAGATGCCGGGGAACCTGCACATACACGGCGATCCATTTAGCATGAAGGGTCGCAGCCATCTGGCGCGCAGCTCGAATCAGGCGAAGCCCGCGGGACTTCATATTGACGCACACCATGATGGTTTCCGCCGCCGGCCAGGTTCGCACGACGGCATGATCGCGCCGGTATATCTCCATCTGCTGGTCAACCCGCTCTGCTGTGCGGCGGAGGGCGAGTTCTCGGAGTGCGATCAAATTGCCTTTGGCAAAGAAATTGTGAATCGCGTGCTGGATCTGCTCCGGGACATAGACCTTGCCGTCTTTGAGCCGTTGAAGCAGGTCATCCGGGGGAAGGTCGATCAACTCCACGTCATCCGCCCGTTCGAGCACTGAATCTGGAACGGTCTCGCGCACGCGCACCCCCGTAATCTGCACGATCACATCGTTCAGACTTTCCAGATGCTGCACATTCACAGTGGTATAGACCGTGATGCCGGCCTTCAATAACTCCTGCACATCCTGCCACCGCTTGGCGTGACGCATCCCCGGTGCATTGGTATGCGCGAGCTCGTCGATGAGGACGACGGCGGGGCGGCGAGCGAGCGCCGCGTCAAGGTCGAATTCCTGCAGTATGGTGCCGCGATGGTCGATGGCCCGGCGCGGGATGATTTCGAGTCCGTTGATCAGCGCCTCCGTCTCCACCCGACCATGCGTCTCGACGATACCGATGACGACATCGGTGCCCTCACGTCGTTGCTCGTGCGCCGCCTCCAGCATGGCGTAGGTTTTCCCGACGCCGGGACTGGCACCGAAAAAGACCTTGAATTTTCCTTGGTGTTGCCGAGCTTCCTCGGCCTGAACACGCTGAAGCAGTGCATCGGGATCTGGTCGTTGTAGGTTCATGCGAGCCGTTCCTCGTGCAACGTTATGCGCAAAGTTGAAGGCGACGTAACGAACGGCGCTTGAATTCTAGGGGAGGCTCCGAGGAGCGTCAACGGCACGATTGATCGTACAAGGGTTGAGCGTGCTTCAACTAACGCCTCTTGTCCAGGGCGAGATTCAGTAGAAGAACCTGAACTCGTGGTTCTCCAAGAACGCCGAGTTGGCGGCCCTGTGTGTGTTGGGCAACGAGATCCCGCAGGACCGATTCCTCGATCCCTCGAGCACGAGCCACTCTTCTCAGTTGGTAGAACGCTGCGGCCGGGCTGATATGCGGGTCGAGCCCGCTCCCGGAAGCGGTCACGAGATCGACCGGTATGGGCAAGTCGTTGACCACATCTGCGGCTCGTAACGTGGCGACTCGCGCGTTGACCGCTTCGATCAAAGCCGGATTGGTCGGTCCAAGGTTCGACCCTTTTGATGCCTCGGCGTTGTACGCAAATGGCGCAGTCGCCGACGGACGACCCCAGAAATATTCTGGCTTGTCAAAATACTGTCCGATCAACCTAGACCCAATCACTTTACCTTCACGCGTGATCACACTGCCGTTCGCCTGGTCCTGGAAAAACACCTGGGCGAACCCAGTGACCGCCAGCGGATAGGCCACTCCCGTCAAGACAGTCAGTAGTAGCAACATGGTCAGGGCGGGCCTGATTTGTTCCTTCATCTTTTTCTCCTGGCTCTCAGCAATCGGCTCGGCATCGTGGTTACACCAGATGCAAGGCAACCAGAACCATGTCGATGAGTTTGATGCCGACGAAGGGCACGACCACGCCGCCCAATCCATAGATGAGCAGGTGACGCCGTAACAATGGGCCTGCGCCGATCGGGCGATATCGAATCCCTCGTAAGGCAAGCGGAATGAGCGCGATGATGATGAGTGCGTTGAAAATGACCGCGGAGAGGATCGCGCTCTGAGGAGTCGCCAACTGCATCACGTTCAATTCATTGAGCACGGGATAGGTTGTGGCAAAGGCCGCAGGAATGATGGCGAAATATTTCGCCACGTCGTTGGCGATACTGAAGGTCGTCAATGCTCCGCGCGTCATGAGCAACTGTTTGCCGATCTCTACGATTTCGATGAGTTTTGTTGGGTTGGAATCCAGATCGACCAGGTTACCTGCTTCTTTTGCCGCCTGAGTCCCCGTGTTCATTGCGACCGCGACATCGGCCTGAGCCAATGCCGGAGCGTCATTGGTTCCGTCGCCTGTCATGGCCACGAGGCGACCTTCGGACTGAAGATCCCGGATCAGCATCAGCTTAGCCTCCGGTGTAGCCTGCGCCAGAAAATCATCGACCCCGGCCTCCGCCGCCACCGCAGCCGCTGTTTGAGGATTGTCTCCGGTAATCATGATCGTCTTAATGCCCATCCGGCGGAGTTCACCGAATCGTTCTTTAATGCCTCCCTTCACGATATCTTGCAAAGCGATCACTCCCAGTACCCTGGCCTTTTCAGCCACCACCAGTGGCGTTCCGCCCTGTTTGGCAATCATCTCGACATTGAGCCGGACAAACTGAGAAAAGTGCCCGCCCTGTTCGAGTACATAGGCCTCGATGGCGGCCGCTGATCCTTTGCGGATTTGCCGTCCGTCAAGATCCACCCCGCTCATCCTCGTCTGAGCCGTGAAGGGAATAAACGTGGCACCCATCTCGTGAATATCGCGCGCGCGCAATCCGTATTTCTGTTTCGCTAGAATGACAATGCTGCGACCTTCCGGTGTTTCATCCGCCAACGATGAAAGTTGAGCGGCATCGGCCAACACCTGGGCCTCGACTCCTTCTGCGGGAGTGAAGGCAGTGGCCTGGCGGTTGCCCAGTGTGATGGTACCGGTCTTATCAAGCAGCAGGACGTCCACGTCCCCCGCTGCTTCAACGGCCTTTCCGGACATCGCGATGACATTGGCCTGCACCATGCGGTCCATGCCGGCAATCCCAATGGCCGAGAGGAGAGCCCCAATGGTCGTCGGAATCAGGCAGACGAGGAGCGCCACCAACACCGTAACCGTCACCGGCGTCCCTTGCCCCATGGCCTGCACGCTGTATAGCGAGAACGGCAATAGAGTCACCGTTGCCAAGAGAAAAATGATGGTCAGCGCAGCGAGGAGAATAGTGAGGGCGATTTCATTCGGCGTTTTCTGGCGTTTGGCCCCTTCCACCATGGCGATCATTCGATCCAGAAAGCTTTCTCCTGGACTGGCCGTGACACGAACAATGAGCCAGTCGGACAGAATTTTCGTGCCTCCCGTGACGGCACTGCGGTCGCCGCCGCTTTCTCGAATGACGGGCGCACTCTCGCCTGTAATGGCGCTTTCGTCCACTGACGCGACGCCCTCCACGACCTCGCCATCCACAGGAATGAAATCTCCCGCCTCCACGAGGATCACATCATTTTTCTTGAGCTGATTCGCCGGTACCGCGCTGAACGTATCGCCTCGCTGGAACGGACGGTTCCACACAGCATGATGCTCAGTGCCGGGATCAACCGTACCAAGCTTCTTGGCTGTAAGTTCCAAGCGGGCGCGCCGGAGTGAATCGGCCTGTGCTCTGCCCCGACCCTCCGCCATGGCTTCCGCAAAGTTTGCGAACAGGACGGTGAACCAGAGCCAGAGGGCAATGGCAAGAATGAACCAGGTCGGCGCTTCCCCCGCTCCGACCAGCGCCTGCAGAAACAGGAGGGTCGTCAAGACACTTCCAACCCACACCACGAGCATGACCGGGTTTTTGGCCTGATGGCGAGGATCCAGTTTGCGACAGGCGTCTAATAGGGCCTGCCGAAGAATGTTCTGATCAAAGAGGGAGCGGGTCTGGTGGCTTTTCACTTCTATTGCCATGCGGATAGCCCTGTTCGCTTCATGTGTCCCCGTCACATGAGCAGGTATTCAACCAATGGTCCGAGGGCCAGGGCCGGCAAGAACGTGAGTGCCCCAACCACAATCACCACTCCAATCAAGAGCGTGACAAACAACGGCGTGTGAGTCGCCAGCGTGCCGGATCCCGACGGTGCCGTTTTCTTTCGCACCAAGGACCCTGCCAGGGCCAAGGTCGAGATTGCGAGCCAGTACCGAGCAATCAACATCGTAACGCCACCGGTAATGTTGTAAAAGGGAGTGTTCGTATTGAGTCCCGAGAACGCGCTCCCATTGTTGTTGCCCTGTGACGTATAGGCATAGAGGACCTCGCTGAACCCATGAGGTCCGGGGTTCAAAATAGACGAGCGCCCCATTTCAGTGCCGACGGCAAGGGCCGTGAATCCCAGAACGATAAAGGGCATGATGAGGATGAACAGCGCAGCCATCTTCATCTCATAGGGCTCTATTTTCTTCCCGAGATATTCGGGCGTCCGTCCCACCATCAAACCTGCGATGAACACCGCAATGATCGCAAAGACGATCATTCCGTACAATCCGGAGCCGACACCGCCGAACACGACTTCGCCGAACTGCATGAGGAACAGGGGCACGAGTCCGCCCAACGGCGTATACGAGTCGTGCATTGAATTGACCGATCCATTGGAAGCGGCGGTCGTCGCAGCGGACCACAAGACCGACTCGGCGATGCCGAACCGCGTTTCCTTCCCCTCCATATTGCCCCCGGCCTGGCTGACCTGGGCCTGCTGATCGATTCCGACAGTGGCCAGCAGCGGATTCCCCCTCTGTTCGGCCCATAACCCCAGGGGAATAAGGCTGAGAAGGAGGAACGTCATCGCGGCGAAAATCGCCCAGCCTTGGCGGGTGTCGCCCACCATGAGGCCGAACGTATGGCACAGCGAGGCTGGAATGAGGAGGATCGCCAAGACTTCAAAGAAATTTGACAAGGGTGTGGGGTTCTCAAACGGATGGGCGGAATTGGCGTTAAAAAAACCGCCTCCGTTCGTGCCGAGTTGCTTAATGGCAATCTGGGATGCCGCCGGGCCCACGGCAAGGATCTGCTCGATTGCGATGGCAGACTCAGTTTTCGGTTTCCCCTGCTCATCGAGCACCGGCATGCCGTTCGTATCGGTCACGGGCTTGTCATAACTGACCGGCTGCAGCAACGTCGCGGTCTGATACGGACTCAGAGTCTGGACAACACCCTGGGATATCAATAGCAGAGATAAGAGCAGAGCCAGTGGCAGCAGAATATAGAGTGTGCTCCGAACTAGATCGCTCCAGAAATTTCCGAGCGTCGTCGACGTGCTTCGGCTTAATCCCCTGATCAATGCCACGAGCACCGCCATTCCCGTTGCGGCGGAGACGAAGTTCTGCACAGTCAAACCGAGCATCTGAGTCAAGTAGCTCAGAGTGGTTTCGCCGCCATACGCCTGCCAGTTGGTGTTGGTTACAAAGCTCGCGGCTGCATTGAAGGCCAGGTTGGGTTCGACCGCGCCAAGGTTGGCTGGGTTGAGGGGCAAGAGATTCTGTAGACGTTGCAAGCCATAAAGAAACAGGCACCCAGCCGCATTAAAGAACAGCATGGCCATCCCGTAGCGTTTCCAGTCCATCTCCTCGGTAGGTCGAATCCCACCGAGCCGATACATGCCGCGTTCAACGGGACCGAGGAGATAGTCCAAGCCACAGGGCTTGCCTTCATAGACTCTTGCCATATACCAGCCCAGGGGGTTCACGAGAGCCAGCAGCACGGCAAAAAATACAATCACCTGGAGGATTGCATTCGTGGTCATCAGAACCACTCCGCCTTCAACAACGCCACCATGAGATAGATCAACAGGCCCAACGACACAATTCCGCCTAGCAGGTAGGTTACGTTCATAACTGCTTCCTTAGAGCCGTTCCAAGCCCGACATCAGCCATCTTGAAAGGATGAAGAAACCCACGATCAGGCCAACATACATCAAGTCCATCGAGATCCCCCATGAGCAATTAATCTACCTCCCTCGACATAAAAATGGCGTCAAAATGATCGATAGCGTCATCAAAGAATGATTAAGAATTGGAACCGGACAAGTTAAACAGAGGGTGGAACGACGAACTAAGTTGGTAGTCGGCGATAGTGCCGCAGCAAGAGGATGCCTCCCCAGGCGAACGAGGCGAGCATCAGGACGATGCCGACATTGTAGGTGAGATGTGCCAGACGATGGTCCCATTCCAGCAAATTCAGCATGGTGAGAATATTGTTCCAGTCATGCCCATCGGTTTCCTTGCCGGTGACGCCGCCGATCAGCATGAGATCCAGCGCTCGGGCGTCATTGATATAGGGTGCAATATCCATCAGACTTTCCGCCGTCCACCACAGAGCTACTGCTGCCCCGAAGGGATCACGCGTCTTAATCAGGAACGTACCGAGACAGATCATCGGCATGAGTACCTGACCGAGCGTGCCGCCAAGAATCGTCATGAACCGGCCGAACAGGATAAAAATGATGTGGCCGGCTTCATGAAAGGGCAGATTGATGAGGTGAAGAAACGACTCGCCGGTGTAATTCGTTTCAAGGGGCGTGGTGATGAAAGTCCAGCCCCACCAGGCCAGTGCAACAAACACCACCGCACGACCATAGAACGTCATCGAATCTGTCGTTTGGTCCGATTCGATCAGCCATTGCTTGGCCGTGGGGAACCACTCAGGCTCGGTAAACACTGACTGGGCTGGTGAACGACGAGCATTCGTCGTCAGCGATTTGTATTTGGCAAAGATAATTCCGCAGCGGACACATTCTTCTGCTCCATCAGACCGTTGCGCCTGACACTTCGGACAGCGCGTCGTCGATGCTTCATTCGCAAGCATGCCTTCACTCTAAAAGTGAGGGATGAATCGGACAAGAAAATATAAGGTAATTAGGGCGAAACGTAACCAAAGAAGCACCGCAAGAAGAGTTTGAAGAGGTTCTCCTTGCGATGGTTGAATCGATACGCAATTTCCTTCAGATACATCGGAAAATGATATTTCGAGACGCCTCGATAATTGTAGAGGATGTGTTTGGCAAACGACCAGCACCCTTCAATCCCGTTGATGTGGTTCTTCGTCCGGCGATCAACGCGGCTCTTGCTGTGGTTGACCGTGTGATGTTTGCCATAGCGCCGCAACGATTGCTAACCTCGAAAGGCATCCGTGTCATAGACGGAGCCTTTGCGGGTCGTGGTCTGAATGTGGGCCATGAGCGTGTCTGCCGACACGTGCTCGACCACCTTCGTATAGACCCGTCCATCCCGCTCCAGCAGCCCAAACACCACACGTTTGCCCGCAGCACCTCGGCCCCGGCGCCCCTTGCGTCGTCCGCCGAAATAGGCTTCATCCAGCTCGATTTCCCCAGAAAGTTTGCTGGCCATGCCTTCCAATTCGGCGATGTGGAACACCGCCGCGCGCAATTTCTGGTAGACCCGGCTGATGACTTTGGGATCGACGCCCAGGTCATGCGCCAACCGATAGGCGGGCACCTGCTGAGAGAATCCCTGCAGGATCGCAATCTCACGCCGGAGTTTTGCAAGGCTCTTCTGCCGTCGACAGGTCCGGCATTTCACATACCCGCGTCGTGTCCGATTGACCCGAAACGACCCACAGAACACACACGTGCGACCACGCACAAAGTTGGCTGCACACCCAAAAACACGATGCGATCCCGTAACCATGCGGCCTCCAGCCTACCAGATGGTTACGAAACGCCCTAATTACCAAATATAAAGAATAGTGCGCGAAGAGAAGGAAAATGAGTGGGGAAGCTCTAGCAGTCTGCTGAAAAACCCTTCGTTCATCCTTCGAGAGCCTTAGGACGAACGAGGCAGCCATTGAAACTATTGAGGTGTTCCGTTCGTGCTGAGCTTGTCGAAGCACACATATTGAGTTTTTCAGCAGACTGCTAGACAGTGAACTCAGCTCTGGGATTCACTTGCATCGCATGGAGATCAGGGCTATCCTCAGAGTCGAGAGTGAGGAGGATCTGTATGAGCTACCTACAACAGACCATCAAAGCCGTGATCCGCCCTGGCGACGAGGCTGGCTATGTGGCCGAGTGCCTGGAAATTGCGGTCGTCACGCAAGGGCGAACACTTGATGAGACTGTTAAGCACCTACAAGAAGCCACAGCGCTGCATTTGGAAGGGGAACAGCTGGCAGCGTTCGGCTTACGCGAGAAACCAACCCTGGTCATCACTATGGAGTTAGATCCCGTTCATGCCTAAGCTACGGCGACTCTCGGGCCGAGAGGTCGTGGCAATTCTCCAAGGGTTTGGCTTCCAGCAGGCTTCCCAAAGGGGCAGCCACTTCAAGCTAGTCCGCGAAGTAGCAGGCGCACGCCAAGTCCTGACGGTTCCACTCCACACCGAACTCGACTCCGGCACCCTACGCGCCATCTTTCGCCAAGCCAGTCGATTCATTGCCGAATCAGAATTACGTCCACATTTCTATACATAAAACCCCCGCCCGCGTTCACCAGCCACATTGACAACATAGTTACATAAACAGACGGACACAGTGGCTCATGTATCCAGTGTTTCTCATTGTTAGAGCCTTCCCCATCTTCAGGTAGACCTCCCTGCTCAGAATACGTAGAATGGCCCCGCTTGATCCTGGAAGAGACTGTCCCAATGTGGAGCGGTCCGAATGTGTGCGAATCCACCCCCAACGCTGAACAGTTCGACGTCTTCCTCTGTCACAACAGCGAGGACAAGTAGGAGATTCGTCAGATCGCGGACGAATTGATCCGTCGAGGGCTCAAGCCATGGTTAGACGAACGGGAGATACCACCCGGGAGAGTATGGCAAGAAGCTCTGGAAGCGCAGATCGGAACCATCAAAGCTGTCGCAGTCTTTGCTGGGGACAGCGGCATAGGGCACTGGCAGAATGAGGAGATGCGCGCCTGCTTCGATCAATTTAAAAAAAGTGGCCGCCCCGTGATTCCCGCGATTCTGTCGTCAGCGACGGAGGCACCTAAGTTCCCCCTCTTTCTTCAGAATCGTCACCATTATAGATTTCCGGAGGGCTGACCCAGATCCGATTAAACAACTTATTTGGGGGAGCACCGGGAAAAAGCCAGACCACCAGGACTCCACGACTGCCGCTATGAGTCAGTCGTCGCCTTCTTTGAACCCTGACGGCAAGGATCTACTCCCTTCTAAAGCGAAACAACTCATTGAAGTTCGCCTACCAGGCAATGTGGATGAATTCTCGCCTGAACAGCAAGCCACATTCATGCAGTCGCTCGCTGCCCTTCTCAAACTTGGCGAAGTGAAGGTCACGAGAGTGGTGGCAGGCAGTATTCGGCTGTATCTTGAGCTTGATCAAGAAGACGCGGATAAGCTGTACAGTGCGAGTAAAGAAGGGCGCCTCAAGGAGCTGTCCCTCTCAGAGGTTCGGCTCTATCCCGCTATTGCTATTCCTCCTTACCAGGAACAGCGTGCCCAACTGGAGATTCTACGAGATCGGGTCCAAGAGTATTGGATCGATGGCGTACTCAAGCAGTCCCTCCACCGCGAAGTACTGATTTCGCTCGGCGAGCACGCGATGGACGAGGTCGTAGAGCCGCCGTGGAAACACATCCTGGCATTGCCGGCTGATCGTCGCCACCTTCTACTACAAGATCGCAACATCACCACCATCTTCGATGCGACAGGTCTCCTCCTCATCTTAGGAGAACCCGGGTCAGGGAAAACGACGACTTTACTGGAACTTGCGTGCGCCCTGATTGCCAGAGCAAAAACCGATCACAAGGAACGAGTGCCTGTCGTGTTGAATCTCTCCAGTTGGATCAAGAACCAGTCTATTGAAGAGTGGATCGCAAGCGAAATGTTAGCAAAGTATCGCGTACCCACATCGATCGCCGAGGCTTGGTTAACAAATGACTATCTCGCACCACTACTGGATGGGCTGGGTGAAGTTCAAACCGCGAGCCAACCTGATTGCCTAGCGGCTATTAATGCCTTCATCGAAAATAGCAAACCCTCTGGAATGGTCGTGTGCTGTCGCCTTGCGGAATATCAGAGGCTCCCCGAACGACTCAAACTAAACGACGCAGTCCGCCTCGAACCACTCAGTCCAGAGGATGTTAGTTGGAGCATTAGTCTTTGCCGGGGTAATTGCAGTATTTCCATCAGAAGCGATCTCAGGACCGATCATCGGACTGATCTGTGGATTGATCTTTGGGCTGGCTATCGGGCTCAATCGTGGCGGTTCTGCGGTGGTGAAGCATTATGCGCTTCGATTGATACTTTGGTTGACGAAATCCACACCCTTCCGATTCATTCCGTTCCTCGACCATTGCGCAAAACTGATTCTCCTAAAGAAGGTCGGTGGCGGCTACATGTTCATCCACCGAACCCTCCTCGAATATTTCTCAGCGCTCCCTCCATACGATCAACAGACAAAGAAGTCCTCAGCGCGCGCCACTTCCTGAGCCCGAATAGAAGCTGAAAACTAGCAATCCCTCGTGTCGTGCCCCCAAGAAGATTATCTATTAACCGCTCGCCTTGCGTTTATCGAAGGAGCTATTGGCAACTGACCGCTATCTCCTTCACATACATACCCACCTATCCAGTCCCCTTCTTAACCGTATCGATCTGGATACTCTCGTTATCTAAATGGATTCACTTTCCCTACGCTCCTCTTCCCGCAGACTCCCACAACACTTTGAAATCAAAAATTCTTTTCACTGAATCATTGTGGCCTGGTCCTTGCCTTCATGATCTCTCATGAGACAACACATGACGCACCTGTTCAGAGGGGAGTCTGTATGAAACCATCACTATTGCTCACAGCGTTCATGCTGGTATCGATAACCGGTTGTTCCATACCCACCGTGTTTGTGCCAGGCATTCCTCACCACCCTCCGGTGAAGGAAGTCCGGTGGCTCGAGCAGAACTGGTCGGACGACGAACGGTTCTGGTTTCATCATGTTTCGCAAGGCACCTCGACTCTGCCGGTTCCGTACAACTGGTTTTTGGCACTGGAACAACCAGAGCTGTCGCCGTTGAGCACTCCTGGGCTACTCTCGGATCCCGATTATTTGAGTCGATATGGCTTTATTCCTAGTCCCAAGCGGATGGGAACAAGTGTTGGGTCACGAGGCAACCACCTCATGCTTGCTGGAAACCCTGACGGTCTACCGGTCGGGTTCAGCAAATTACCTGCTGCTCCAGACCCTGTCACCGGTAACATGCAACCCGACCAACTTGGATTTACCTGTGCCGCCTGTCATACGGGACAGGTCGAGTATCACGGTGCGAGCCTCCGCATCGACGGTGCACCCGCGCTCACCGATCTCGGCAAGTTCCGCAATGCGCTTGGGCTGTCGCTAGCCCAGACAGACGCCGTCCCAGGACGCTTTGGGCGATTCGCCACGCGAGTCCTTGGTGACAGCCATACGACAGAGCAAGCGGCTCAGCTACAAGGGCAACTGAAAGCTCTGCTTGCCCGCATCCAACAGTTGAAGACGATCACCGATACCGTGGCCGATCAGAATGTCGAAGAAGGCTTTGCGCGCCTGGATGCGATCAATCGAATCGGTACACAGGTATTCTTTACCGATTTACTGGGTGCTCCAGGGTTCGATGCCCGAGTGAATTTGACGGGCAACAATGCGCCGGTGAACTTCCCCCACATTTGGGATACGTATTGGTTTACGTGGGTGGAATATGACGCCTCGATCATGCAACCGATGTTTCGCAATGCGGGCGAAGCGTTGGGTGTGGGTGCCAAAATCAATCTTGTCAATCCAAAACGACCGCTGTATAAATCCACCGTGGGAGTTCAGGAATTATACGACATCGAAGAATTACTGGCCGGAAAGAACCCTCATTCCGGTACACCCGGGTTCAAAGGCCTTCGCTCACCAGCCTGGCCCGAAGATATTCTTGGGAAGATCGATCAAGGAGGTAAGGAGCGCGGTCAGGCTCTGTATCGAGAGTTGTGTCAGAGCTGCCATCTGGCTCCAGTGAATGAAGCTACCTTCTGGACGGATCGACGCTGGCAGGCGCCGAATGCCGCCGGTGAGCGCTATCTCAATTTGGTCGAAGTTCCGGCGACAGAGATTGGAACCGATCCAGGACAAGCGAGCATTTTGGGACAACGGAAGATCACCCTTCCGGCCTATCTCGGTATTCCTGGAACACCCAAAGACGATGGCACGCTTGTCGAAGGAACGTTTGGGCAGGTTCTGGCAGCAGTGGTCGATAACGCGACCACCTCCTGGTATGACGACCACAACATAGCGCCCGCCGATCGCGATCGAATGAACGGCTACCGACCCAATCTCCTCCAGACAAAAAACATTTATAAGGCTCGTCCCCTGAATGGGATTTGGGCAACCGCGCCCTTTCTCCATAATGGTTCAGTGCCGACAATCTATGCCCTGCTCTCGCCCGTTGCGGAACGCCCAACAACCTTCTGTTTAGGTGATCGTGAATACGACCCGACACACATGGGGTACCGTACAGACTGTGCAGCAGGGACCTTCCGATTCGATACGTCTATCCCTGGCAATCTTCACACGGGTCACGAATTTGAGAACGGACCCGCCGGAAAGGGTGTCATTGGACGAGCGCTCAGCCACCAGGAACGGCTTGATCTGGTCGAATTTCTCAAGAGCCTGTAGGAAGATTGAGGGAATCGTCGGCAACCATGGTGGGCTGTATCTAGGCGGCTAGGGCTCTGCCGAAAAACTCGGGCCCACATCAATCGCGACTGAAATCTGACAGAAGGACGTACGACACCATATATCCCAGAATGCTCAAAAAGGCCGCCGTTCTCACCCTCCCACCCCTGCGCGCCAAGACACGCATTGCACCGAACAAGGCCCCAGCGAGCGAAGAGGGAAGAAGGTGCATGCCAGGCTTCGCTTGCACTGCTCGCTTCGATCACATGAGAGCAGATAAGCACCTTGCCATCACCTTCTACGTTGAGCCTCTGAGCAAGGCAAGAACGAAGCTGGAGAACTTTTCAGCAGCCAGTTAATGGAACGAAAAAGGTACCGGCACAAAGGTGAGTACGAACACGGCCAGCGCGATCCATCCGACGATCGTCCGGTTGCGGCCCAACGGCACATAGGGATCCATGACCGGTGGGTGACCAAGTCCCCAGATGCCTGCCATGAATGCCCAGAGCAACCACCCTGGCCAACCGACAAATCCCAGGACCAATAATATCGGAATGAATACCAGCGCCATGGTTCGTTGTCGTCTTCCCCACAAGGCATAGGCCACGTGGCCTCCGTCGAGCTGGCCGATCGGCAAAAGATTAAGAGATGTGACAAAGAGACCAAACCAGGCCGCAAAGCCGATCGGGTGAAGCAGCACATCAGCCTCCGGCGGGAGTGGCCCGATCACCAACCATGACAGAAACTGCAGCAACAATGGCTCACCCAGTTGCAGGCCAATCGTAGCGGTTCGATCCACAACCGTGGACAGACTGAGTCCGATAATCAGCACGACAACCGCCACCACAAACCCCGCCAAGGGACCAGCCACGCCGATATCGAACAACGCACGGCGACTCAGAATCGGCCCCCGCATGCGGATAATGGCACCGAATGTCCCAATGAAATGCGGCAGCCCGGGAATAAACAACGGCAAGGAGGCTGGCACTCGGTGGATCTTGGACAAGACATAGTGCCCTAACTCATGTGTGGTGAGGATAAAGAGTAAGGCACTGGCAAACGGGATACCTCGCCAGAGCATCTCGGGAGAGGTTATGAGAAAATTCAGCGGTCCGCGCACCGGACCGTTGTAGGTTTGGTAGGCTCCAGCCCATAGTGTCGTAAAGACCGTCAGGAGGAAAAGGATGATTGGTAATGTCCACTTAGAAAAAAAAGAGGCTTCCGTGGGTTCTTCTCTTGCTGAGTCAGAGCCCTGGGCCGTCCCGTCCTCTGCTGGTTCAGCGACGAGATGATGGGAGGTGAGCGGTTCCTTTCGTTCAAAGCCGTCCATGGATTCCCCGGCTATTGAGCGATCGCGAACGGGTTATGTTCCAGTTCTTCTTCAACGGTCGTGGCAGGTCCATGCCCAGGGAAAAGTCGATACTCCGGCGCAAGGGCCAACACCCGGTTGCGTACTGAATCGAGATGCGCAGCATACAGCTCTTTGGGATTTGATCGACCGATCGACCCGGCAAACAGCGTATCTCCCACAAAACATACCGGCACCTGTACATCATCCGCACAGTAACAGATACCTCCTGGCGTATGCCCAGGTGTCGCCATACATCGGAGCGTGCGACGGCCGAACCTGATCGTCAGATCATTATCCGGAACCACCAGTAACTCCTGCCGTGGTCGCCAACTGAGAAGCTCCACATCCTCTGGTCCAAGATAGACGGGGACTTCAAACTGATCGAGAATTCGTTCAATCCCATCCGCATGATCCGCATGGCCATGGGTCAAACAAATGCCGAGGAGCCGCAACCCACGCCGACGAAGCTGATCCAACATCGCTGAGGCGTTATATGCCGTATCCACCAGCAACGCTTCCCCCTCATCGTGCAAAATATATCCCTGTACACCATACCCGCTGATGGTCCCCTGTACCAGCTCCACCCAGGGTGGTGTCCGTTGGGTCACCGGCTCCCACTTGTCGATCGCGATCTGCTCGAGCGGCGCCGCACGAAGGCCCAAGCCATTGGCTAGCGCCTGCACTTCTGCACGATCGCGAGGCTGATCCCCCCGTTCCAATGCCGTAATGTCCCCCCCCGGCAATCCGGTTAGACGTGCCACATCACCGACAGAGAATCCCTGTCCCGTCCGTGCTTTTTTCAGGATGTCACAGAAATCATCTTCTAAGGGCATGTGAACCCTCGCGGCTATGAACTTCCCAAGTCTACGTCCTTACCACTTACGCCATTGAGCAACCCAGCAAATCTTACCATGGCTCTAGCCCTTCAGTGAATCAACTCCACCTACAATTCTGGTAGTTCTTGTCACTGCTTGGGGCAAGCACCGAGTAACGATCTCCTGACCATCTGCCGCTCCCATACGCTGTTCCATGACAGGCCTTTTCCATATGGTATCTACTGCCATATGCCGAAAGCGAAGCGGGTTCTCCACACCAGATAGATGGACAAGCATGGAGGACTGGTGGAAATGAAGGTCTAAGACGTCCCCAAAGTTCCCGACCACCCCTGACGGCTTCAAGTATTCGTTGGTCTAGGTTCGCAACGGGCAGCGGTTGGTGGATTATGACAATCATGAGCATCGAAACGACCACCGCTATTTACGCAGTGTCACGATACCATATCGTTTCACAACCATCGGCCAGTTAATCGAGGACTTTCGCCACGAGATCGAACCCATGAAGGTGAAACGACTTAACGTAGGTGTGCGCTCGTTAGATGAGGGACTCCGTGCATTGGGTTCCACTCTCAAGGCGCTTCAGTCGGGCAGGCCCGTGACGAAGCGAACAGGAGTCTATTTCATTAACGTCGATGCGATGCGACAAGTTCTGACACCTTCACGCCTGACGTTGATGCATCTGATCCGCACACGTCGCCCTGGCTCGATTGCCTCACTGGCCAAACGGCTCGGCAGAAATTTCAAGAACGTGCACATTGATGTTACGCTCCTCGCCGACCTCCGCCTCGTGCATGTGGAGCCAGGAGCCCACCTGCGCAACTCCGTGACCCCAACCGTCCCCTATGAACGAAGTCAGTTCAAGATCGCAGTGTGAGATACCATCAAGTCTCGAGCTCAGAAATTCAGTGACCTTCCCTCTCACCCCTCCGGACCCAGTTTGATCTCGTTCACTTCACCGAATGTCGACAGTGCTTTCGGCAAGGCCTCGCCTGAACCAACGGCCATAATTTTTAACCGATCCGGGCGCAGATGTTTCTTGGCAGCTGCCAAGACGTCTTCTTTCTTCAGCTTCATGACCTTGTCACGCAGCTGCTGCAGAAAGTTCTTGGGCAGTCCATCGTATTCCAACTCGACCAGACGACCAACAATTGCCGACGAGCTGGCAAATGAAAATACGAAGGAGTTCACGTAGGCTTCTTTTGCCTCGGCGAGTTCTTGATCGGTTACCAGCTCGCTTCGCATCCGTTCGATATTCGCGACGAAGCGCCCGATGACTTCTTGCGTAGACACCAGTTTGGTTTCCGCCCGCATCAGCCACACGCCCTGATCGTGCATCCCGACGCTGAGACGACTCCCAACCGAATAGGCCAACCCTCGCTTCGTCCGCACATCGTTGAACAGGCGGCTGCGGAACGAGCTTCCACCCAATATGTCGTTGGCGATCGCCAGTGCGACATAATCAGGATCGCTCTCTTTAATGGAAAGATGTCCTACGCGCAGATGCGTTTGCGAGGTATCTTTATCGACATAGCTCACCACGGGACGAGCACGCTCGCGTTCCAACACATCGGAAATCTTCAATGCCGGGACTACTCCCTTCTGCCAATCCCCAAACACTTTGCGTAGTGACGCCAGCATGTCAGCCTTCTTGAAGTCGCCGGTGACACCGAGAATCATGCCGTTTGGATGGATCGTGGTACCGTGGAACGCGACCAAGTCGTCTCTGGTAAGACGTTTGATCGACTCTATGGAACTCTCACGCGCCGAGGGATGTGCCGGGCCATAGAGCATCTTCGCAAACTCCCGACCGACGATGGATCCGGGATTATCCTGTCGACGGCGGATGCCCTCGATGGCTTGGAGCTTGGCCAGTTCGAGACGCGCTGACTCGAACGCCGGTTGGCGAATGAGCCCGGCGAAGATGTCTAATCCACGATCAAGATCCTTGCTCAATACGTCGAGCGACGCGGACCCAGCTTGTCGCCCAATACCGATGCTGAGATCCCCTGCAAAGCGCTCCAACTCCTCATCAACTTGTTCCGCCGACCATTTTCCTCCCCCACCAGTGCGCATTACCGCACCAGTCATAGATGCCAGTCCGATCTTATCGGTCGGATCCAACCAACTCCCTGTTCGCATCGTAGCGGTCACTGACACGAGCGGTAATTCGTGATCTTCTAAGAGATAGACAACCAGGCCGTTCTCGAGTACCACCCGCTCCGGCTCCGGCGGTGAAAATTCCACAGGTGGAAACGTCATGGCTCGAGGATCACCGAGTGTTGGTTCTCCAGCATTCACTGTACTCGCTGAAGCCACCAGTATGGCTAGGCCCAACAAACCGGCTATTCCACATCCCTTCACCGTCCTCATGGCTGCACCTCGTTGCCCGACATGGCCGTCACACTTTTGCTGAGACTCTTCTTGACTAACACCGCAACAGTCCGATTCGACCGTGTGAAGTATTGCGCAGCCACCCGCTGGACATCAGCCGCCGTAACCTTGGCCACCTTATCGCGTGACGTCAGAATGTAGCGCCAATCACCGGCGAGAGCCTGGTATAGGGCGAGTTGAGAAGCCAACCCACTGTTTGATCGCAGCCCCCGTACGAGATCCGCATCCAAGTTGTTGAGCACCTTTTCCAGCTCTTGCGCCGAGACTGGTTCCTGCTTCAGCCGCTCAACTTCCTCATAAATCGCCGATTCGACTTCCGCGGTCGTATGGGGGGCCAACGGCGTCGCAGTAATTATGAACAGGTTCGGCGCACGAACTCCGGGATGACTGGCATCAGACCCAACCGAGACAGCCAAACGCTTCTCCCGTACCAGTTTCTGATGCAGGCGTGAGGTGAGGCCATCGCTAAGCACTGCATCGATGACATCACACACGTCGTCGTCCGGATGGCCCAATGTCGGCTTGTGATAGCCAATCACGATAGCCGGTTCGGCATCAAACTCCACCTCCACCCGGCGTTCACCTCGTTGTTCCGGCTCGACCGTTACCAAAGATGGCGCCGGCGGCGCGGCAGGAATCCTCCCAAACGTCCGCTCGATCAAGGCGATGGTTTCTTGTGGATTGATATCCCCGACCAACGCGATCGTGGCTCGATTCGGACCATAATAGGTCTTGAAGAATGCTTCCGTGGCAGCCGGAGTCAACGATAAGATATCGGACCCCCATCCGATGGTCGGAATCCCGTACCCGTGCGCCCGAAACGCGGCCGAGGTGAAGGTTTCGAACAAGAGCCCGTTCGGACTATCGTCGTTCCGCAACCGTCGCTCTTCCATTACCACACCGCGTTCCTTGTAAAACTCGCGCAAGACGGGATTGGCCATCCGGTCCGATTCGATCGCCGCCCACAGCGGCAGTCGATTGGAGGGCAAACTGATCATGTATCGAGTCAGATCTTTCCCTGTTGAGGCATTGAGTCCGACTCCACCGTGACGCTGGTACATCAGCGCCATTTCATTGCCGACCACGTACTGAGCGGCCTGAGCTTGTAAGGCCAGAAACCGCTTTTGCAGCGATTCGACCGCCGTTCGATCGTCAGCCAAGGCCCCTCCCTCTTTCGCCGCCACCTCTCGTTCCCGCTGGTCAAGCTCTGTCCCAACGATGGCTAACTCATCGAGGATTGGTTTTTCTTTCTCGTAGTCGGTCGTCCCCACGATGCGTGTCCCTTTGAACGCCATGTGTTCGTAAAGATGGGCGATTCCCGTTTGGCCAACCTGTTCATTGATACCGCCCACGGCGAAGGTGATATTGATCGAAACCACCGGAATCTGGTGCCGTTCGACCATGAGCACCGTTAACCCATTGGCGAGCCGATGTTCGATCACCCGATCGGCAAAACTTGGCGACGCGCCCGAGGACGCGTTGACGTGGAAGACCAGACTGAGGGCCATGACAACGGAACAGATCGTGAAACGTGAAGCGTGAAGCGCACAATTCGTGAAGCGTACTTCGGACGCGTGCGAGATATGAGCGACAAGACGCGAGAGACGGCCCCAGGGAAGATGCACTTCACCAGGTACGAGCGACGGTTGAGTTTTCATATAAACAGCTCCGTGAGTTGTTCAGGTTTTTCAATGAACCATTCAGGCTGACAGGCTTCCATCTTCTGGCGATTGCCCATGCCATAGCCCACAGCGCAGACCCGAATGCCAGCGTTATGTCCTCCATTGATATCGTTCGTACTGTCTCCGACCAGGACTGCCCGATCCTTCGCCACACCTATTTTGTTGATGATATGCAGGAGCATACCGGGCTCCGGCTTCAGCCCGAAGCCATTGTCTCCGCCTACCATGTACATGAAATGGTGCGGCCCCAACCCATTCAAGATCACGCGTGTGTATTCGATCGACTTATTGGTCGCGATCACTTTCTGTTTGTGAGAAAAATGCTCGAGCATAGACTCGATGCCTGGATAGAAGGTTGTTCGGTCCAAGCAGTGTTCAAGATAGTACCCTCGGAAGATTGTCAACGCTTCTTCAAATTTCTCCGGATTTCCTTCTCCGACCGCCAGACGCAGCAAGCGCTTGACCCCATCCCCGACAAATCCGAAGATCTCTTCAATGGGACGCTCCGGCAATCCCAATGTGTTTAGTGTGAAATTGACGGCATGAGCGATATCCCATTTTGACTCAATCAGCGTACCATCCAAGTCAAAGATCAGGAGGTCGACGGGCGTCTGTGCCATTAGTTTGCCTTTCTTAAGGATTCGACAAGGTCAGCGAGTACCGTGCGTTGTGTGTCATCCGGTTCGTGGATGGCTGCATCTCGGGCAAAACTCACCATCCGCTTAACCCCAACATGTGGAGGGATGACCGGTGAAATAATTCGCCAGTAATTACCCATCACTTTCACATGAAAGCGAACCTCTTCGGTCTTGTCTTCAGGGACAAAACTGGCTGTCTCGAGATGCACCGATCCTCGCACGTGAAAGGTCACGGGGATGATCACTTCTAGATTGTTCACAATGTCCCATTGTCGGTAATCTTCAGGCACAGTCGCTTTTTGCACCACGACAATACGGCCCCACGCCGGTTCTTCCTTCCACTCGACATACGGTGTCACGGTATCGAATGAGGAGGCAGTCAGGCGCGCCCCCTTCTGATCCAACTGGACATAGTGCTTGACGACTTCAGCCGGGGAACGACGCATTGACCCGCTCGCGCTCAACTGCGCATGCGACGGCACCGTTAGCGCGAGGAGTACCAGCACGAGCAGAATGGAGACATACACCCGAGATCCATTCCCCGATCCAGTCAGACTTATCCTTAGCACAGCATGTACATTCTGCAAGGTGATCAATGAAGAGTATCGTGATGATTTGGTTTCGTTCGAGGCACACACGAACCAACCCATTCTAGCAAACAGGGCTAAAGACATCCAGGCAAGTACGTGAATCGCTGTGGAGAGTGTTTGACCTTCGCAAAAGGAGAATGCTACGGTTTCCCCCATTCACAATCACTCATCCGCGCATGAGAGGACCTGTGCCCACCCATCAGCGGCGGCGGATCCAGCTGTTCAACTTGCTCGTCACCCTATGCTGTGCGATGGTGTTCCTTCCATCGATCAGCATCACGAGCCCCAACTTCGGCCAGAACGCGCTCGCCCAGAGTGCCTCCATTCTTGTTGGCCCTCAAACCGACGATCATTCGCTGTTTGTAACACCGCCTCAGAAAGCTTACGATCTCCTCACACAGTTGGAAAAGCGCGGTGGGTTCCCACTCCCTGGATATGTCGGGGGGCGTGAGTTCCAAAACCGAGAGCGCCGCCTTCCTCGCGGTCGCTATCGAGAGTATGATGTCAATCCGAAGATCCGCGGGCGAGGGCGTGATGCGGAACGGATCGTGATCGAGCAACGAACTGGCAAAGCCTACTATACTGGGGACCACTACCGAACCTTTGTCCCTCTTAATTGACCATGTGACCGTGCTCATGATTGGATGTTGACTCGTGACACCCAGGACCTCAACGTTCGAAGCGCTTCACCATGACCTTTTAGCAACCTCCCAAGCATCAACGAGGTGAATCTCCTATGCCCTCTACCTCGACCCTCCACACACAACTGAGTGCTGCCTCCCCTCCCTGGGCAAGCCTTCTGGTGGTCCCTCGTGGAAGCGTGGCAACGACGGTGGTGAAAGCTCCTGCAGGATTTCTTGTACGAACAATCCAGGGCAAGAAATGCGGAAGTACCTCGAGTCTCTTTGCTGAGTTTGCCCGAGCACTGACCTTCCCGGACTACTTCGGACACAATTGGGATGCCTTAGAAGAATGTCTCGCCGATTTCGAATGGCTGCCGGCAAAAGGGTACATTCTGCTCATTACAGATGCCCATGCGGTACTCCCCAATGACGAGGAAGAGTATCAGACGCTGCTGGAAGTCCTCAACGACGCTGGCGAAGCCTGGAGTACGGGACAGACCGCTGACGGCCGGTGCGCCCCCTTTCATACCGTGTTTGCCGTCACTGAACAGGATAAATCAAAGCGACATCGTTGGGAGTTGAAGGAGTTCGCATTGACAGGGCCGGAACGATCTCGAAAACAATCACTTCCAAAACGATCAGAGACTCCGGTGAAGAAACCGACCAAGAAATAAGGTTGCGGGCAATCTAGCCCAACAACCTCTCCACCCGCGATGAGACCGAGCAAGACGGCATGAAGCAGGCTTGGCTTCGCGGATGCGCTCACCTTCTACAACCGAGCTATACAGTGTTTCACGTATGCGTCGACCCTCCGGGCTCCGCGTACCCATCCTTCGACTCTGCTCCAGACGGTGAGCCAGTCGAACCACCTCGTATGGCGTCTTGGTCAGTTTCATCCCTCGACGGTGCTTGCAACCCTATGTTGGTCGATGGCTGCGAACCCGTCATAAACAATGCGGGCTCATGAGGCTGGCAGGAAGGGGAAACATGCCTGTCTTCTGTCGACGGGCCTCCCAACGAGCCCGGACCGCTGTTTCATGCGTGTGGCAGATGCTATGCGTCTCCCGGGGATCGTCAAGTGGAGCCTTTTCCCCAACAAAGCCGTCCTGACCTTCCCCTCGACACCAAGAACACACAACCTTCATGGCGATCTCGCTCTCCTAACCTGTGTATCCAGCAAGAATCGCGCCGCCAGCTTACCCACTGACGCAGTTAGCAATTACAAGGGAGTCTGCCCGTGCAGTCGACATGTACTGCCTCCGACTGTATCCAAATTGATAAGAAGTGGATCACATCGACACTTTTTGACCCTTGAGGGATTCTGTACCCAATACTCCAACCCCGATTTCTTGACCGGCTCTCATCCTCCATGGTAGGGTGCGCCCCTGTTATGAAAACATCCCGCTCGACCAAACTCTTTGCTGAAGCCCAGCAGCTGATCCCAGGCGGTGTCAACAGCCCCGTTCGTGCCTTCCGCTCAGTCGGAGGACAGCCACGCTTCATCGCGCGTGCGAAGGGATCCCGCCTCTACGATGTGGATAAGAATGTTTACATCGATTACGTATTGTCCTGGGGGCCAATGATCCTGGGACATGCCCATTCGGCGGTGATTGCCTCAATTAAGAAGGCAGCTGGACAAGGCACCAGTTACGGCGCACCGACGGAGTTAGAGGTCTTGCTGGCGAAAGAAATTCGCCACGCCTTTCCATCGATGGAAAAACTCCGGCTGGTCAGTTCCGGGACAGAAGCGGTCATGAGTGCCATACGTGTCGCTCGGGGGTTCACGAAACGCACTGGGATCATCAAGTTCGAAGGATGCTACCACGGACACAGCGATTATCTACTCGCCAAAGCCGGTTCGGGCTTGGCGACCTTGGGCATTCCAGATTCACCTGGTGTACCTGAGGACTTTGCGAAGCACACCCTGACCGCGCCCTATAATGACATTCGGACCATTCAACAGCTCATCAAAGCTAATCACAAGCAACTCGCCTGCATCATCATCGAGCCGATCGCGGGTAACATGGGTGTCGTGCCGCCTGCACCCGACTTTCTAGCGACCGTACGGCAATTGACGGCGGAACACGGCATCTTATTGATATTTGACGAAGTCATTTCCGGATTTCGCGTCAATTACGGCGGAGCACAAACGCTCTATGGCATCAAGCCAGATTTGACGGTGCTCGGGAAAATCATCGGGGGTGGGCTGCCTGTTGGTGCCTACGGCGGACGGAAAGATATCATGGATCTTATCGCACCAGTTGGCCCGGTCTATCAGGCGGGAACCCTTTCTGGAAATCCACTGGCCGTCTCAGCTGGATTAGCAACCCTGAAGCAATTGCGAGGGAAGGGAGTCTACAAGCAGCTGGAGCAACGATCCATCGCCCTCGCGAAAGGCATCGGTGAGGCTGCGAAACGGGCTGGAGTTCCCGTGACGCAAACGCGCGTCGGATCGATGCTGACGACCTTCTTTACTCCAGGCCCAGTGATAGACTGGAACACGGCAAAGCAGTCCGACACCAAACGATATGGCCAGTTCTTTCATCACATGTTGGAACAGGGCATCTACCTTGCCCCATCCCAGTTCGAGGCGGCATTTCTTTCCACAGCACACAGTGCGCAAGACCTCGAGAAAACCATCCGCGCTGCCCATATCGCATTCCGGAAGCTCTAGCGATCGCCGACTGAAGCAGAAGCTTGTATCTGAACGGATACAGGATGTATCCATTCAGATTCGGACGCACTCCACTGAAAGGCGCTCCTCGCCTTGCCAGATAAGCTGGCGTTCACCTTATTCGTCATCCTCATCCTCTGCCTCCAGCGCCTCTTGTCGCTTCTGCTCCTCCATAGCATTGTGGAGCAGCATGCGGATAAACATGGAATACAACGACCCTTTTTCCAATGTCCCCCCGGGCGGAATGGCAATTTTCCCTTCTTTAATCATTCGATCCATCCAGGCTTTCTGATCTGGGGCGATTAATACAGGAATTTCAATCAACCCCACCCGTCCCATCATATCCATACGCGTAACCCTCCGTGAAAACTCTAGAGTTCCTTATCGACAGCTAGTGGCAATTGCAGCACGCGGTTTTGACCATTGTCAATCGGTCAGTCTGTGGCACAACACCTGCTTTACTCACAGAGCATGAAGCTGCGTGTGATTGTGACAACCTGGATACTCGTCGGTTGGTGGTTCCTCCACGTACCATCCGTTGCGTCCTCAGCACGACTAGAGCAGTCAGGCCTAGGATCAACCTTGAACCAACAATGTGATCTTTGCTGGTACCCATCGCCGAATGAAGAACGCTCTGATCGTCTCCCTACGTTTAAACAGCCGCGACACAAGCGCCCACCCGACAGCCGTCCACAACGCTATCCGAAAGGGCGGTATAAACTGGGCGGCAACCACAAACCGATTCGGCTCTCCGCCCTTCGAACCCAATCACGACACGAAATGAGACTGCTGAGCACGCTCCAGGTGCATGTCGTCGATGGGGACACTATTCGTGTTGGACGTGAACGGATCCGACTGCGCGGCATTGATACGCCAGAAATGAGTGAGTTGGCAGGGTCAGCCGCCAAACAACGGTTGGAAGAGTTATTACGCCGCGGCCCCATTCACATTGTGCCCCATGGGCGGGATGTCTATCATCGTCTCATCGCTGATGTGTTTGTGAGTGGAGAGAATGTTGCCGACATTCTTCGAAGTGAAGGGCTGTCAAAGACAGGATAGCTGGTACCCGTGTACCCCATTAGCGGGTTTGATCTGAAAGGGTCAGGCCCATTTATCCGAAGGAGCCGCCAGATGAAGCCCCTCATCTTGGGCAACAACCTTTCTCGAGTGGATGTAACCTTTATCTCTACGCATGGATTCTGGCTGTTGACCAATAGCAACGAGCTCTTTGTTTCGTTCCTCGATTTCCCCCAATTTCGAACAGCCTCCTCCTCACGACTCAAACGTGTCGCGCGCCTCAATCCGGATATCCTCTATTGGCCAGATCTGGATATTGAGATTCCCATCAAACACGTGCGAAGCTTCCCGCTCGAATCCACGAGGCCTCGCCCAACCAGGCGCTCCCGTCGACAAGCCAAACGAAGTCCGTCACGGCCTAAGAGGCCGAGACGGACAGGAACGACAGCAACCAGCGGTCCAATCTGCTACCCCCGGTAGAGAAATCCACCTGACAGCGAACTCTTACCATCCCCACAGAATTTTCAGTCAATACGCCCCGCCGACGCTGTGCCAGGGAGAACAGGACCGCCACCTCACACACGGCCTCCCTCCCAACCCATACTCCCTGAATCCTTTTTGATTCATTGGATCGAAAAAGATACGTACACAAGCTCTACTACGTATACAAGACTCCGATAACCCTTTGAAATCTAGACAGGCCTCGCGGATTGAACGCGGCATGGTCCTTGCTCAGCACATACGCAACGCTGCCTCGCGTTCATAGAGTCGAGACTCTGAGAGGGTGCGATCGGCGCACGTAGGGTGGTGATTCTATCAACATCCTAATCAAAGGCGCAGGAGCCTTTTGCAACGCTACAGTATGAAAATGCTGGAGCCCAATGAATAACCAGATTGAGGCACAAAGAGGATGCCTACGTAGGAGGGCCTCATGATCACAGTCAAAAGCCCATTTGTCCAGAATATGGTAGCAGCGATGACCTTCGTGTTCGTTCTTGGTGTGCTTTCGATGGTCTGGCCTGTGATCATTGCTATATTTCTCGGTATCCTCCTGCTGCTTCAATCGCTCAACTCAGAACCTGGGATCGCCGCACTGTCCTGGGCCGAGGTGGAAACCACATCGATTGTTCTCGGCACTCTGTGGCGACCCGGTCTCTCAGTGATGCCTTCGCGACGGGGCTTGAGGAGAGTGTCCCGTCTTAGGGATATTTAATACGCAGGATGGAACGTAGTAGCACACTTCAACATGTCTCCGTAGGGTGCGCAAGGAGGTAGGAGGGTCAGGATGAATGTGAAGGGGTTCATTCTCGAAGACGACCAGGGCAGAGAATTCGTGATGGGGTGTGAACGGCCTTACGCTCAGCTCGGGCGAGCATTTCTACTCCGGGGGTGGCAACGGCGACGACTCATTCCGGTACAATATTCAGAACGAGAAGCTCGTCACATCGTAGGAGAGGCATTGATGGCACTCGATGATCTGTTCAGTACGCTCCTCAAGGGATGCCATAACCAGACCATCACTGCGCAGCCCGAAGAGCAATGCTCGAAGATCCGGAGCCTGCTCGTAAAGACGAGTCATCGCTGCAAAGCATGAGCTGGCATCCATCGTGCGGTCTCATGCCCCATATTCAGCCGCGCCGTCGAGCCAGAGAGAACGAGTGGAATGCGATTGCCTCAGACAGTACCCACTATGTTCAACTGTGGAATTGAGGCTTAGCAGTCTGCTGAAAAACCCTTCGTTCATCCTTCGAGAGCCTCAGGACGAACGGGGCAGCAATTGAAACTATTGAGCTTTTCCGTTCGTGCTGAGCTTGTCGAAGCACACGTATTGAGTTTTTCAGCAGACTGTTAGTAGTTCGTCGCTGGGCGGTAGGGAGCGCCTTGACCATCCAGAAGTGCTCGAGTTTGAACCACCCCTGAGGGCAGGGGCCCACAAGGCAGCGCTCTGAGCATTTTAGATGATGCTGGCCACGCACAGATATTTACCTTCACTCTGTTTCCAAGCAAGACATCTCCCGTAGGACCTGCTCCCTCCCCACTGTATCGAAAGAGATTCAGTCCGTATCGATTTAGATTCATCGCCATACAGCTCCACCTGAAAAGCAACGAATCCTTAGGACAATTGCAGTCTCCTAGAGGTCTGCTTATTGCACATCTAAATTCACTCTACGGATACCCAAATGAGGCTGTCCGCAGACATCGATGTCAATAAAGCGACAGGACTATCATTTTTTAGCACATTCGCTGTACGGAGGGCATATTCATGGAGGGTTTCACACAAGCCAACTTATTTGAGCTCAGCAGCAAGACCATTCATGTCACCTATTCCACGACGAGTATTTTGGGAGGGCCGATACTGAGTTATCGCGATGATCAGCAGAGCCTGTCCTTCAAAGGTGATGACATTCAGATCGAACAGACGGCTCTGGGTGAGGTCGCCACCGTCACGCTCGAAGCCATTCCTGATTTGCGTACCGTGACGTTCTCCCTGATCGTGCCCATTGTAACGGTAATGCCGCAATCCAATGGGACACGCGTGAAAGTGCTCGGCATCACCACGACTGCGCCCACAACGATTGCGGGAGCTCCACCTGGTCCTCAGCTTTTGTATTCCGCCGTGTACCTGAGAGGGACCGCGCAGTTTATCGTGTCCTAAAGTATGAGCGGTGCAATCGCCTCTGACGCGCTCGGAAGCATGAACGGCTGCTGATGCTGCGGCAGAAAGGAAGGGGAATCCTATGAGTCTGTTGGTAAATGGCTCCGGAACATTGGCAACGTGGATCAGAAAGGAACTCGACCTCGGACAAACCATCAAAGTCGGAGCGCATGGACAGTCGGTGACACGCATTCAAGAATGGCTCAACCTCCATGGATTTGGGCTGGCCATCGATTCGGATTTTGGGCCGGTCACGAAACGAACTGTGCAGGCTTTTCAGAAACAGTGCGGACTCAGCGTCACAGGCAGCGTGAACCTCAAAACGTTTCACGCGCTCGTGGACCCGTTGCGGCAGGCCTTGGCTCCCATCAAGGCTGGGCGCCACACCCTGGGTAGCTTAGTGTGGAAATATGCCAACGCGCATCTGAAGCAGAATCCGCGCGAGATCGGCGGACAAAATTGTGGACCATGGGTGCGGCTGTACATGGAAGGCCATGAAGGCGCCGACTGGCCCTGGTGTGCCGGATTCGTGTCCTTTGTACTTAAACAGGCTGCTGAAACTTTGCAGATGCAAGAGCCGATTCAAGGGTCCTTCTCCTGCGACACATTGGCGGCTCAAGCGAAGAATGCAGGGCTTTTCGTCAAGGAATCGGATTTTGCCTGCGGGGTCACATCGATCGACACGTTGTCGAAGACTTGCATCTTTCTTGTTAGAAGAACCGAGACGGATTGGATCCATACCGGTTTTGCGACCGGATTTGACGAGACAGCCTTTGACACCATTGAGGGCAACACCAACGATGAAGGCAGTCACGAGGGCTATGAAGTCTGTCCCCGTGCGCGCGGGTATGCTGACAAAGACTTCGTGCTTTTATAGCGAAATTGCTCATCCGGTTTCGAGCGACGCTGGCAGAAGTAAGAATTGCCCCTTTCAGGATAAAGAGTAAGCCCGATCGTGCGTCGCGTATGCCAGCGGCATAGTACTCCGTATACAGAGATAACTTTTGCGAAGGTGCAGAAATCGCTGCAGCACCACATCTGGACGATGGGGGCATCTTATCGCCCATGGCCATCACTGAATCGTTTTCTTAGGCCTCTTATGTTCATCTAATACATGGCCCTTGTAGTGCCCCGTGAAACCCTTTTCCCCCCTTTGTCAGCATCATCACTATTAGAGGCATGAGACAACTCCGAATAGTCATACATGGTGTGTAATAACGCCCTCACGCTTACCCACCCATTCCCTGCAGACCCAAGCACACGGAGGACTTCTGAACAACTGAACGACACGAGAACGAAGTTGGCAGGTTTGCCCAATACCCTGCCAGATAGATACCATTGAACGAGCCGAGTACAAGGGCTAGAATCTCCACAGCCCAAGACCACGGGAAAGCAGTCGGCTCTGAGCGACCCTTGTTTTGAGGGATTTTCAAATGGACATACCTATGATGCTAAAGTATCTCCTTGTTGTCTGTGTATTGCTCCTCGCGTCCCCGGGTCACGCAGACAGCCCTATGGCCGCTCAAGTCTGCAGCTTGCTCACATCCCCAAAGCTATCGGCCGTTCAGTCCCGAATGGGAAGTGGTGAAGGTTGTGCATGGCAGTGGCCCAATGGCCAAGCGCTATCGGTCTATGTACACCTTGATCTACAGAGCGAAACCAAGACCGCCATCAAAGAAATGATGGACCTCTACCTACAGAATCCAGCCTTCAAACGAACGGCCATCCCGGTGTGTACAGAAGGCGACATGGCCATCGGTGATTTTCGAAACGGCCGAGGCCCTGGGGGCACCGGTTACACCCAGTGCTCCGGCTTTGTCCTGACATTTAGCTTTCAAGGGACAGAGGCCCAGGGCCATTTGCCCAGTATCGCCAAAAAAATTGCTGGCACGATGTTAGCCCGTTAAGCTTGGTAATTCTGAGGGCCATACATCATGAAATCTCTCCTTGCCCAACGGAGATAATAGGCACAGAGAGCTGAAACCCGCTTCTGTCGATTTCTTTCACACAAGAGAAACACATCTTGTGTTGAACCATGAAAGGATCAGCCCATGAAGAATGTCGAGATGAGTATCGACGGAACTGTCTTAACCATCAAAGTGGATCTTTCGAAGGAGTTTGGCCCATCCTCAACCGGCAAGACAATCATTGTCGCGACTACGGAAGGCAACATCACGATCCCAAATCGGGAAGAGAAAATCGGGCTGAACGTGTATCGAAAAAAATAGGACAGGCTCATCCATCCGTCCCGTCGCCTTGACCCCGCAGAAAGTCCACTGTCTTTCGATAGGTCCTTGACAAGTTGAACGCGGTTCCAGTGCTACAGAAAAAGCCAAAAGTGACCAGAAATCCAATAGTCCTGTGGATAGCTGACGGAATGATTGCATTCATCCAACTTGTTCAACAGCGATCTTACACCAGAAGATGCCTACAGCCAGGAATGTATGAAACACATCACATAAACTACCAAGACCACCATTAGTTGTGGCCTTCCTCACATGGTACAGATGCCCAAGAAATAGGCAATGTGATACCTTAATACGTGGATGGTCCAGCCTTTCACAAAATCCATCTGATATCCACAAGGTTATCAACAGAACATGGGGACTATCCGCCAAACCAGTCTGCCCCATCCCTGGAAATGCCAGACGAAGAAAACGGAGTGCTGAAACCCACACTGGTCGTTCTGCTCTTGACTCCCCGCTGATGTTTCTCTGAAAATCCCACGGGTGCCCTCACGATCTTCGCTACGCCCTGCATAGAGCGCCCTCTTAAGACCAAGTCAAGGGCAGTTGTTCCCGTGATTCTCCCAAGTTGTTGGTCACAGTGAGCGTTGAAATTCTGATGAGGTCTCGTATGAATCCAGGTGTCACCGTATTGTGCCTGCTCATTTCGTTATTTCTATCGTCCTGTGCCTCACAGGTTGATCAGGTACCCGGAGAGGCGGGGCCGCTTGGGAAAGTCACTGCAAAAGGGTATACGAGAGAAGGGTGCTTGCTGAATCTGAAACTGGCAGCTCGCGAGCAAAAGGTTCGCTTGAAGCCGGACAATGTCACCGTCGATTCCAATATGCTCCTCCTGATGTTCCCATTTCTGAATCAAGAAGGTTATGAGTGCACAGGAGCAATCCTTGAGCGACAAAAACGGCTCACGACGCGAGACAGTCTGTACCCTATCGATTGATTTTGATTGCATCGAGGCTGGACTTCTCGATTAACAAGCACTCGTTCGGCCCGCCACGCCTCATAAACAATGCCCCGTCGTTCAGGCTCAAGCTGAAGCCACAACCTGCCACCTTCCGGGTTGCAAAGCCATTCAGGAAGACGATAGGATCGTCGAAAGTCTTTCTCTTGTGCGTTCACAAAGCGCGTACATTCGGCACCGCTTTCCCGTTCGCGTCAGGTACGATGACCTGTGATGCCCTCTGATTTTTTGAGGCACATCCTGTGGCATCACACGTCCTCCAGTAGGATCTGATTCCATTTGCCGCCACCGCACTATTGGGGGTGAGACATGATTAGCACGTTATTCGTTTTCGTTCTCGGATCCCTGACCCTGGTCTGTGGGGATCCGCTGCATGCGAGTACCGCCTTTTCATCGAGCGCGATACACACCACACCTGAGCAACAGCCTGGTCGCACACACGAGACGCTGACACCGCTTTCCAATTCACTCCCAACCCCCACCGCTGTGATTCCCCCCGATCCAAACGAGCAAAGCAGACCTCGAACCGTGACCCGTTTACCCCTAGACGAGCAGACCGCCCCTTTCCGGTCAACGATGGCCGGAGTAGCCGAGGAGCAAGCTACAGATCGGCGCCCGTTGCTCATCGCTCAGCTCGCTCAGAAAGAACAGGACTCCACGATCCGAGGACAGTCCGACCGAGAGTTGTCGCACGAGCTGAGCAACACGCGAAATAGTCTTCAGCAGGCAAGACAACGCATCGATGAGCTGGAACGACAATTCGCCGAAGGCAATCTGGAGAATGCCAAACGACGGATCGGCGAACTGGTTATCCAGCTCCATGCCAAAGACAGCGAGATCGCCACCCTGCGAACCAACGCCCACGAGAGCTCCAAGAAGTTTCGAGAAGACCTTGCAGCACAAACTGAGGAACTCGCCCAGGCCAAGCGCCGGATTTCCGAAATCGAACAGCAGATGGCCTCGACAGGAAAAGGACAGGACTTGGCGCAGGCCAAGCGCCGGGCCACTGATCTTGAGCAACAGCTGGCGAAAAAAGAGCAGGACCTGACGCAAACGAAGCGCCGGGTGATGGAAGCCGAACAGCAGATGGTCGGGAAGGAGCAGGACCTCGCCCAAGTCAAGCGGCGTGTCGCTGAGATTGAACAACAGATCGTCGGAAAAGAATACGAATCCACACAAGCCAAACGTCGGGCAACCGAGTTCGAACAGCAACTGGTGGGGAAAGAGCAGGACCTGGTACAGGCGAGGCGCCGAACCACCGAAGCGGAACAGCAGACCTCCGGGAAGGACCAGGAACTGACGCAGACCAAACGGCGTCTTACCGACCTTGAACAACAGCTAGCAGCCAAAGAGCAGGAAACAACTCAAGCCAAGCGCCGGGTTGCCGAGGCGGAACAACAGGCGGCAGGGAAGATACAAGACCCAGCTCTAGCCAAGCGCCGGGTGACCGACCTTGAACAACTACTGGCCGGGAAAGAGTCTGAGTCCGCACAAGCCAAACGCCGGTCCACTGAATTGGAGCAGCAAACCGCTCTAAAAGAGCAAGAGCTGACCCAGACCAAACGCCGCATCGCGGAGCTCGAACAACAGGCGGCGGGAAAGGAGCAGGATCCAGCACAGATCAAACGCCGTGTGACCGAACTCGAACAGCAGATGCTTGGGAGGGAACAAGAGTTGGTGCAAATCAGGGACAATCTCAAACAAGTTACACAAAAGTACGCGGATCTTGGTCCGATGCTGATGGATCGAGATGCCGAGATCGCGCGCACGAAACGATTACTGGAAGATCTTGAACGGAGCTTACCGAAACCTGAGGAAGCCCTCCCTTCCCTGGAAGTCAGTTCGACTACCAAGAATTCTCTCAGTGAGCTTCCCCCCGACGCCAATCTATCGGTAACCGACCTCCCCATTCCCAATGCGTCTTCTGGAGATGGCGCGGATGCCGGAAGCATCGATCTGACCAAGATTGGTGAAGCACTTTCCGGAACATTGGGAGAGGAGCTGAAGCGAGGCACAGTGGCTCTGCGACAGGAGCGAACCGCCCTAACCGTCGCGTTGGTCAGCAGTGAACTGTTCCCTTCAGGGGAAGCCACTATCACCCCAGGTGGGAATTCATTAATCGGACAGATCGGAACGGTCCTACAGAAATTTCGCTACCGGAATATCGAGGTGACCACCCATACTGACACAAAGCCAATCCGCAACGATGCACGGAAGCTGTTTAAGGACAACCTGGAGCTCTCGCGCGCCCGCGTCGAACATGCCAGCCAAGCCCTGATCAACAGTGGGGTTGATGCCGATCGCGTCAAAGCTGTCGTGTATACGACAGCGAAGTCATTGGACAACGATGAAAGCCGGAACAGGAACCGACGAATCGAAATCGTCGTGAGTTCGTTCGCAACAGCCGTCCCCACTGCTCAGGGGAAAGTGCTGCCGGGCAAGAAGCCACCACAGTCCATTTCACTGAGTTCGCCTCGTCGGCCATAGATCAGCAAATATTCTTGGAGGAGACTGTTTGCCGCTCTACCCCTCGCTCGCGCAACGATCGTCTTGTTTGGATCATGGAGCGTCGAATTGACAGAGTATCGATAGTTCGATTACGGTCAGAATATGTCGGACCCTGCAGATGGAGGGACGACCGATCATCCTCTTCCCGGCTATCGCCTTTCGGCGCAAGGTCGTCAAAGGGTTGAGGACGAGCGGCTCAGCCTCCTCGAACAACTCTTCGATCCGATTTCCCGTCAACGACGTGTCGGCGTCAGACCCGGTTGGCGTTGTCTGGAAGTCGGCTCAGGTCGTGGATCAATGGCCGTCTGGCTCGCCGAGCAAGTCGGCCCCACCGGACGAGTCGTGGCGACTGACGTCGATACGACCTATCTCAATCGGTTAGATCTCCCGAATCTCGAAGTCCGCCGACACAACATCCTCACCGATTCACTGGATAGCCTCGGCCCCGGTTCATTCGATTTTGTCTGTGCGCGGCTGGTCTTATTTTGGCTTGCAGGCAAGCAAGAGATGGCTCTTCGCCGCATGGTGGAATGTTTGCGGCCGGGCGGATGGCTGCTCGATGAAGACGGAGACTGGGGCATGGTCGCCCCAGTGGATCCTTCGCACTCACACTACACGTTCTACCATCGAGCGTGGAAGAACGGCGACTGGTGGACCGCTCGCGGATATGATCCTGCCTTTGGACGCACACTACCGATGCTCTTTGAGCGCTGTGGCTTGATCAATATCCACCATGAAGCAAGCGCCTCGGTCGTCCGTGGAGGCAGCCCTTGGGGACAGTGGTGGCTCCAAAGCTTGGAAGGGATTCGTGCCTCCGAGCAGGCTGATGGAAGCCTCACCGAGGAACGAGACCAGGAGTACCGGGTGCTCACGGCACCACTGACCGACCCATCGTTTTGGTTTCTCAATGCGCTTATTCATGCCTGCTCAGGCCAACGACCATCACCCTAAGACCGATTATTCTTTCAGTGCGAGAACGGTTACTCCTACCCAATTCTGACCATTTTGGCCATGGACGGCACGCCGGCACCATTCATTCCAAACAGCATGTAATAGCCAGGAATCGCCACACCACGATCGCTAGGAATACTGATGGCATAGGCATTCGCACCGGCAGCCGAAAAGTTTAAAGGAATTCGTCGCTGATCGTTATTGACGCTATGCGTGGCGGACGATAGCCGAACCAATGCAAACTGACTGATCGACGAATCGGTGCTTACTGTGATCGTCGCCCCATGGGCGGCATTGCCAGGAGCTTGCGTGATCACGGGACGAACGGCCTCACTCCCATCCGCATTGAGCAGGTACGGAGGCGTAAAAATTTCGGCATCGGTATGATTGGCTTCGCATCCTCCGCACAGCCCACCCCCACCGACAAATACACGGCCATCGGGCATGAGGAGAGCCACGCTGTGATAGTTCCTCGGTATGCGCATCGGCGCGAGCGTGGTGAACGTTCTCGTCACAGGACTCCACAATTCCGGTGCAAGAGCCGGCTGCAAATCCTCAAATGCAACCGAATAGGCTTGCCCTCCGAATACAATGACCTCTCCGCTCGGCAGCACCACACTGCTGTTAAAGCTGCGCGCATAGGCCATTGAGGCGGTTTGGTTCACTGCCACGCCGTTATTGATAGTGATCGTGTACGCACGTGTGGTGGCATTGCTGTAGTCATAGTTCGGAGCGCCACCGAGCTTGAGGATCTGCCCGATGTCATACATCACGGCATTCCCGTTCATACTATGGTCATCACTGCCACGGACCCCGGCTGAGACGATGGTGCCGTTCGTCGTCGGGTTAAACCAGTTCATTTGCTTGCTGGGACCGGCATGGAATACCTGGTTCTCTCCGACGCTAAAGAACCAGCCGTGGTTATCCGCACGATAGACGCCTTTGGGATCATTCGTGACGATGGCATCCGCGATGATCCCGGGCGTCCAGCGCCAACCGGTCGTCGGACTCCAGACTTCGCCATGCTTCCCGCCATACCCACCGCTCCATGAGCCCCCCAATGTAAAGACGTCGCCGCTGGATAACACCGCGTTTGCCTCATAACCGCGACCGATATTCATCGGCTGGCCGGCGCTCCACGTCGCCGTCAGAGGATCGTAGATGCTCGTCAGGTTGCTATTCACGCCGCCATTCACAAGAATGCGTCCATCCGGCAAGTTAGAGGTACCTGGACAGAACATATCGTGACCAGTTTGAAAGGCAACCCGTTCCGTCGCTTGATTGGTCGAGGGGTTAAAGATCGCTGTATAGGTTTGTCCTCCACCTCCGAAATTCAATCGACTATTCGAAGACCACAGTAAGAGCCTTCCGTCCGGCAAATTAGCCGCCGCTGCCGGAACCAACGAGAGCGGAAGGGCGGCACTCCATTTCCCTCCGGTCGTCGACGACACATCGATCTGCCAGAGTTGATTGTCCCCGCCGCTGCACGAATATTGAATAAGCGTTTCGCCTGCTGTTTGCGAGCCGTTTCTGACACTCAGGCATTTCCCGCTATGCTTGGCGACCAACATGTACTGCCGACCGCTCATGCGTGGATACCAGAGTTCATTCTTCGCTCCCACGCAGGACCATTGAATAATCGGTGTCCCATCGGTCGTGAGCGCGCCATACACATTCAGGCATTTTCCGGAATGTTTGACGACGATCTGATAGGCATCTTGATATGGCATCAACGTCCATTGTTGATTGTTCCCGCCATGACAGGGCCATTGAATCAGTTGTGCGCCATTCGCCGCTGAGCTACCGGGCACATCCAGGCATTGTTTGCTGTGTTTCGCAAGGATCGGCGTATGCGAGAGCGATGCAACCGTCCAGTACTCATTGTCCGCTCCCACACAGGACCATTGGATGAGGTTCGCTCCATCGCTTTTTGATGCGCCGTAGACATTCAGACACTTCCCGCTGTGCCTCGCCACCAGTTGGAAGTAATCGCCTTGCGGACGCGCATACCAGAGTTCATTCGACGCCCCCACGCAGGACCATTGAATAATCGGAGTTCCATCGGTCGTAAGTGCGCCGTAGACATTCAAACATTTCCCGGAATGTTTGACGACGATTTGATAGGCGTCCTGAAAAGGCTTCAAAATCCATTGCTCATTCTCTCCACCGAGACAATTCGACTGAATAACCCGCGCACCATCAGCGAGTGACCCACTCTGTACCGTCAGACATTTCCCGGTATGCTTCGCGGTCACCACACTGGAATCCGTGCGAATGTCCGCCTGAACCATCACGGGCAACGAGAGCACGCACACACACAGAGAGAGCAACAACCGAACGACATACCAGTCCATGACGATACCTCTGAGCTTAATGGTGTTGGATCAGTTTAGGCACGGCAACATCCGTCGACCAGATGTTCTGCATGACCACGATATCCCACGTCACCGTACCAACACCTAATAGGTTGAAGGGAATGTTCTCTGAAGAATCCTGATTCTACAACTCGGACCGTTCTCCATCATGACTCGCGTACAAACTTCCGTCTTTCCCTGTTGAGACCTTGCGCACAGGGCATACTGAGCCATCCATATGGGACGCCCTCATCCTCTTCAGAATATTAAGGAAAACGTATCGGAGCCTCGATGGGCGCGGAGAATACGGCAAGACATCGACCCACGCCTACCCCTCTTTAGAGGGGGTAGGCGTGGGGGTAGTTAGGCTCTGCACTCTTGCGAGCAGAGAACCTTGACGCGATTAAAAATCTCCGGACTTTACGTAGGGATGGCTCCAGAGCGTAAGCTGAAGGAGACAGGACTTCACCCATGCCGCAGACATCTTCTCAACATCGTCGGCTGAGTGACCCTTCTTGGCAAGAAACGGCTTCAGCGTAAAGGTCACCGGGAAAATAAGCGCAAACAGGTCACGGAACGGAACATTCTCGACGGATGCGGCTGCGCCGTCCGTTTGATTCTTCTTCGTGCGATGATGCCGCAGACCGATCTCATGCTGATAGTTGAGCCATTTCTGGTCGTATTCAGCACGAGCCGTGTCGAGAATCCATTGGCCGAACCGCTTGCGCACCCCACCCAGATAATCGCCAAGCGGCTTACCGTCGCTCTTGCCGAGAAACGACTTGAGCAGATGGGGCTGCGATCCGACGAACCCATACCACACATCGAGGATGGCCTCGACCTGATCCTTCACCACGTCGTGCGAGAGACGCAAATACTTCACATCCTCGTCGCCGAACAACGCACTCTTTTTCATCAGCTCAAAATCAGCAACCGTCACCGGAGACTGCGCAACTGCGGCGGTACCGTACGTATACCCAGAAATCTGCTGGCTCATAGACACACTCCTTTCATTTCGTTGTAATAACCACTCTCGACAATGCAAACAAAGCGATCACGCTGGCTGAGAGCAGCCACTAGATCCAGGCGCTTTGCTGGTTGTTGGACGACTACCGAACAGGTCGCTACCCGTGAATCGTCGTTTGTCCCGTACAGGATACAATGAACGGGTGCCAATCCCGTATTATGGCACGTTACGGATGAGGCCTCTCTCCGGAACGGAGGTCTGACTGTAGCGCAGCGACAATCGCCTTGTCCAGACGCTTGACTTTGCCGTTCCTGTCCGTCGCCGCTAACCGAGCCGATCCCTTTACCACCACACGCCCACTCACCTTCTCACGAATGACATGTGAAAAGGTCAATGCCGCTCGAGTCACATCGCCGACTTCCGTTTCGACAAGCAGAGTGTCTCCGTAGCGACCAGGTGCGCAGTAGTCCAGTTCTGCCCGCACGACAACAAAGATGACGCCCTGCTCCATCAAGGCGGCCACCGAATGGCCGCGCAGTTCAAGATATTCGGTGCGGGCTCGCTCAAAATATTTCAGATAATTGGCGTAGTAGACGACTCCACCGCAGTCGGTGTCTTCGTAATAGATCTTTATTTCCAACTGGCTACCGTACGTTTACTGCAATAAACGCTGAGTTTATGGTGGCGTTTTCTGATATCGCTTCTTGTCCAATACTTTACACGTGCGTCAGAAACGACGCGGAATTGTAGCAGAGTGCACTCGGAGATGATATTCCACTTGTGCCCAACGGTAGAACTTCGGTAAAGATCACCTCACAGTACTGCGGGAAGTACGTGACCGGGTGAATGAAATTGCACGAATAGATAAAGATGACCGTCAGGGCGAAGCAGTGATCACCTCATGAAACCCATGCTCCCACAGCTCCTACAGGAAGGTCCTTTGGTCCATAATTTCTTCTACCGCTTGGAAAGGAATTATCCAATGGCAGTTCCAGATTTTCAGAGTTTCTTCAAGCCGCTGCTTGATCTTGCCGCAGATGGGAAAGAGCACTCGATCCAGGAAGCACGCGAGACTATTGCCAAAAGCATGGCACTCCCGGAGACGGACCTAAAAGAACTTCTTCCCAGTGAAACTCAGACCAAATTTGAGAATAGAGTGGCTTGGGCGAAGAGCTACTTCATTCAAGCCAAAATCTTAGACTATTTCACCGAGGAATAGATGAGCGTTATTTACAAAATTACTTATCCCAACGGTAAGATTTATTCTGGGCATGGTAGGACGAGCAGTATTGCTTACTTCGGAAACTCAAATAGTAGATTGATCCAGAATGATTTTACCCGTGAAGAAAGTCTGGTCTTTACCGTGACCAAAGAAATATTATGGGAACTCTCAATCGCACCGCTGGAAGAAATAAATCAAAAGTAGATAGAGTTTGTCCTAATCCTTGCAGTCAAATGATCCCGCCGTTGGGCACAACAGATTCCCAAAGCACAAAAGGTCATAAGTTCAGAACGGGAAATTTCGGTAGCGACGACTCCGCAATTCCCGTCAGCCGAAACACTACCTCATACAGCTGCTGCACTCGCTCAGCCTTGATCGGCTCGAAGCCATGCCCCAGGACAGCGTGATTGGCGGCATCCAGCAACGGCTTCATCTTGGGCCATTCCCGCAAAAATCCCTGCCCCAATTGATCACCCAAGCCAGCTAAGACACGAAACTGCGCCTGCAGTGGCAACTTATACTTGCCATCGATATCTTCGAGATAGCAGGTCTGACAGACTTCTTGAAGAGCAGCCGGTAGCTGTGCGGGCTGCGCATCCCAACTCTTGATCTTGTGTGCTTTATACAGACGGACTTGAGCACAGACCTCAAGCGCCCGGACAAGCGCTGTCATGGCTGCCTCGGGATCGTGGCGGACATGCAATCGTCTCCCGGTACAGGCCAACAAGTCCAGGGCCAACGACTCCTTGACTTCTGCCGGATCGAGCACGAGTTTTTCAAGAAAACTGGCATTGGCCTTAATGCCGGGAAGAACCCCTTTCAATCCCGGAGGTCCACCCCAGAGTGACGCCATTTCCAGAGCTTTTGTGGCGGTCTTCAACTTCTCCCAGGCCTGACGGTAATGAAACCGTTCCCACAACTCATAGCCTTCAGCTAAATCCGTGAATGCCCGATACAGCGGTTTCTGTCCGCCGCTGACTCGCACCTCAACCTCACGGAAGAGCTTCGCCGCGCCATGAAACAGTCCTCGGTTGAACAGCTCACACCCTTCACGACGTGACACTGCCGCCTGTTCATCCCACGGATTACTCTGCTTCCAGAGAAAGGACTTCCCGTTCACTTCAACGCGGTCATCCTCTTGCCCCTCTTGAGCTGGGATCAACGCCACCACGCGAGAGGTCCAGGGCACGGCCACCAATGTGAGCGCACCCGCCATCGCGGGCTTGGCGCCGCTGATATCCACAACCAGTTCTCCTGGTTGGATAGCCCATGTTCGAAAAAGTTCTGGCAGTGAGGAGGCGAGCGTCTTGAAGGTCGACGAAAACTCCATCACATCTTCCAGCACAATCCAATCCCACCGCTTGGGCATCTGATCAATGTTCGGCTGGACAGCTGACTCAACCAGCGCTTTACTGCTTTCCGGTAAGACAAAGCACAAGGCCTCGGGTTTGAGCCGGTTGATCGAATAGACGGCCGCCGCCGCATCATCGACTAAGGCAACCACAAGTGCTTTGATGGGTTGATCTTGCGCCATGGCGCGACGACTATACCACTGCCCACATCCTGGTTCAATTTGACGGCACGGAACTGACGGAGGCCTCCAACCTTGACACCCTAAGCCCCCTTCCCTAGAATCGCGCCCATGCAAACAGCGGTATTGACGGCTTTTGCTGAGAGCGCTCGGGTCAAACAACAGTTTGCCCATGAGCATGTCGATCGTATCGTGCAGGTGGCGAGGCTCATCGCGAATGCGTTCAACAACGGCAACAAGGTTTTGCTCTTCGGCAACGGTGGCAGCTCCACGGATGCCGCACACATCGCCGCCGAATTTGTGGGACGATATAGGCGGGATCGAGTACCGCTCCCTGCGATTGCCCTTGCGACAGACATCGCCGCGATTACGTGCATCGCCAATGACTACGGGTATGAAGAGCTCTTCGCCCGCCAAGTTCGAGCGCATGGTCGAGCGGGCGATATTGCCATCGGCATCAGTACGAGCGGGAACTCTCCCAATGTCTTGAAAGGCGTCGCGGCGGCGCGTGAATGCGGACTCATCACCGTGGCTTGGACCGGCGGATCGGGAGGCAAGCTAACCGGCCTTGTGGACCACCCGTTTATCGTGCCGTCCACCCTGACCTCTCGGATCCAAGAAAGTCATATTACGCTCGGTCATGTCCTATGTGAGCTGATAGAGGATCATCTCCTTGGGAACACGCCCTGACCGGACAACTCCAGCACGCCGTCCTGCCTTGATTGCTCCGATCAATGTATCGGATCTCAAGACCTATCCATTGAAGAAACGGTATAGCAAGGTTCGGGTCGCCGACTTTGCGACGCCGTGGAAACGTGGCGGTTCTTTTAAAACGTTCTGCGATGGCTTGCCCGATATCCTCGCAGTCAAGTCATTGCGGGCCGTCACGCGAGCCATTGTAAAGGCCCATCGGAAGCACCGTCCCGTCATCATCGGCATCGGTGCACATGTCATTAAAGTAGGGCTCGCTCCAATCATCACAGATTTGATGGAACGAGGGATCGTCACGGCAGTGGCCATGAATGGAGCGGGGATTATTCATGACTTCGAACTGGCCCTCATGGGACATACCTCCGAGGAAGTCGATGCTGAGATCGATGAAGGTCGATTTGGCATGGCCGAGGAGACGGGACGGATCTTGAACGATGCCATCATCCGTGGCGCCACAGCAGGCCAGGGATTGGGGGAAGCCATTGGGAACTACATGAACCACGCGGCCCATCAGTTCCCGAATCGCAAGACCAGCATCCTCGCCACCGGCGTTCGACTTGGCATACCGGTCACCGTCCATGTCGCGGTCGGAACCGATATTATCCATATGCATCCCTCGGCTGATGGAGCCGCCATCGGGGCCACGTCGCTGCTCGACTTTCGGCGTCTGACTGCCGTGGTCGCCAAGATGGAAGGCGGGGTGTACGTGAACATCGGATCCTCCGTCATTCTTCCAGAGGTCTTTCTCAAAACACTGTCGTTAGGGCGAAACCTCGGTCATCCGATCTCGAACATTACCACCGCCAATATGGACTTCTTGGTCCATTACCGCCCGCAGACCAACGTCGTGCGACGTCCGACGCAAAAAGGCGGCCAGGGCTATTCATTGACCGGGCACCATGAACTCATGCTGCCGCTGCTTGCCGCAGCCGTGCTGGAGGAGCTGGGATGAGGTCACCCGCAACGATCTCAGCGGCCCTTTCGACCGAGACACTGGAGACTCGCTGGAAACAATTAAATGCACGGTATTTTTCGAACTCACTCCCCCCAATTCCGATTCGCTGGAGTGGGCGCCTGACCTCCTCTGTCGGGATGTTCACCAGTCGTGGTGGCCCAAGAACGTCCTTCCCCAATCTTCCGAATACAGGTCGCCGAGAGATTCGTCTCTCGCGTCCACTCTTTGAGCAACTTGCCGTGCGAATGCCCCATGTGGAACAAGAACTGCTCAACACGCTCGCGCATGAAATGATCCATCAATGGCAGTTTGATATTCTCAAACGGCGGCCTGACCATGGACTGGCATTCCTAAAAAAAATGACGCAGATCAATCGTTCGGGAGAGGTTGCGGTTACGACCTACCACTCACTGGAGAAGGAAGTCATCGCCTTGTCGAGATTCGTCTGGCAATGCACCACGTGCGGGCGTCTCTATCGGCGGCAACGGAAAACGATCCAGCCCCAACGACATCACTGCGGATCCTGTCGAGGAGCCTTACAAGAGCTCACTTCAGAACCAGCGCAGCACAACGATGGTCACAGTCGGTTCCCCGATCACGCTTCTGTTTCAGAGTCTCGACCAAGACGACCGCAAACGTCCACGGGGTCGCCTGAGCAGTTGGCGCTTGAGCTGGCGTGACACGAGCACAACAGAAATAAGAAGATACCCCACAGCTAGGCCGCTTCCTGACTCTTCCCGAACTGATTCGGCACACGCGTATGCTTCATACGCTCAAGAACGGTGGTCAAGGCCTCGACTGAAATTGGCTTGGAAAGATAGTCATCCATCCCTGCGGCCAAGCATTGCTCACGATCTCCCTGCATGGCGTTCGCAGTTAACGCGATAATCGGCACGCGATGAGGCGTCTCAGATTTCCCGTTTCGAGTTTCAGAGCGGAGACTGGAAGGCTCAGGTCCGACTCGTGAAACCTGAAACGTGGAACCTGAAATAGCTTCGGACCTCTCCCGTTCCCGAATTATACGTGTCGCTTCAAAGCCATCCATCTCCGGCATTTGACAATCCATAAAGATGACATCATAGCGAATCCTGGACAACGCCTCGACCACCTCACGCCCATTCGCCACCACATCAATGCGATACCCCAATCGCTGGAAGAGGCGGACCGCCACTTTCTGATTGATGACGTTATCCTCTGCCAGGAGGATCCGGAGGTCCATATCGGCCTTCGTCTCGGCAAGGGTATGACGTGTAATGAGGGGAACCGGTTGATTCCCAGCAGCCACAGCTGCTTTCGCAGAGTGTTGGGTCATGACTGCCACAAGACAATCATGCAATTGCCGTTCACGTATTGGCTTCGTCAAATACGCAGAGATCCCCGCTGCTTTGGCAGTTTTTGCATCTCCCCGTCGACCGAACGAGGTCAGCAGCACCAATTGAATCTCGGCCCCTCCCGTTCGGGCTCGTATGGTGCGCGCCAATTCGAGTCCATCCGTTGGCCCCATATCCACATCCAACAGCACAAGGTCAAATGCCGGTTGCCGGTGTGCCTGACTCAGAGCCATGAGCGCTTCGGGCCCACTCGTGACGAGCGTCGGCTGCATCCCCCATTTTTTCGTCATCAGCTCCAAGATCTTTCGGTTGATGGCTTTGCTGTCCACGATGAGGATGTGGAGACCGGCTAGCAAGACGGAATCCCTCTCGATCACCTGGGAACCGCTGATCTGCTTGTGCAAATTCACTGTAAACCAAAAACAGCTCCCGCCCCCCACTTGACTCGTCACTCCGATCGCTCCTCCCATCAACTCGATCAGACGTTTGCAAATCGCAAGACCAAGACCGGTTCCGCCGTACTTCCTCGTCGTAGATCCATCGGCCTGGCTGAACGACTGGAACAGCCGCTCACGGGCTTCCTCGGAAATGCCGATTCCCGTATCAGTCACCGCCACACGAATCCTGGTTTCCTCCTTCGATTCAGCTTCAACCGTCACCTCCACCACGACATCTCCCCGGTCGGTAAACTTAATGGCATTTGCAGTCAAGTTCATGACGATCTGACGGAGACGACCTGGGTCACCCAGCAAGTGTCTCGGCACATCGGCATGGAACAGACAGGCCAGATTCAGTCCTTTTGAGAACGCGCGCTCCGCCACGAGATCCAGCGATTCGTCAATGGCGAAACGAAGGTCAAACGCAATGGTCTCCAAATCCAGTTTCCCGGCCTCAATCTTTGAGAAATCGAGGACGTCGTTGATGATCGTCAACAGATGGTCACCACAGGTCCGAACCGTTTCAGCGTATTCCCGTTGCTCATCCGTGAGTTGGGTGTCCAGCAGAAGCCCGGTCATCCCAATCACTCCGTTCATCGGAGTCCGGATTTCGTGACTCATGCTGGCAAGAAACAACGACTTGGCCTCGGTTGCCGCTTTCGCTTCTCTCAAGGCGCCGTCCAATTGGTGATTGATCCGCTCGAGTTGCTGAGCATAGGTTTTCAGCGCCTGTTCCGCTTCTTTCCGTTCGGTGATATCTCGAATGAACGCACTGAAAATGGTGGTGCCTTCGATCGTCAACGGAGTCATCGCGATTTCCATGGGGAATTCCCGACCATCCCGTCGAAGCCCGATCATTTCTACCAATCGGTGAACAGATGGCACATCCCGAGGCGCGAGCAGACGCTGAACATACTCTCGATACTCGAGGCGATGGGATGATGGACAGATCGTGTTGGCTGCATCTCGCCCGACGGCTTCAAGCACAGACCACCCAAAGACCTGCTCTGCCTGGGCATTCCATTCAGTGATCTGGCCGCGCTCATCCACGGTCATGACGGCGTCGAGAGCGGTGTCTATGATCAGGCTGGTGCGGGCCTCGTTCTGGTGCAACGCGGCTTCCACTTCAGCTCGTTCGACAAAGAGACCGATCTGGCTTCCGGTCGTCCCCAAGGCTCGCAACAGATCCCTATCCTCCGCCTGAACCTCTCGGCTGAGGAATTCCATCACGCCATAGACGTTGGCCCTGAGCCAAATCGGAAAGGCACAAGCTCCATGCAGCGTCCCTGGTGTCTTGACAGACTCACGCGTAAAGAGAGGAGCGCCTACATGATCCTCAATCCACAGCGGCTCACCACGTGCCCAGCAACTCCCAGGCAGATCCGAGCCGGGACCCAGGTCGTGTTCCCGACTGTTGCATAAGAACTCTTGCACCATCGTTGAATCAATGGACCACTCGTGCGCGCAGGTGAGGGAACGCCGGTCGTCCCGCACCCTCCAGAATAGCCCGACCTGCCAATCTAAACTGATCACGATTGCCTGTAATAGGTCCGGGATGGCTTGCTCAACGGTGGAGGATGCAGCAAGTACCTTCGCCACCGCATGTTGGAGGGCCTGACGGCGATCAGCGCGCTTTTGCTCTGTCACATCTTGAAGCACACTCAGGATGGACCCGACGGACCCATTTTCAGTTGGAAGGGGAACTACCGTCATCTCAACCCATCGAATCCGACGTGACAATCCGATGAGTCTCCACCTGCCACGGGTTTCACGTCCCTCTTGAGCGGTCTTGTGCAGGTCGTCGACCTGTTGATGATCGCCCGTATGGACAAAGTCGCGAAGATCTCGACCAAGGATTTCCTCTGAAAAACCAGCGTCGAAGAGGAAACAGCCGGCTGGATTGATCTGGATCACCCGATGGTCAAGCCCCAACACCAGAATCCCCTGCGGCTCAGCCTCCAAGATACCCCTGAGCCGCTGTTCATTTTCCTGGAGTCGAACCCGTTCGGTGTCTGTCTGAAGCCGGCGAGCCCGGTCCCGTCGTGTGACATGTAGAAGGAACCCCAACAGGGAGATGACCAGCAGGAGATTGACGAAGCCAACCACCCACAAGAGGTTTACGTCACCATCACTCATTGGCCAGACTCCGGACACACCCATCCCTACAGCCAAGTTGGTACCAGCCCCTCGACTCCGTTATGTGCTATATCGGTTCGTTATGTGAGAACTTAAGCCAATGGTGAACACCGGATCAGACTCTCCACTATCCCCAATCCCCTAGGACGATGCACCCTCACATGATAGGAATCGCTCTTTCACTCACACCGGCAGCCAGGTATGATGGGGCCATGAACTCCAAGGTCTTGCCACGAGAGCAGCTCCTCCACGCGCTGTCCATGGATCGGACGAAGAGGAGACGGATCGTGTTCACAAACGGCTGTTTTGACCTGATGCACATCGGACATACCCGATACCTCCAAGCCGCAAAGGCCCTGGGCGATGTCCTGGTGGTCGGAGTCAACAGCGATGCCTCTGTCCGTCGCCTCGAGAAAGCTCCGGATCGGCCTATTGTGCCAGAGGCGCAGCGGGCAGAAATGCTGGCTGCTTTGGGATGCGTCGACTATGTTGGGATCTTCGACGAGTCAGACCCCCTGGCACTCATCACCGCTGTCCAACCGGACGTCCTGGTCAAAGGCGGAGATTGGGCCATCGACCAAATCGTTGGTCGAGACGTAGTCGAAACCCATGGCGGTATCGTCAAGGCGATCCCGCTGGTTCCCGGCCTGTCGACCACAAAACTTCTTGAACGTATCCGCTCAACTGCGACATGATTCGTGTCTGATACCACTTCTTACACGCCCTCCTGGCTTGTCCCGCTTCGATCGGCCCTCGATCACAAGCAGGCACGTGTCTGCCTGCTCGGGGCACATGGCCCGACGTCGTCATGCGCTATCACACTGCTAGACCGTCTGCACCGTCAGACCCACCACGCCCCCAACCCATGGGTCGTGATTACAGCAAGTGACGAGTCCGCTGAACGAATCTTCAATGACCTGCACTTCTTCCATACGCTCATGGGTCAATCCGTCGACGGCCTCGCATGGTTCCCCGAATGGGAGATTCTCCCCTACGAGGCCACGGCACCGCATGTCGCATTGATCGGACACAGGATGACCACCCTTCATCGCTTGCTGGTCAAGCCTCCCACCATCCTCGTCACCTCCGTCGCGGCGGCCATGCATCGCGTGATCCCATGCTCGATTTTTGAAGAGGCCGTGATTCGTTTCACACCAGGTGCGACGATCGAACGGGAATCTTTGATCACGAACCTGCTTCGCACTGGGTATCGGCGAGTCTCCGTGGTGGAAATTCCTGGGGAATTCAGTATCCGTGGTGGCATCGTCGATATCTTCTCGACCGCCTATGCCAATCCCGTCCGTGTGGAATTCCTGGGAGATCAAGTCGAATCCATGCGGCTGTTCGACCCTACCACGCAAACGTCGATTGAGAAATTGAACGAGGGGTGGGTCTTACCGGCACGGGAATTCATTCGGCCCACAGAAGCCTCGAACGCAACCGCGCCAGCTCCTCCCGATGCGGAATGGCGTAGTCCCGACCTCTATGAGGCCATGGACACGTTATTCGACTATCTTGGCTCGGATCCTTCCCTCACCCTCGATCAACCGGAGAACCTCAAAAAAGCCTGTGAGGCTGCGTGGAGTAAAATCGATGATGGATATCTTCGTCATGTTGACCGTGACATCACGCATCCCTACCCCTCTCCTGAACGTCTCTTTCTCACGTGGACCGGCATCCGACAACGAATTGACGCCTGCTCGATGATGGCGCTAGAGCCTTTGGCAGCCCAGGATTCCTCCTGGGAGCCAACCTTTTCCTTTTCCACCCAACCTCCCGGCAGCATTGGACTCGGGATCAGAGGAACCGCTTTCAGTCAAACACTGAGTCTCCTGGACGGCCTTCGCAATGAGCATCGAGTTGTCCTGGTTGCCCGAAGCCGTGGGCAAGTTGATCGGTTACTCGCCCTCCTTCGAGAACATGATTTGCCGGCCGAATCCTGGAACCCCTCACTCTGGTCAAGCCAGCGGGCCGGCAAACTGCCGTTTTATGTCCTGCACGGCGATCTCTCAGCTGGGTTTCTGTCCGGCGAGCTTCGGCTCGCCCTCTTAACCGAAGAAGAGCTCTTTGCAAAAGGTGCGCGCCATAAGCCTCAACCCAAGAGTCGAACTGCCACGTTCCTGTCTTCATTGGAAGACCTGAACGTCGGTGATTACGTCGTGCATGTGCAACATGGCATCGCGAAGTACCGGGGTCTGAAACGCCTTTCGGTCCAGGACTTCGAGAGCGACTTCTTGATTCTTGAGTTCGCAGGTGGCGACACCCTGTATGTCCCGCTCGACCGCTTGAGTCAAGTCCAACGATATAGCGGAGCCGAGAGTCACGTTCCTCGACTCGACCGTTTGGGCGGCACCAGTTGGGCCAAGACAACCGCGCGGGTTAAGAAAGACATCGAAGAGATGGCTCAAGAATTGATCGACCTCTACGCCAATCGCGAACTGGTCAAGCGAAATGCCTATGGCGTCACCACAACCCTCTACCATGAATTCGAGGCCGCGTTTGAATACGAGGAGACGGCAGACCAGCTCAAAGCCATCGCGGACATCAGCCAAGATATGGAATCAACCAAGCCCATGGACCGGCTGGTGTGCGGTGACGTGGGGTATGGAAAGACCGAGGTCGCCATGCGTGCCGCCTTCAAGGCGGTGGAGCACGATCGTCAGGTCGCGGTCCTAGTTCCAACGACATTGTTGGCCCATCAACATTACGAAAACTTCGCCGAACGCTTTGCCCCGTTTCCTATGCGAGTCGCGCTGCTCTCACGATTTCAATCGCCCAAAGAAACGAAAGCCATTCTGAAGGATGTCGCGGCCGGAACCGTTGATGTCCTGATCGGCACTCACCGGCTTTTGCAGAAGGATGTAACGTTTCGCCACTTGGGGCTGGTCATCATCGACGAAGAACAGTGGTTCGGGGTCAAGCACAAGGAACGACTGAAACAACTTCGCACACAAGTCGATGTCTTGACGTTGACGGCCACCCCTATTCCACGCACCCTTCAAATGGCCATGGCCAGTGTCCGAGATCTCTCGATTATCGATACTCCCCCGGCTGGTCGATTGGCCATCAGAACAGAGGTAATTCGGTTCAGTGACAAAGCGGTACGGGACGCCATCCTGCGCGAGCTCGGACGTGGAGGACAGGTCTATTTTGTCCACAACCGTGTTGAAACCATGGAGCGGATCGGAGGCTGGCTCCATCAGCTGGTTCCTGAAGCTAGGATGGTCATGGCGCACGGCCAGATGGACGCAAAGCCGCTAGAAGCCGTGATGATGAAATTCGTGAAGCGCGAGGCCGACATCCTGATTGCTTCCGCCATTATTCAGTCCGGACTCGACGTCCCAACCGCCAATACCATCATCGTGAACCGCGCGGATCTCTTTGGACTTGCACAACTGTACCAGTTGCGGGGACGGGTTGGGCGCGGAGGAGAACAGGCGTACGCGTACTTCCTCATTCCCGATGAAGGTACGCTGACCGGCGATGCACAAAAACGATTGATCGCCATACAACAGTTTACAGAGCTAGGATCTGGCTTCCGTATCGCTGCGGCTGACTTGGAAATCCGAGGTGCTGGCAACCTATTGGGGAAGCAGCAATCCGGCCATATTGCGGCTATTGGACTGGATCTCTACATGCAAATGGTCGAACAAGCCGTTCAACGACTGAAGGGACATGTGATTGAGGAAGAACCGGATCCGACTCTGCAGCTACCTGTTTCCGCCTTTATCCCAGAACAGTACGTCACTGATTCCCACCAGCGCCTCTCTCTCTATAAGCGGCTGACGGCCTGTAGCCAAGTCGGCGAGCTCGCCCTCATGCACGGAGAAATCCAGGATCGGTATGGCCCCGCCCCGGAACCGGTCGAACGGCTGCTCGAAGTGATGCAACTCCGGACCCATGCGAAACGCCTCCGGCTGGATTCACTCGAGGTACACGACCAGTCGGTCACGATCGTGTTCCGTCCGAAGGCGACGATCCCTGAACCGGCCGTTCTTCGATTGATGGACCAGCTCAAGAAACGGCTGAAGTTCCTCAGTCCTATCTCCTTCGAAATCTCTATGCGCCAAAGCGACTGGCCGTCGCTGTTTTCAGAACTCAATGCAATCTTGCAAAGCCTCGATCTCTGTGATACCAAGACGATCAGGACGGATGTGACAGGCTCTTGATCAAGACCCGCATATACCATCACTTATGACACCCTTCCGGTTCCTGACCTTCTGCCGGACATATCTCATGCCTGGGCTACTTGCTGGCATGGTGGCCAGTTTCGGATCAACGGTCTCGGGGTGTGCAGAACGACAGGACGAACCGGTCGTCGCGTTGGTCAATGGCCGGGCAATTACCCAGACCGAATTCGACCTTCGATGGGGCGAACTCTCACCGGCCACGCGGTCACGCTATGAGAAAGACGGCGGCAAGCGGAAATTCCTGGAAGAGCTCATTACCCGAGAGTTGTTGATGCAGGAAGGACGCCGGCGAGGCTTAGATCATAGCGATGTCATCCGAGACAAAACCCAACGATATAAAGAGCAGCTCATCCTCGACGAACTGCTGAAAGACAAGCTTCAATCCAAGGTCGAACTGACGCAAACTGAACTTGATGCGTATTATGAGAAGCACGCCGCCGAACTATTGGACCCGCTGAAGGCCAGTATTTCCGTGATGCTGCTGCCCAACGTCTATGCCGCGAAGGATCTTGAAACGCAGGTGAACCGGGGAGGAAACTTTGCAAAATTCGCCCAACGGTACTCGATCGATGACAAAACCAAATCCAAAGGTGGCGATCTTGGCCCCTACAGGAGAGGGCTGCTCCTTCCCGAACTAGATGCGGTTATTCATACCCTCAAACCTGGGATGGTCAGTGGTCCCATTAGGACGGAGCGTGGATACTATCTCGTCCTGCTGTCCCCTCTTGATGAAACCATTATCCAAACTGATCTAGCGACGAAGGAGCGCCTTCGGCAGGAACTCCTGGCCGACAAGCGGCGCAAACGATTCGACGAGGTCATCGCCGATATTCGGGCCAATGGAGCAGTCCGTTTCGCAGAAGCCTCTCGATATATTAACGAGGACACCGGCAAGCGATAGTCCCTGCTCATTTCCACGAACCCACCACTTCGTGTAGAATTATCAAACGAGCGATGAGAGTTTTCCATCCCTGAATATAGAAACCATGGCCACTGCCTCGCACAGATTCCGTTGGGAAACCCGACTCATTTCCGCACTGACTCTCTTCGTATTCGCCAGCTGGTCCCCTCATCTGGCGTCAGCCTATCTGCAAGATCGAATCGTCGCGATCGTTAATTCCGAGTTGATCATGCTGTCCGATGTCCAGCGTGAGTTTAGAGCGGAGCAAGAGCGCCTCTCCCGTATGCACCGCGGAACTGAGCTGGACCAGCGGCTCAAGACCGCGGAATATATGACCTTGACGAAACTGATCGAGCGGAAATTGCAACTCCAGGAAGCTAAGGCCAAGAAAGTGGAAGTGTCAGACCTCGAGATTAAACAAGCCATTGAGCAAATGAAGCGGCAAGGCACCCCCCTCGACCCCACGAATCCCAGCGACGTCCAGACCGTGCGTGATCAACTCCTGCTCATGCGAGTAGCCGATCAGCATATTCGCGGCAATATCATGGTCGGCGACATTGAGCTGAAGCGGTACTACCAGAAACATCGCGACAGCTTTGCCCTGTCTGAAGAGTATGAATTGAGTCAGATTCTGATCCGCCCACGCTCCCCAGATGGCCTGGCCGATGCGTTGACCAAAGCTCGCCGCGCCATGAATGACCTGAAGCGAGGGGAAAAGTTTGAAGATGTGGCTAGGGAATACTCCGACGGCGACAATGCCTTACAAGGTGGACAGCTTGGCGTCGTTCGACAAGGCGAACTCATCCCCGTTATCGATCAGGCCATCGCCCGCTTGGTGCCTGGTGGGATTTCCGATATCATTGAAAGTCCTGAAGGAGTCCAGATCATCCGGATGGAAGATCGAAAGCCTAAACGGTTTCGGACGTATGATGAAGTCCGGCGGGAACTCCAAGAGCTGGTCTATCGGCAGAAAAGCGAAGACATGTACCAATCCTGGCTCGTCGAACTGAAAAATAAGTCCTACATCGAGATTAAATTTTAGCTCAGCTGTCCCCCATCCCTAGTCCCCGCTCCTCTCGAGCAATAGACCGAGATCACGTTATGTCGCACCTCGGCCAGCCGCTTCACGAAGAGATCCCCATAGCCGGTCTTTCCCCTCCCCGGTCACGGATGAATAGGGAATCACGGCGTCACCTCCAGCCAGTCCTAAACTCTGATGGATCTGTCGCAAGGTTCGCGCCCGCTCGTTGGCCTTCAGCTTATCGACCTTGGTCACAACGACGAGTGGATCATGCCTGATTGAACGAAGCCAGGCCAGAGTCTGCCGATCCTGATCAGTCACAACTCGACTGTCTACCAGCAGCACCACTCGGAGCAGCGCCGTGCGACCGAGGAGATAGTGTTCCAGCAAGGGACCCCACTGCATGCGAACGGTTTTCGGCACGTTGGCAAACCCGTAGCCCGGTAAATCAACGAGATAAAACTGCGAGAGGTGAGGATCCGATGTTGAGATGAGAAACACATTCACAGCTTGTGTCTTTCCAGGTGTCCGGCTGACTCTGGCCAAATCGCGTCGATGCAACAGGGAATTGATCAAAGACGATTTGCCCACATTGGAACGCCCGACGAAGGCGACCTCACGGAGATCACCGGACGGAAACTGTTCTGAAGCGACACAACTTTTGATAAACTCGGCTGCGAAGATTTTCATGCTGTCAGGCTCACCAATGGAAGAACAACGAAAGACCAGTCAGAGTCCGACCTTTTCCCGTCCCTACACATACGAGCCTCCTCCACCCAAGTCAACCGGCCGACGGCCAATTGTCCGTTTTCTCTTCTGGTCTGCGATCCTCGTTGGACTCCCGTTAGTTCTCTTGGCCATCAGTTGGTTCCTTACTCTGCCTGATATCACGGCCTTAGCCAAAACCAACCCGACATCGACAGCGCTCATAGAAGCCCGTCACGCGCAGGCAAAGGAACAAGGCCGGGCCATCGGACGCCAATGGCTCTGGGTACCGCTCTCACGAATCTCTCCCCACCTTCGTCACGCGGTCGTCGCGGCTGAGGATGCATCGTTTTTCACCCATGAAGGATTTGACTGGGAAGGGATCAAAGAAGCCGCCATGCATAACCTCGAAGCCGGTGAATTCAAACGTGGGGGGAGCACTATTACTCAGCAACTGGCGAAAAACCTCTACCTGTCATCCGAACGATCCCTGCTCCGAAAGGCACGAGAAGCACTGATCACCCATCACCTTGAACAGCATCTGTCAAAAAAGCGTATTCTTGAGCTGTATCTCAACGTCGCTGAATGGGGGCACGGGATCTATGGAGCCGAAGCCGCAGCCCGTCATCATTTCGGCAAACCCTCACTTGATCTGACCATTGATGAGGCCGCCTGGCTGGCGGCTATGTTGCCATCGCCACGTCGATACGACCCGCTGCGAAAAACAACCTTCCTCACCCAACGCCACGAACATATTCTGAAATGGATCGATCGGCAGTCTGCAGCTCCCCTACCGGTCACGGAGGAGTAAAACTGCCAAGCTGCCGCTATTCTGCATACTCGGAAGAGTCACCCACTTGACCGTGATCCTGTTCACCGAAGATAGCCGATTCGTGAGTGTAGTGTTTGAACTCAAGCAGATTCTGTGAAGGGTCTTCCAGAAAGAACGTGCGGTGCTCGATGCGCGTGCCTGGGAACCGCACGCGTGGCTGCTGATAGAAGGAGAGGCCGTTGGTGGTGGCTCGATTCGCCAAAGCTTGCCACTCGTCTTGGGACAGAAAGATCAGACCATAATGGCGAGGGTAGATCCCCTTTTGCGGTGGAGCCTGATCGGTGGTGACATGCCCAACCAGTTGATGACCTGCTAAACCCAACGTCAGGGCATGATTCGATCTCCGTCCGACGGTACAGCCAAGGCCATCGACGTAGAAACGCAGGGCCGCGTCGATGTCATAAATTGGAAACGCGAGATGAAAAACACTAGTTGTCATCGAAATCTGTCTCCAACCGTAGGTTCCCCCTTGCCATCCCACCATCCAGCAGCCATATGGGACGTCACATGGCTGATGGCAAACTGTCCTCTCCGAGCAAGGACCAGCGTACCAGCCGATCCGTTGACTCTCGCGACCAGCTTCTGCAGCACCAATCGCGCCGCTGTCGCGGCTGTCTTTCCCTGTCCTAACCGATCACAGATTGTTTTTGCAACTGCCACACGCATAATGCTCTCACCCCACCCCGTCATCGAAACGGCACCTGCTTCATTATCAGCATACACTCCGCAGCCGATGATCGGCGTATCCCCGACTCGCCCTGGCAGCATGAGGTCAATCCCCCCGGTCGAAGCGCCAGCGGCCACTGTCCCAGACTGATCCAGCGCAACCGCCCCGACGGTTCCATGCCGATCTCCCTTCCTACGGATCTGCTTGAGCATGGAACTGTACGATAGCCGGTTCGGCAGAGTCTGACGCTTCTGAAGCGCTATCCTGTGATGCTTGGCGAACTTGGTAGCCAGAGGTCCGACGAGCAAGACATGCGCCGTCTCTTCCATGACTAGGCGAGCAGCGGTAATCGGATGAACGATGCCTTCGATGGAGGCAACCGCACCGGCGCGCAAGCATTCTCCTTCCATGATGGATGCATCCATTCTCCGCACTCCATCCAGTTGTCGATGAGCCCCGTTGCCCGCATTGAAGAGCCCGCTACGCTCGAGCACTCGAATGGTCTGCTCTACTGCGACAAGTGCGGAGCTACCACGATCCAAGAGGTGATAGCCGACTTGCAACGCGGCCCGCAGACAGGCAGCTTGTGAGGAGGTCATGGCGCGAGGGCCAGCGCCCCCGTGCGCCAGAATGATCGGTCGGATGGGTTTCAATTTAGGAGCAGATCTCGGGTCCTCTGATAGGCAGGATTCTGCATGCGATCCAGATCGGACCGCACGAAGCCCAAACCCGTCACACAGAGTTCAAAGTTCTCGGACAACTTTTGAAACAACGGCAAACTGGTTTCCGCATCATCACGACCGATCTGTGCGACAATTCCATACGACCGCTTGCCCGTCTTCATATAGTCCACCAGAAAGTCTTTATGATAGATCAGACCAGCGGTCTTGAGTCGTCGCAGATACTCGGGGAACAAACCAGCCATGAACAGCGTGAAATCACCGATATGACGGTGGACGTCACGTTCGCGATCCAGCGATTGCGCTTCGAGCAGAACCTCTGACTCAAAGAGCAGGTCGACGACAGTATCGACCGGCTGATTATCTTTATTTCTGATCTTATACAGTTGATCCGTATGGGTGAAGTCAACGAGCAGATTGGTCACGTAGGTGGTGACTTTAGCATCGGGCCACCCGAGGTGTTCGGTGAAGCTCTTCTCGGTCAACGCACCAAACAGTTGCCGAAGCGGATGTTGTAGCGGAACTGAAGCACTCATCTCTCCCTCCTGGAACGTCCGATGAGCCTTGACTTCAGTATAACAGATCCCGACCCTGAACCGCGTTCAACCCTTATGCATAGTATCGGAGCGGCGCCATCAAACCTTGAGCTCTAAACTCACACCTATCCCGTGCTATCCAGTACGACGGTCACTGGGCCATCGTCGAACAAGTCCACCCGCATATAGCCGCGACCTGTTGGTAGAGCCACTTAGCCTAGTCAGGAATCACTCTCAGTGAAAAGGACCGGGTCTGCTATGCTTAACAGCATGAGTCAGACAACACCGCACGCTACCGTCTAGGCCGGCAGGGAACGTAGGCCACTCTGAGGCAATTTCAATGAGCAGCATAGACCAGTTGTACGATCCCTCGATCGCCATATCAGTGTCGGTGGTCACCTTGGTTGTCATCAGTCTGCTGAGTTGGAGAAAACAAGGGCGCCAAATTATCCTGATTCTGACCGTATTACTGTATGCCAGATACTTGGCCTGGCGAGGCCTGTATACACTAAACAACACCGATTGGTTGAGCCTCTTCGTGAGCTGGACCGTGTATGCCGCAGAGATCTATGCCTTCATCCAGATTGGCTTCTTTGTGTACCATGCCTGGTCCACATCAGAACGGAAATCTGTACCGCTGAAAGCCTTCCCGACGGTCGATATCTTTGTGACTGTTGTGCAGGAGCCTCTGGACATTCTCCGCCGCACCCTCATCGGCTGCGTGAACCAGACCTATCCCAAAGATCGTTATCGCGTCTATGTCCTCGACGACGGACAACGGGATGACATCCAGCGTCTCGCCACCTCCCTCCGTTGCAGCTATATCCGTCGCACCGATCGGCGCCACGCGAAAGCCGGAAATATCAATCATGCGCTCGAAGAGACCAACGGAGAGATCATTGCCATCTTTGACGTCGATCATGTCCCCGCTAATGATTTCCTCCAAGAAACGGTCGGCTTTTTTCAAGATGAACAGGTCGCCCTTGTCCAAACCCCCCATCATTTCTACAACCCAGACATTTTCCAACGGAATCTGAGGAGTGAAAAGGTTCTCAAGAATGAGCAAGCCCTGTTCTATCGAGTACTTCAAGCGGGGCGAGACCGACACAACAGTGCTTTTTTCGCCGGAAGTTGCGGATTACTGCGGCGCCGTGTCCTGAAGGAAATTGGTGGATTTCTCACAGAAACAGTTACTGAAGATATCCATACCAGCATGGCGATTCACGCCCAGGGGTACCGCTCCTGCTACCTCAATAAGATCCTTGCCGTCGGACTCATGCCTGAAACCTTTGAACGCGCGATCAAACAACGAGTGCGATGGGCAACCGGGCACATACAACTCTTGTTTCGAACAAACCCATTTACCATGCGAGGCCTCACACTCTCTCAACGAATCGGCTATTTCGCCTCCATCTTTTATTTCTGTCATGGTGTTCCTCGTTTGGTCTGCCTTATCGCGCCACTGTTCGCCTTGTTATTCGGCATCGTCCCTGTGACCGCAGACGTCTTCTCTATCCTCAACTTTTTTGGATCCTATTACATCGCCACACTGGTGATGTTACGAACCGTCAGTCGCGGAACCCGCAATGCCTTCTTGTCGGACATCTACGAAACAGCCGACTGCGTGGCACTCAGCTGGGCCACGGTCAAGACCGCGCTACGACCACGAGCCCACCGCCCATTTATCATTACGCCAAAAGGCGTTGAGCAAGAGAAACGTGGACTGTCTCGTTTCACCTTTGTCCTCCCCCATCTCATGATGATGGGATTGCTCATCATGGGGCTGGTAACGGGCATACGGCAGTGGATCGAGCATGTTCCTGTACCCGGTTTGGGAGTCAGCTTGTTCTGGGGTGGTATTAACTTGATCCTCCTCGGTGTTGCTATTTTGGCCGCATCGGAATTGCCTGAGTGGCGCACGTTCCTCCGCATCAAACAACGGCGAGCCTGCGAATTACTCGCCGGTGATCAACGCCTGAGAGGCGTCATTGTCGATCTGAATGAAACCGGAGCGCGCATCCTTCTCCGTGAAGCGGTGCCGAACGATCGGACCCGCCTGCGATGTCTCGTCAATGTCAGAAAGGGCGAGCATGTTACCTTCGATGCCGACATCTGCCGTCAGAACCAGCTGTCACCGACCATTCAGGAAGTAGGACTGAAGTTCGTCAATCTCAAGGAGAAAGAGACCGAAGCCTTGATCGCCATGACATTTTTCGATTCGGCCGTCTGGAACCAGCCCGAGATTGAACCGGGAATATTTCGAAGCCTCTGGTCTATGCTTCGTGCGTTTCAGAAAGTCTACCTCAAGTCTCGCACATCGAAACGGCACACGCTTCGTCGACCGTACCGGCACGATTGTCGCCTTGTGTTTGGTGATCGAATCGTGGCTGGCACACTTGAACAGATTTCCCAGAGCGGGCTCTCCGTCTCTATTCATGGGCCAGTTGATCAAGTCGGCACACAAGGGATATTGCATGTGGATTCCCTGTCCATAAAGATACGGCGGAAGTGGATTCGGCAAGCTGAAGACACAGTCCTGGCAGGTTTCACAATCGAACGGGTCGAGAAGGGAGCCGATCGATGGCGAGAACTTACCGAACTTGCGGCATAATAATAGGGATCGCGCTGCTCTGGCCCAGCGTGGTTAGAGCGGGAGATGTCTTTACCGGCGTTCAATTCGACAATCACAGTCAGTACTACGCTTATATGGGCGTGCGTATGCCTCTCTCACCAGCCGCGAAGTCCTGGGCAGTGCAGCCATTCGTCCAATTTATGGGAGCAGGCCTTGGCTATTCATTCAAGGATCGAGGGATCACACGCGACGCTGAAGTGCAATTCGCAACGCCAGCCTTGGGATTGAAATATGTTCAAGGGCCGTGGACGGTGCTTGGGTTTGCGGGACCACAATTTCGTTGGAAGCAGCAAGATCTGTTCGGTGGAGGAAAAAGCCACGAGCAGGATATCGGGTTCCAAGTCCAAGGAGAAGCACTCCGATGGCATGAGCAGGGAACAGTTCATGCCATCGTCTCGTACACGAACTTAGATGGATTAATCTGGAGTCGACTGAGAGCAACTCGGCTTGTGTATAAGAACGACCAGCACTGTTGTCCAATCTATCTAGGCTGGGATGTTGCTGGAATGGGCCACAAGGACTTCTATGCGGTGCAGACAGGACCTCTTGTTCAAATACCGATCAACCGCTTCTATGTCACCGTCAAGGGTGGATATCAATATTCGCAAACCTTTCAGAATGGGGGATATGGGGGCGTTGAGCTGTATGTTCCGTTTTAAGAATAGACTTCGTTGCGACGGCTCCTGAATCAGTATGTTTGGTCATCCACTTGGATTATTGCAAGAAGAATTCCTCCACTCGCCACGTTCCTGACTGTGTACCATGAAGGTCACCGGCCCGTCGTTCACTAAGGCCACCTGCATATGCGCGGCAAAGACGCCGGTTTCTACTGGCGTGCCTCCGATGCGTAAGTCAACCGCAACCTGTTCATAGAGCCGCTTGGCCAGGTCAGGAGGAGCCGCCTCATCAAAACTTGGCCGGCGGCCATTTGTCGTGCTCCCAAGCAAGGTAAATTGCGAGACGAGCAGCACGGCGCCACCCACATCGGCCAGAGAGCGATTCATCTTTCCCTGTTCGTCGGAGAAAATGCGGAGAGTCCTGATCCTGTCGACTATGTAGCGTACGTCGGACTCGTCATCACCTTTCGCGATACCCAATAATACCATCAGGCCTTGCTGGATCTGGCCAACGACTTGTCCATTGACCTCAACTGAGGCCCTGGTGACACGCTGCAGAACTGCTTTCATCGATTTAGGCCCGTCCTCGTTGAAGCTGAACCAGCGTCCCCTCAAGTGAAAGCAGCTTGCGCTTCAGCGGCAACCCACCTGAGAAGCCCCCCAGCGATGCGTCTTGCGCGACGATTCGATGACAGGGAATCACGATGGGTAACGGATTCGCCCCCACGGCATTGCCGACGGCCCGAGCATACTGTGCGCCTCCCACCCTCGTCGCAATCCATTGATAGGAGCGGAGCTTGCCGAAGGGCACACGTTGCAACATCCGCCACACCTGTCGCTGGAACGAGGTCCCTTGTGAGAGATCAAGCGGCACATCAAAAGTATGTCGGTTCCCGGCAAGATAATCGAGCAGCTGACTGCGAGCAGCTTCCAATCGAGGAGTCGAGGCAGCCTGAAACGGTTCGTGTGATTGGTCACGAAGGACCTTCTCGATCGCTCGCTTGGACTGTTTCGGCAAGGCAATCCCATCAATCCCTTTTGCAGATTCGGAGATGCCCATCCACCCCCAAGCCGATTTGAATATGAGTGCCTGTCGCATTGAATACTCCTGGTTATCCCATGACTCGCCCGAGCTTTCGCCGCACCATCCCCCAGACAACCCCCAGTTCCTCAGATCGAAACAAGGCATGGATGCCCAGATAGCCGCCCACACTCAACCCGATGCCGACGAAGAGCATCGCGGACTTCGCGATCCAATCATTGGGTTGGGTCCAGATTTGTGCTTCTGCCACCCACCAACAGGCCACTACGATCGGCACACAGCCAATCCCCACCCTGCCAGCTGAACGAAGCACTGAAGACCAGTCAACACCGCCTAGTCTCCGATTGAGCACAGCCACCAGGATTCCCCCGTTGACCATCGCCGCCAGGGCCGTGGCGAGCGCCAGCCCAGCTGCCCCCAGGCGTGACATCAAGACTAACGAGAACAGAATGTTAGCCACCACCGCGATCGCCGCTGAGATCACTGGCGTCGTCGTGTCTTTCAGTGAATAGAAGGCCGAGACGATGATGCGCACTCCACCAAACGCCCATAAGCCCACGGCATAGCACAGCACCGCAAAAGCCGTTTCCGCAGTATCGTGCGCCGTAAATGTGCCATGTTCAAAAACCAGATGCACGATTGGAGTTCGCAACACAATCAATCCCACCATGGCCGGCAGCATGATGAAGATGATCATCCGCAGTCCAAAACCGAGCGTCGTGCGCAGTTCGTCCAACGCGCCTCGGGCCGCTTGTGCCGACAAGGTCGGCAAGATGGCGGTGACCAACGCCACGCCGAAGATGCCCAGGGGGAATTGAATCAACCGCATACCGTAAAACAGATAGGTAGGACCACCGGCAAAGAAGGACCCCAAGATTGTGCTTACCGTGATATTAATCTGTGTCACCGATAACCCGATCAACGACGGAATCATCAGCCGACCGATTTTTCGTACACCAGGATGCCCCGGATTGAACGTGAACCCGAACAACATCCCGCGCAGTTTGAGCCCCGGCAGCTGCATGGCAAACTGTGCGGCACCACCCGCCACGACACCGACCGCCACACCGATGATAGGTTCCGGCATGGTCGGTGCCAGAAATAACGCGCACCCGATAATGAACAAATTAAAAAAGACGGGTGAAAACGCAGGAGCTGCAAAGGCCCGCAATGAATTGAGTACACCCATCGCCAGGGCGGCCAAACTGATAAAAATGAGATAGGGGAACATGATGCAAGTGAGCACCGTCGTCATTTCCAGCCGGATCGGATCGTCATGAAATCCCGGCGCCAAGAGCCACACAATGCCTGCCGAACCAAGAATCCCGAGAAGCGTCACGCCTGTCACAATCGTCAGCAGGGTCGTGAATGCGGCGCTCGCCAGTTCCCACGCATCTTGTTTTGATTTGAGCGTATGGTACTCGGTGAAAACAGGAATAAACGCGGCGGACATTGAGCCTTCGGCAAAAAGCTCACGAAGCAGATTCGGGATACGATAGGCGACAAAAAACGCATCAGCGGCCGGAGTCGCACCAAAGAGTCGTGCGATGATCACGTCTCGGATAAACCCAAGGATGCGGCTTGAAAAGGTGGCAACTCCGATGATGCCAGCCGATTTGATGACTGCCTGATTCTCGTCCTGCGTCTTTGCGGGAGCGTCGACCGAAACAGTAGGTTCTGACATGGACCGGATTCTAGCGGAACAATCACGGGGCGTCTATCGAAGGGAGAACGGGTGTGATACGTCAGTTGATTGAGGTCTGGTAATTCGCCGGTACGGCTATCTGCCGCGCCGGCAAGTGGCAAACTCCTAACGCATGCAGCACATAACGTCAGGAGTCTTCACGCAGTCGTTTAGGCCGCGAGCCGAATGGGTGGCCGACTGGTCATGCTTGTGGAATTCGTGTCCGTATCACGCAATACTTCGACCTTGGCCTGGGGCTTCATCTCCAGCGTTCCATTAAATACCACGCCCTCCTCCATCGACAGCACCGGCGTCGTCAGGCTGCCGTCAACCACCGCCGGAGCACATAACATGATCTGGCTGGTCGCCTCAATGTCTCCCGTGATACGCCCGTGACAGACGACAGCCCCTGCCGTCACCTTGGCTCTAATCACTGCCTCAGGACCAACGAGCAACCCACCATCGGTGTGGATTTCTCCCTCCAACATCCCATCGACTCGAACGGTCCCTGAGTATGTGATGACCCCCTTGAACTCGACGTCCTTCCCGACAAACGCCACCTCATCCGGGAGAATCGGACCACCTTGTCGCGGGGACGAACTACGTCGGCTCTCCACCCACCGTTCTTGTTCTCGCTCCTGCCCTCGCTCCATTTCACCCCCTGCCGCTTCCTCTTGCTTCCACATAGTATGCCCCCTCCTGGTCGAGATTGGTCGAGCTAGACGCGTAGCCCCGCCGAGTCTCTCCTCTATCGGTTGATCGCGATGTTTTATTGAGTGCCAAGGAATGAGGATGAACGGCCTACGACTCTATGACCAATTCATTTGATAATTCATTGGGATTGTCGCCAGGACGGCTAGGGGACACCGCGGCAAGCAACGTGCCACACACCTGGATCCCTTCACATAACCCACCGACGACATCTCCTCGTTTCAATCGGCCGACCGTCGCCTCAACAACCGATGCCCAGCGCTCCGACGGAACTCGTTGAAAGATGGATTGATCTGCTAATACATAGACCTGATGTTCCAATAACGACACCATGATCAACACACCGGTACGCTCACGGGTCTGCGAGACTGCATGTTGCGCAAACGCTCGTTCGGCCCGAAGTCTGACTTTATGCCGCATGCGATCCGTCGGCGTGAGCAGGCGAATACATGGGACTAGAGCCCCCAGCCATGTACCGACGCCATAGGCCAAAATCGTGGCCAATACGAGCCAAGCCGCGTTGGAGCCATGCCATCCCCAAGGGAGCGAAAGCATTTCTGTCGTGAGTATGAGCACAAGAACCACCACTGAGAGCAACAACCCCGCTCGATGCTGCGCATCGCGGTAGATTCCTGACCGACTGATGATCATGGGAACGATTTCGGCGTTTGTCTGCTGCTCCGCCGCATGCACAGTCTGTCTGATCCGTTCGCGCTCCTCTGCCGTCAGCTGAAGTCGCTCACCAGTTTCCACTGGCCCCCCCTCCCCCAAAATCACCTCCGCCACCACTGAATCCTCCCCCGCCGCTTCCGAACGAGCCTCCACCCCACCCACCACCGCGGCTACTGTACCAAACCCAATCCTCTATCCCACGGGATCGGGCGGTCCGACCTCCTGCCCCCGCTGCGCCAATAAGCAGCAACAAGATCACCGTCACGCCACTCGCAAGCAGTGCAGGTACCATCCAAGGCGCGAGGAGTGTTGAGACTCCTGCACCAGCAACCGGGCCAATGAATCGATGAACATTCGTGAACAGGAGTCCGACGAACAGTCCGACAATGACCGCCACCACAACCTGCTCGACTACAGCACGATCTGGCCGCGGGGGAGGAGCACTCTCGGAGGCCTGATAGGTCCCTTCAATGGTCTTCAAAATGGCATTGGTCCCTTCCGTGACTCCGCCCGGCATATCACCGGTTCGAAACCGAGGAACGATCTCATTCCTGATAATTTGTGCCGACCGGATGTCGGTCAACACACCTTCCAACCCGTACCCGGCTTCGATCCGTACCTTGCGCTCCTTGATCGCCACCAGTAAGAGCACTCCGTTGTCCGTCCCTTTCCGACCGAGTTTCCAAGTCGTAGCCACGCGATGCGTGAATTCCTCCAGGGACTCACCTTCGAGGGACGGAATGGTCAGGACGACGACTTGATTGCTGGACTGCTCTTCGTGCGCAGTCAGACGAGCGGTAAGAGACTCGACTGTTGAATCGGGCAAGACATGTGCGAGGTCGACAACCCGCCCAGTTAACGGGGGGACATCAAGCGCATGCGCAAGAACGACGAAGGCCAAGGCCGAGGCTAAGGTGGAGACGAAGACGAGCACACCGAAATACTTTCTCCTTCTCGGCTCCACTGTTCCGCTCAACCTCAGCCTCAACCTAGAATTTGACTTCTGGCGGTTTCGCCACCGCCTTTTCGTCAGCCACTGTAAAGTTCGGCTTCTCTTCCAAATGTAAGAGGAACTTCGCGGTTAGGCTCGTTGGGAAATATCGAACCATTTTGTTGTATTCCGCCACTCGATCGATATATCGCTTACGGGCCACGGCAATCCGATTCTCCGTCCCTTCCAGCTGGCTCTGAAGATCTCGAAAGTTTTGATCGGCCTTGAGATTGGGATAGTTTTCGGCGATCGCGATTAGACGTCCTAACGCTGATGCCAACCCCGCTTGGGCCTTTTGAAAGGCCTCGAATGCGGCGGGATCTTTTAATACCTCGGGCGTCACCTGCATCCCGGTGGCTTTGGCCCTGGCGTTGACCACGCCCTCCAGCGTCTCTTTTTCATGAGCGGCATACCCCTTGACCGTCGCTACAAGATTGGGAATCAAGTCAGCACGACGCTGGTATTGATTGATCACCTCGCTCCACGCGGCCTTCGTATCTTCATCCAAGCCTTGCAAATCATTGTACCCACACCCGGAGACAGACAATGCCGTGACCGCCACTGTCGTGACCACCATTGCTTTCCACCAAGTCCGTCCCATCATTCCCTCCTTCAGCAAGACGCTCAGGATGCGGTACCTTCCAACCGTGCTTGCATGCTACCACGAGGAATAATCATGAAGATATGTCGGTCAAGCAGCTCCACACGACAAAGGAGTCCCTTCACTGGAACCGATGGATTGACTAAGACAGGTTCACGGTGGCGGAGAGGGAAGCTACTTGGAGAGAACTAATTAGGCAACTTTGAGCGGGATCGATGAGTTGGATCCCGAACGTGATTGAATAAACGCCATCAGGCGTTTATTTTCTTGCGCTTTCCGCAGGAACTTGAACGCAATGCCACGGGCGCTGACGGAGCGCACAATGGCCGCGGCCTCGACCGGCGGCTCATCCTTGGCCAGGATGATCTCGAGATAAAAGATATCGTCAACTCGTACATGTGCTCCACTCTGGATGACGCAGCCTCCCAATGAGAGGTCCAACACAGTGCCTTCCCCTCGTACTCGCCCACCGGAGAATGAGAGGCAGAGCCTGACCGGAATACGCATGTATTCCCGACGTTCCGTGAGGGGTGAGACGCCTGGAAGACTCATGCGTCGGGCGAGAAACCGGTGGGAACACTGTTGACATTGGAAGGGGGCCAGCCACAACAGCGAGGCAAGAAATTCACGCGGCGACTGGGCCGACACTCGAACTGCGCCGTCAAGTTGACACTGAGGACACACGACCTGTACCCCCATGCTCCGCTCCGACCGACGGGAATCTCGTGATAATCCTTGATCGAACTATATCGGCCTTTCCTTGACAGTCAAGCTCATTGCTTTCTGGCACAACCTCAGTTTCCGTCAGCCTATTACCCCATTTGGAGTTCAGTTTGAGAAGAGACGATGCCTAATGAAGGAATTCTGCTATGAGGACTCTGCATACGGGGACTGCGACTCACTGGGGAGACCAGATTCGACGATACCTGCACGGAGATATTCACGATTGAGATTGGCAATGAAACGAACAGGGATGCTTTTGGGACACACGGCCTCGCACTCGGACTGATTGCCGCAGGTCCCGAACCCTTCTCGATCCATCGCCTCAAGCATGGCGCTCACACGACTCGCTCGCTCCGGCCTTCCTTGTGGAAGGGTCGCCAAGTGGGACACCTTGGCCGCGACAAACAGCATCGCGGAGGCATTCTTACAAGCCGCCACACAGGCCCCACACCCAATACAGGACGCCGCATCCATCGCGGTTTCTGCTTGATCCTTCCCGATCAAGAGGACGTTCCCGTCCACGGCTCCACCGGTATTAACAGAGATATACCCGCCTGCCTGCATGATCCGATCCAACGCGCTGCGATCCACCACCAAGTCTTTCAGGATCGGAAAGGCTCTGGCCCGCCAGGGCTCAATCGTAATGCGCGCGCCATCAGAGAATCGTCTCATGTACAACTGACAAGTCGTGATGCCCTGATCTGGACCATGGGGAATCCCATTGATGACCAGCGAGCAACTCCCACAAATCCCTTCGCGACAATCCTGTTCAAATGCAACAGGCTCTTCACCCTGAGTGAGCAGCCTCTGATTGACACCATCGAGCATTTCCAGAAAGGACATACCTGGGCTGACCTCGTTCGCCTCATAGGTGACGAACTGACCCCGTTCGTGTGGACCGTTCTGGCGCCAAATCTTCAACGTGAATTTCATAACCTGTGCAGCAATCCGACTCCTATGCCTTTCACCCCTTACCGCTCACCCTTTACCAACTATTGATAGCTTCTCATCGTCGGAGGAACGAATTCGAACGCCAGCGGTTCCTTGTGCAAGATCGGCACAGCTCCCTCTCGATATTCCCAGGCCGCCACATAAGCAAACCGCCCATCGTCTCGCCGTGGCTCGCCATCTTCCGTTTGATATTCCTCACGAAAATGCGCGCCGCATGACTCGTGACGGTGGAGAGCGTCGTGACAGAGCAATTCTGCGAACTCAAGATAGTCCGCCACCCGCCCCGCATACTCCAACTCCTGATTGAAGGACTCTCCCGACCCTGGCACCATCACCTCCCGCCAAAACTCTTCACGCAGCGTGGGAATCGATCGCAATGCCGACGTGAGCCCCCCTTCGTTGCGCGACATACCACAATGATTCCACAACAGCGTCCCGAGCTCTCGATGAAACATCGCAGCGGTCCGGCGTCCCTGCACCGCCAGCAGGCGGTGGATCCGCGCCGCCACCAGCCGCATCGCTTCGCGAGCATCCGCATGATCATCCGGAATAGATGGGAGTTTGGCCGTCGCCAGATAATGGCCGATTGTATAGGGAAGGATAAAATAGCCATCAGCCAGTCCTTGCATCAGCGAGCTGGCACCCAACCGATTGGCGCCATGATCCGCGAAGTTTGCTTCACCGATGACGAAAAGCCCCGGGACCGTGCTCATCAAGTTATAATCCACCCAGAGTCCTCCCATCGTATAGTGGGGCGCCGGGTAAATCCGCATCGGAACCTGGTGGGCATCCTCTCCCGTGATGCGATGGTACATATCGAACAGATTGCCATAGCGCTCACGAACCACTTCAAGCCCTTGTTGTTCGACAACGTCGGAAAAATCAAGGTACACACCCTGACCACCAGGCCCAACGCCACGACCTTCGTCACACACAACTTTCACCGCACGCGAGGCAATATCCCGAGGGGCGAGATTCCCGAACCTCGGATATCGTCGCTCCAGAAAATAGTCACGATCTGCTGAGGGAATGTCGCCGGGCGACCGATAGTCCGAGGGTGCCCTCGGCACCCATAACCGGCCATCGTTTCGGAGCGATTCGGACATCAAGGTCAACTTGGCCTGATGAGCATCGCCTGGCGGGATTGCCGTCGGATGAATCTGGGTAAAACACGGGTTGGCGAACGATGCCCCATGCTTCCATGCCCGGTAGGTAGCCGTCACGTTACATCCGCTCGCATTGGTCGAGAGATAGTACACATTGCTGTACCCACCCGTGGCGAGCACCACGGCATGGGCAGTGTGAGCGCTGATATGTCCGGTGACTAAATCCCGTGCCACAATGCCGCGAGCTTGCCCATCGACCAGAATCAGGTCGAGCAATTCCGTACGCGGGTGCATCGTAACCTGACCACGTTCGATCTGCCAGCAGAGTGCCGAATAGGCCCCTAACAGGAGCTGTTGTCCAGTCTGTCCTCGACAGTAGAACGTCCGGGAGACTTGCACACCCCCAAACGAGCGGTTGGCCAATTGACCGCCATATTCCCTGGCGAAAGGGATACCGAGTGCCACGCATTGATCGATGATTTGTGTGCTGACCTGAGCGAGTCGGTACACGTTGGCTTCTCGGGAGCGGAAATCACCGCCTTTGATCGTGTCATAAAACAATCGCCCGACACTATCTCCGTCGTCCTGGTAGTTCTTTGCCGCGTTGATGCCCCCTTGCGCAGCAATGCTATGGGCCCGGCGGGGACTGTCGTGGAAACAAAAGCACTCCACGTGGTACCCGAGTTGCCCCAACGTCGAAGCCGCGCTTGCGCCGGCAAGACCCGTGCCGACGACGATCACAGTGAGCTTCCGCTTGTTATTGGGACTGACCAACTTTTCGCTGAACCGATGCCGATCCCATTTACTTTCCAGAGGCCCAGACGGAATTTTTGAATCCAGTCGCCTCATCAGTGCACAATCCCCAAAAAGACTCCAAGGATAATAGCAATATTCCCAAGCACCACCAGCAATCCGATTGCTACACCGAGGCCTTGCAGCAGACGATTCAACGCCGCTCGTTCAAGCCCCATGGTCTGTAGACTGCTGGAAATGGCATGGCTCAGGTGAAGACCGAGCCCCAGTTGCCCTGCAAGATAGATGATCACTATGAAGGGATTTTGAAAGGCATGAACCACCTTGCCGTAGACGTCCCGATGACCCTCTGAATCGAGACGCTCCGAGAACCCTAGATCGATAACCCCAGCTGTGAGATGCAGGAGATGGAAGCCGACAAATACCAACAGAACAATTCCCGAGATCGTCATGGTCCTGGACGCGATCGATGCTTGTCGATATCGGTGAATGGTGTACTCGACGGAACGAGCACGACGGTTGCGCATGCTCAGCTGAATCGCGAGTCCAATGTGAACCACCACAAGACTCAGTAACCCGATGCGGACCGTCCAGAGCAAAATCGGTATATCACGAAGAAAGGCCGCGTACTTGTTGAGTGCCTGGGGCCCTTCGAACAGCTGAAGATTCCCCAGCATATGAAAAACGACATAGGCGACAAGACCAAGGCCGGTCAGAGCTATGACCATCTTCTTGCCGACTGAAGACTGAAAATGACTGAAGAGGCGTACCATCGAGGGCCATTATACAATGAACCATGTACGAACGATCGCTTTGCCCCCCCATCTCACCTCCCACAACCGTGACTCCCCAAGCCGCGTGCTTCTCACCCTATAGAACTGAAGAGGGAGATAGCAGAGGGGCTGGCACGGACATCAATGCCAAGGCCATCGGTACCGTTCTCTCCAGGCACTGTTTATCTGATGGTGGTAGAAGTCGACTCACGTGGGGTAACTCGGCGAACCTGAAGCTCAAGCTGTTCAGAAGGAATGGTCCCCGGAACCAGCACATCCATCGCCATCACACAGTTGCGGCCGCTCTCCTTTGCGGCATAGAGCGCCCGATCTGCTTGATCGATCAACTCCAGTGGCGCGCGCGCTCCAAATGCACTGGTCGATACACCAATACTCACCGTGAGCGTCATGCCTGACGCCATTCGCACACGACTGCCAGCTTCCGCGGCCACACGGACTCGAAGACGTTCCGCCAATACCGTCGCCTCAACCAACGTTGTCTTCGGGAACATCAGGCAGAACTCTTCTCCCCCATAGCGCCCGACCATGTCCGCCAGCCGAACCCCTGACTGAATGCAGTCCGCAACGGCTTGGATCGCTTGATCCCCGACGGCATGCCCAAATTCGTCATTCACCCGCTTAAAATGGTCGATATCGACCATGAGACAGCAGAGCTCATTCCCCTGCTGACGGCCCCCGGCAAACACCTCTTCAAACAATGCATAAAATGCACGGCGATTGAGGCATCCAGTCAACGAATCCCGTGAGGCCAGACGATCCAGTTCCCTGTTTTGGCGTAAGATTTCGGTCTGTGCGGCCTCAAGGCTCGCAACCGTCCGCATCAGCGCTTCATTGAATTCAGTCAGCTGTCGGTTCGCGTGCCGGAGCTCCGTAGTCCTCCCGTCAACAAGATGATTTAACTCGCTCACTTGCCCCGCAACTGTTCTTGCGAGGTCCCATTTCCGACAGAGCGCCGTTGCGAGCTGCAACACCTCGATACTATTGAACGGCTTTTGGAGGATCAGTAACTTGTCAGTTCGTCCGATTCTGTCCCGGATCTCATCCCACGGTTGATCGGAATACGCTGTGCAGATCACGACTTGTAACTCAGGATCAGCTCCCCAGAGACGCTCGATGGTCTCCAGCCCGTCCCAACCTGGCGGCATCCGCATATCCACAAATGCCACCGCATACGGCTTCCCTTCCTTGCCCGCCGCTTCAGCTAAATCCAGTGCGCCGGCCCCTTGATCTGCACAATCGACCGTAAAATGATCGCGGCGCCGGGCCAAACCGGACTCAGTGAATAGGGCGGTCCGCGCCAACTCCAGAGCCTCTAATCCCGTTTCCTGCTGGAGAATTTTCAGGAAGTCTTGATGGATCGACACATTGTCGTCCACGACCAGAATACGCCGATTGTTCTCCGTGCTTGTCACCCGCCCTCCCCCGAGAACTCCTCAGAATGCCGTATTAACTCGCTTGCGCATGCAGCGGCTGCGCCACAAGCTTCCTGAGCCGTAGCGTACACCAAAATGTCGACCCTGTCCCAGGCACACTGTCGACACCCACGTCCCCGCCCATCTTGCAAGCCAGTTGTTTAACAATCGCCAGCCCAAGCCCCAGCCCGCCATGCTTTCTGGTCGAGGATCCATCGCCCTGCGTAAATGGTATGAAGAGCTTGTCCAACACGACTGCGTCCATTCCAATACCAGTGTCCCGCACGGTCAGTCTCAGCATCACGGTTTCCTTGGTCTCCTCCGCCACTGCCACGTGGAGTGCAATTTCCCCCTTCTTCGTAAATTTGAGGGCATTCCCAAGCAGGTTGTGTAGGATCTGCCGGATACGATCTGGATCACCTTCGTAGGCTGGAAGATGGCGGTCAGGAAGTGCCACCGTCAACTTCAATCCCTTGCTCTCAACTTGAGCGGTGTAGAGTTCTCGAACGCCCTGCACCAGCTGACACAGATCGAAGGGACTCATTTCGAGCTCCAACCTTCCCGCCCCTATCTTGGACAGATCGAGTACGTCATCGATGAGGTGCACCAGGGCCAGTCCAGACTTCTGTAGGGTTCCGACATACCCTCGCTGCTTCTCGCTAAGAGGCGTCTGTAACAAGAGTTCTGCCATGCCGATCAAGCCATTCATGGGTGTACGAATTTCATGGCTGACATTGACCAAGAACTCCGACTTGGCGACGTTGACAGCCTCAGCAGTTTCCAATCGTTGACGTGCTTGGCGTGCCAGGTTCCACTTGGTGGTTAAGGCCGTAGCCAATTGCGAGACCTCCACACTGGAAAATGGCTTTTGCACGATCAACAAGCGATCGTCATACCCCAATCGATGAATGATGTCTTCCCAGGAATGATCCGTGTACGCCGTGCAAATCACCATCTGGATCTCTGGATCGACTGCCCAGACATGCTCGATTGTCTCCAACCCATCCCAGCCTGGTGGCATGCGCATATCCACAAACGCCACGGCATAAGGTCGACCTTCCCGGCAAGCCGTCTGCACCAAGGCCAATGCCGTTTGCCCCTGCTCGGCGCAATCCAATTCGAACCGCATCAGTGGCTTCGGGCGTGGAGTGCTACCAAAAATGGCTGCACGCACCTCATCTAGACGCTGCGTCTCGTGCCTCGGCTGGAGAATTTTACGAAAGTCCTCGTGGATCAAGACGTTGTCATCAACAACCAACAGCCGACGATTTTCTGAGTGATTCATCATCTGTATAGCCTTGCTGACTCGATCAAACAGGAGACCCGATCCCGCTCGTTAGGCCGCCAGCGATTGACTCGTAGACAACCAGTCGTGCAACACACTGCGAATCTCCTTCAGCCCGGCCGGCTTAGAGAGAAACCCATCCATGCCAGCGGCAAGGCAGGCATCTTGATAGCTGCTGACAGCGTAGCCGGACAACGCGATAATCCGAACAGGCGTACCATCAGGTTTGGTCGCCCCACGTCGGCGAATCTCTCGACACGCCGTTAAACCGTCCATTTCTGGCATCTCACAGTCCATCAGAACCAAGTCATATTGCGCTCGCTCCATCGCCTCCACGGCCTCTCTGCCCGTACTCACCACATCGGCTGATTCACCACAAAGTTCCAACATACGCACAAACACCTCTTGATTGGTCGAATTGTCCTCAGCCAAGAGGATACGTGCACGCGCGTGTGGCTTGGAGGACACGCCACAGGCATGCGTTGCCGTCATCGCAATCCCTGGGACTGGGATGGTGAGCTGATCCGATGGCTGGTTGCCACCGACTTTCGTGTCCTGTGCACTCTGTTTCTGAAGACGAACCGTAAACCAAAACGTCGAGCCCTGTCCTGGGATACTAGTGAGGCCGATATCCCCCCCCATCAATCGAACAAGGCGTTGCACGATAGCCAGCCCCAAACCCGACCCCCCATACTGCCGCGTGATCGAGCCATCCGCTTGGGCGAAGGGATCGAAGATCTTGTGCTGCGCCTCGAGAGGAATGCCGACTCCCGTGTCGCACACCGTCATTTTGAAGAGAGCGCTCTCATGGCAATCCTCGACACGTTCAATGTGAATCAGGATGCCGCCCCGCTCCGTAAACTTGACGGCATTGCTCACAAGATTCATCAAGATCTGCCGTAGTCGTACTCCGTCCCCTTGCCACAGCGCAGGGAGTGCCGGGTCGATCTGACATTCGAGACTCAACCCTTTTTGTCGCGCAGGCTCAAGAAACAGACCTACAATCTCCCGTATGGTTGCAACCAGATCGACCTCCGCGATGTGGAGGTCCATCTTGCCTTCCTCGATCTTGGATAGGTCGAGGATGTCATTGACGATCTGACGCAGCTGCCCGCCGTTCGTATGGATACTTTGGACGAGGTGACGCTGCTCGTTGGTTAGTGAGGTCGAGAGCAACACCTCATTGAAGCCGAGCATCCCGGTCATGGGGGTTCGAATCTCATGGCTCATGCGCGCCAAAAACTGAGACTTGGCCTGGTTGGCCTTGTCCGCCTCTACTTTGGCCTCTTTCAGCGCCTCCACCATATTCTGCAGTTCGCCATTGCGCTGTTGAAGTTCGGCTGTCCGTTCGGCAACTTGTTGTTCAAGACGCTGGTTCGCCGCAAGAAGTTCCCGGTTTCTGGCATTAACCTGTGCGACCAGATCTTCAATCTGTACCCGGACATCACGCCCCAACTCCCACTTGCGGGTCAGTGCCGCAGCAATCTGCTGCACCTCGATCGCATCGAACGGCTTGCGCAAAATCAGCAACCGATCACTCATCCCCAACCGTGCCGAAATTTCTGCCCACGAGTGGTCCGAATACGCCGTGCAGATCACGACCTGAATCCGACCATCAACCTCCCACAGGCGTTCTATCGTCTTCAGGCCATCCCATCCCGTCGGCATCCGCATATCGACGAATGCCACGGCATAGGGGCGTCCCTCTTGCCGAGCCATCTGCACCAGTGTCAGAGCCGCCTGCCCCTGAATCGCATAGTCCAACTCGAATCGATCCAGCGCCTCGACGAGCGGCGCACCACCGAACAAATCCTTACGTGCCTGATTCAGCGATTCATCTTCTGGTTGATGGTGAAGGATTCGGCGAAAGTCTTCGTGGATCGCCTGATTGTCGTCGACGATCAAAACACGAGGATGCTTGCTGTGGTTACCCAGATGCATGGACGCCGACTCCACTTTGAGAGCCTCCTACCCTTCGAGATGATCCCTCGCCTCGGTCGCGTGTCTTGGACTGGCCAAAAACTCGTGCATATCTTTGATCAAGGAGAGTAGGTCCTGTGCGCACCGGTCAAGCGTCGAGGCGTGCTGACGCTGAACAGAATTCAGCGGACTATCGCGCAACAGGGATACTCTCGCAATTAACTCGTTCATTGGTGTCAGAATTTCGTGACTCATAATCGCGAAAAACTCTTCCTTCTCACGAAGCATCGCCCCAGCCGGTTCCCGTGCATCGATAGAATCAGATCGCATCATTCGGGTCGCAATATGCTCCTGAAGCCGTTGATTCATGGCACGCACATCGGTCGTCCGTTGGCTCACATTCTTTCCTAGATCATTAATCTGTTGCTTCACGGCACGCGCCAGGTTCCATTTCTTGGTCAAGGCATTGGCCAGTTGGACAACCTCGATACTGCTGAACGGTTTCATGAGAATGAGCAACTTGTCGGTATCACCGATACGACGACTGACATCTTCCCAGGGATGATCCGAATATGCCGAACAAATGACGACTTGGATTTCGGGGTCGACATACCATAGATGTTCAATGGTCTCGAGCCCATCCCATCCCGGCGGCATACGCATATCCACAAAGGCCGCGGCATACGGCGTTCCCTTCTGATGCGCCGTCTGGACCAAACCAAATCCCGCTCGTCCTTGATTCGCAAACTCCAATTCATACGATACCTGCGTGGGAAGAGTCGGAGTCTCCCCAAACAAAGCCGCCCGTGCCTGGTCCAGTGCTCCGGATTCTATCGGCGGGGACAAGATTTTCCTGAAGTCCTCATGAATATTGACGTTGTCGTCAATGATGAGGATCCGACGATTGCTTGCGTCTCGGTCAGTGGTCATGCGGCGGCCTCAACAAGAACCAACGGAAGATCGAGCGTGAACGTCGCCCCCCGGCCTTCACCAGCACTCTGCGCCTGCAAGGCACCACCAAGGTTCTTCGCCACAATGGCGGAACTATGCAACCCAAGCCCATGACCAGCCTTTCTCGTGGTAAAGCCCTGTGCGAACAGTTTGGGGAGGTTTTCGGCCTTGATCCCCCCACCCGTGTCGATCACTTCCAATCGCGCGAAGGCGCTGCCAATGGGCACACTCAGCCGCAAGGTCAGGCAGCGCGTACTCTCTGAGTACTCAGCCATTGCATTCTTGGCATTCGTGATGAGGTTGACCAACACCTGCAGCACCTGGTGTCGATCCGTCATAATGGTCGGAATGGGATGATAATCCCGCACCACCTGGATGTGATATTTTTGCGGTTCAGGCATCGCCATCATCAGCGCCTGTTCCATCATGTCTTCGACCGAGACGGGCTCTCGAATACTCCCCGCACGCGCGATATCTTGCTGCGACATGACCACTTGCTTGATGTGATCAACCTTTTTCACCAGCGAGTCGAGTTCGTGCTGGATGGTTTGATGACTCCCACTGAGTGACTCGGCGACCAATCCCAAGTAAGAAGGGATCTGTTTCCCCTTTGGATCAACCGTCAGAAATGATTGCAAATTTTCTTGATGTTCATTGAATAGCGCCGCGATGCGGCAGACATCTCCCACTATCGGTTTCTTGAGCGTCTTGAGCAAGGTATCTGTGGAGACATTGATACTGTTCAGCACATTCCCCACATTGTGGAGCACGCTTGACGCAACATCCGCCATACCTGCTTGTCGTGAGGCATTCATGAGCTGCTGATACAGCTTTTCCTTTTCCGCTTCAGCTTTCTTTCGATGATCCATCTCGACGTGCAAATTCGTGTTTGTCACCTCGAGTTCCTGATTCTTTTGCAGAATCTGGACACGAGAGGCCTCCAACTCATTGTTGGCCTCCTTGAGTTGCGAATTCGCTCGATCCAGCTCTGTCACGTCGTGAAATGAAACCAAGGCACCTCTTACGGTTGTCTCATCGTCCATAATCGGCACGGTATTCACGATAAACTTCCGCGATTCGCCGCTTGGTTGCGTCAAGAGCAACGGGATATGGTCTTGCGGTTGTCGGTCCATGACTGCCCGAGTCCAGGGATGGATCGACAGGGCCTCTGTTGAGACAACGGATTTCCAGTCGAGTGACCCAAGATCGGATCCGATCAATGCCTGCACCGATTTACCGACCGCCTGACTGAATGCATCGTTGGTCAGCACGATGAGATCCCGGGTATCAATCATGACCACACCCTGTGTCAGGGCATCCAGTGCAGCTTTCACCCGTGAGGGCACAATGCCAGAGGGATCCAGCTGGCGCAGGGTACGCTTCATAAAGACAAGGTAGCCTAAAAATCCCATCGCGCTGACGAAGGCGAGGAAGTGCACCCATGGATCATGTAAAAAGCGCTCGATTTCCGACAAGTCAGCTTTGCGGAATGCGACTTGAAGCACACCCCACGGCTGGTCTCCTGCAAAGATCGGGACTTGGAGAAACTCTAGTGATGATGCGTCTCCAGATGGCTGTACCCAAATGTGGGCATGATCACCGATCTGTGCAAGAACGTTTCCACCCTTCAAAATTAGCGCCAACGAACGAATCTCTGAATTCCGTTGAGCGAACCGCTCCATCGACAGTTTGATGGTTTCAACCTGATTATGCTCTGCCAAGGCAGAGTATTGAATCGCCAAGGCTTCAGCCACATCACGACGGTATTCAAAATCTTGGCGGGCACGGTTAGGGACCAGATCGACCAAGGCATCCCCGGCGAGCATGACACTGAGCGTCAGACTCGTTAATCCAAAACTAATCCACACCAAGGGACTCACGTTCATGATGGCCTACCCTTTATGCGGTCTCCCGCTTCTTATTCGGCTTCTTCAGTGAAGAAGTTAAGGCCGGGTGTATACCGTGGCACGGCTTCTTCCCTCCCTCAGTTTCCTTATGATTCTTTCGCTCACGCACTCCCATACAATGGCCGTGTGGCATGCGTTATCGGTCGAATGAGGCTCCTACTCCTCTACACGACGTGTTAGACCATCAGGCGCACTGTCAGCATCCGCATGGCGAACTTATGGTCGACCATCTTCTCAGGAATTGAATACGCCTCAGATGAGAGGGCCAAGACACCGCCGTCTATGTCAGACGATTCATCAACCGAAGGAAATGTTGGATTTGACCTCTCGGCCTTCAGCAAGAGGTCTTCTGCGACTCCTACGCCACAGGCACGGCTCTGTCCAGACCAAGATTGCCCCTGGACACCCCTCTCGATATTCTCGGCCAAGCCATGCCGAGGCCACAGTGAGGCTGCGGCTCTCGGTGAGCGTACCTCACTCTGCTCAACTGTCATCTGTTCACTTATTTTTGACACTATGCAGATCTGGCGGTTTGGGCTAAACGCTTGAGCGGTTGAAATACCACTGTGGGCTTTGAAACAGAGAGACACATGACGAAACTCTCTGTGCCATCAAGAGACAGAACTCCGCCCTTCTTCCACGACCAACGCCTCCGGCATGTCGCACTTCTACGTGGATTTGGTAGAGACGGAAACACCTCGCTCAAAGACTCATCTGTTCCGCTTCATTGCCTCCCCCTGAAGCAGTCCCCGGCAGGCCATCGACTGCCTTGCTAATACTGGATAACCCCTTGTCCATCATGACAAAATTTCCTATTGTCTACAGTTTGAGAATTGTGAAACACACAGATGTGCCTTTTTTGATACAGAGTAACATTTTTTTGATTTAATACTTTACATTTAAAATCATGCTGTTATGTTAAGCTAACTTCGGCACTATAATTGCTTATGTCTCTTTTGGCGAATGGTGCCCTAGAACTAGGATTCTAACGAGGGAGGGCTTGTGCGGAATCAACAAACCTTAGCATCAACGGTCACCTGTTCCGGCGTAGGGCTCCACTCAGGTCAATCCGCCTCAATCACGCTGCGACCTGCACCGCCAGACACCGGCATCGTTTTCGTGAACCGTAGTTCCGACGTTGATGCGTATTTGCCTGTTTCCATCGAGCATAAAATCCCAACGGAATTGTGCACCGCCATTAAGGGGAATGGGTTTCAGGTCCAAACCATTGAGCATTTACTGGCGGCTCTGTCCGGCATGGACATTGATAACGCCTTTGTCGAAGTGACGGCCACGGAAGTGCCTGTCATGGATGGAAGTGCCGCACCATTCGTCAGACTCATTCAATCTGCTGGCGTGGTGTCACAAAACCGAAAGCAACCGTTTCTCAAGATCATGGCACCGATTGAAATCATTGACGGATCAAAGCGCGTACGGATTGAGCCATCCTCTACCCCACGCATCACCTATTCGATTCACTACGAGCATCCGCTGATCAAGACGCAAACGTATGCCTACGGTTGCTCAGTCGGCACGTTTGAGAATGAGATCGCGGAGGCACGAACATTTGGGTTTCTCCAAGAAGTTCAAGCCTTATGGGCTCGCGGACTCGGAAAAGGTGGAACACTCGACAACACGGTCGTTCTCTCTGGCGACGGAATCGTGAATCAGTCCGGCCTTCGCTTTGATGATGAGTTTGTCCGACACAAGATTTTGGACCTGATCGGCGATTTTTCTCTCTTGGGGATGCCCTTCATCGGGCACGTTGTCGCTGATCGATCAGGACATGCACTCCACACTCGACTTGTTCAGCAGATCCTAACCCAACCAGACAAGTGGGTGCTTCTGAACACCGATGTCTCAGAGGTGGAAGTGCGTTCAACTCCATACCGCACTCCACTCCAACCAGCCGTAGCGCTTCAGGCCTCGTAGCTCCTAGACGCGTACTTTTTTGTGTTTGGTGAGTTGCGGCCTGCCAGGTAGGACCAAAACATCATCGAGAACATCACGGATGGTACGCCGGAGGTGAGAGATCTCACCTCCGGCGTATCACATCACAATGGGGCTTACTTCTTCTTCTTCTTTGCTGCCTTCTTCGTTGCCAAGAGTCTCACCCCCCTTCGCATTGTCAAGTTTGGCCCGTGAACATCAACTACTAGACGGCTTGAATCAGCATATCGTCTAAAGCTTCGAACGTATTGGGACCGACTTTTCTGAAGCGCTTATCACGTTTCAGCGAGGTGGCAATCGATGTTAGCGGTGTTTTTCCTTTGATCTGCAACCCGCCTTCGATCAACCGTTGAACGAGTTCCTTTGCATGCATGGCTCGATTGGATTCCCGGAGTATTTCATAGGCGGCCTGAGGAACGCTCTTCCCTACATACTTACTCCGCCCAAGTAGAATTTCTCGGGACTGATCAGTGACGTCCATAACCGGAACCGGTCGAATCCCCTTGGAATCATCCGTGGTAATAATTTGGTTGGAGAGACTGGCAAGCTTGGCCTTATCGGCCTCAACACGATAGAGCGTTTCAGCAAGTTCGAGATATTTCTTGATCGTGGCAATCTCGTCATCAAGCCGGCGACGTTTCTTTTCAAGCTCTTGATACCGATTCTTATAGGCGTTGATCCGTTGCTCAAGCCCAACGAGAATGTCTGTTAATTCCTCCACGAACTCCTCACTAAAGCATGCTTGCTTTATATCATTGCTTATAAACCTTGTCAAGCCGTATTATTTCAATAATACATTGTCTACTTGGTTCTGTCTCTTGCAAGCAAGTAATCCTTGAATGGCCGATGATCATAAGGCTTGCTGTTGCAAGAGTAGCAGAATTTTTGTCGGCCGCAAGTCCGGTCGTGCTACAATCGGGCGTGCCGAGTTCTTACAAATCCCCCTCACACGATGTCCTTCTCCAAACCGCGATCGAGGCTGGTCAAGCCGCAGGGGCCCTGCTACGACGCTACGCAGGAACCGGCTTTCTGATCGAATACAAGACCCCCATCAATCTCGTCACTGACGCGGACCGTGCCGCCGAGCAATGCGTCATTGATCACCTGAAGACTCGCTTCCCGGATCATCATGTCCTGGCCGAAGAGGGAGGTCGCATCGACAAGGGACAGTCCCCCTATCGATGGATCATCGATCCACTCGATGGAACCACCAACTTCGCGCATGGTTATCCTGCTTATTGTGTCTCTATCGGTCTTGAATACGAGGGGCGGTGTATCCTCGGTGTTGTCTTTGACCCTACACGGAACGACCTGTTCACAGCCTTCGAACATCGCGGTGCACACCTGAACGGTCGGCCTATCCATGTAACCGAGACCCAGACCCTCGACAGCAGTCTCTTGGTCACTGGCTTTGCCTATGACATCCGAGAAACCAAACGGAATAATCTCGATCATTTTGCGAAATTTGCCCTGAAAGTGCAGGGGCTCAGACGAACAGGATCAGCTGCTTTGGATCTGTGCTATGTGGCAGCGGGACGCTTCGATGGGTTCTGGGAAGTGCGGCTCAATCCCTGGGATATGGCAGCGGGCTCAGTCATCGCACGTGAAGCGGGTGGGCGTCTGACGGATTTCAACGGGAATGACCTTTCCATCTACGGACAAGAGCTCGTAGCAAGCAATGGGCACATCCACGAGGCGATGCTCACCGTGTTGAACGAAGCACCTTCCGAGACGTGACACCGGAAGGAATCCGCACTGCTTGTGCATGACGTGGATATACAAGCCGACAGAGGATGGGGTATGCTGCTTCTACGATTTTATCACCAAAGGATCTCATGGCACGCGCTGTTCCTCCATCCGAACAACCGAACACATCAGCATCCAGTGACAACCCTGGTGACCAGGCCTGGGAAGTAGAGTTGCTCCGCGTGCTTGTCAGCCGCAAAGGCACACAAGTTGAAGCGCAATGGGCCATCCATCCGCAGTTGAAACAAGACTTGCTCCCTACAGAATGGCAAGAAGTGATGGACCTCATGGCCAAGGCAACCGACATCGTGGGTGAACGATTTTCCAAAGCCCTCGCTGATGTCGACCCAATTCCTCCTGGTAACGCCTGACCGTTCCGCCGCTTGTTTTTTCTCTTCACATCCAATCGCCAGAGGAGGTCCCCGTGGACTCATACTATCATTCGCATGATTTGGGAAAGTTTGCCGAGATTGGAAAAGGCAACAAGGAGCTGTGGAACAAGTTCAAGAGTTACTACGACGCCGTCTTTGCCGAAGGTGCACTGACTGAACGGGAGAAAGCGCTCATTGCCCTAGCCGTCGCCCACACCGTGCAATGTCCCTACTGCATCGATGCTTATACGCAATCGTCGCTGGAAAAGGGATCGAATATTGAAGAGATGACCGAGGCGGTACACGTCGCATGCGCTATCCGCGGTGGGGCCTCACTGGTCCATGGCGTACAGATGCGGAATGTGACGGAGAAGTTGTCGATGTAGCGGCGTGGCTGCTACGCTAATAGAAGGAAGTATCTCGATGGTCTCTTGAGCTGTGCTAAAGGTCTTCATTCCGAACTGATATCAAGAATGTAGGAAATTACCGATCACGGTCCTTTCGAGTGAGAGCGGCACTGTCACTAAACTTCCAATCAGATCGTTTAAGCTGCTCCCGAATCCGGTCGGCCTCTTTCCAAAAGTCCTCTGGTACGTTCTTCGCAGCCTCTTCCAGAATGGCCTTGACCTCTGCCTGGAGTGACCGTCCTAGAGTTTTCGCGCGCTTTTTAAGTCGAACGACTACGTTATCTGTCAGATTACGCACGAGCAGTTGTGGCATAGTCCACTCCCTTCATCAAACAGGCATGCTTTCTCTGGCAGTCTTTACTTCGACGGCTGCTCATGGCTCAATCCAGCCGCACATCACCCCACCAGCCTCTTCAACCAATCTGCACAAGCACGTCCTATGTATCAGGGCAGAAAGAGAAGGAAAGAATGAGACAAGATGTGCCCCCGCTCTTAACTATTCCTCTCAGTGCTATCTGAGTGCATCTCTATACTCCAGTGCCGTTTTACTTGCCGTCACAAATGATACTAATGATACTAAGGACACCGAACCCTCCAAAGTACTTAACTTTACCCCTCTAGCCCCACGGTCCAAATTCTTCAAATACTGTGCGCTATCTTCAACAGGTTTATCATTACTGTCCGGTTAAGCGCTGGGTTGATCTTCTAGGAGCCATGATGGATAGGG